>NZ_JBEVAL010000027.1:0-33967 GCF_051297115.1 Meiothermus cerbereus
CATAGTGGCCTTAGTTTTTGCTTTCTAGCTCGGAATGTCTAGGTGGCAACTTGAGTTACTTTATCAAATACAAGCCACTTTAGCGCTAAATGCCGATTTGGTTTTAGTGCTGCTGGAGGCGCCAGACCACGTAACGGCAGTTGGTGACAAATGTACAAAAAAATCTTTAAGGTAAATCTAATATGCCCTTCATGAGGATTTTTTCTTTTGTAACGTTCTTTGTTACGATCTGGAGCCTGGCCCTACCCCTCGACGTTCCCAGCGACCACTGGGCGGCCCCTGCAGTGGCCGAGGTTGTGAAAAGGGGCTGGCTGCAGGGTTACCCAGGGGGCGCTTTTCGGGGCGAGGTGGCGCTGGATCGCTACCAGCTTGCCACCACCCTGGCCCGTGTGCTGGCCGACAGCCCCTTGCCGGTACGTGAAGCCGAGGTGCGCTTCAAGGACGTCAAGCCCAACCACTGGGCCTTGCCCGGCATTCGCAGGATGGTAGGGGAGGGGCTGGTGCAGGGCTTCCCCGACCAAACCTACCGGGGCGCATCGGTCTTAACCCGCTATCAGCTGGCGGTGGTGCTGGACAAATTAACCCAGAACCTGGGTGTTGTGGCTCCGGCCAAGGCCCTGCGCCCCGACGACCTGCCCCCAGGTCACTGGGCCGAGGCAGCCGTACTACGGGTGGCCGCACTGGAAGTGTTGCCGCTGGGGTCCGATGGTCTCTTTAGGGGAAGCGACCCGGTTAACCGTTACCAGATGGCTCGAGCGCTCTGGCGTATTGGTCAGCTGACTGCTGCGCCTCAGGCAGCGCTCAACCCAGCACAGGCGGTTTCGCCAGCCCAGTCAACCAGCAGCCCCACACCCCAGGCCAGCGCAGAACCCCTGACCCGTGTCCAGGCTGTTCAGCCCCCTGTGGTTCAGGAAGGCACCACCCTGGTAAGCCTGAGTGCTGTGGCGCTGCCCGAGGCCTGGTCGGAAGCACAGCTCGAGGCCAGCCTGGTGCACCTGGGGCAAGCCCAGCGCAATGGCCGGGTCTGGGCAACCCTCAAACACAACGACCAGCGGGCTATCGGCCTGCTGCGGCTCGAGGAAAAACCTGTGCTGGAAGCGTTTTATCCTCTGAACGAAGCGGTGATGGTCTCCAGCGAGGGCTGGGCCTGGCTCGAGGATGGGCAAAAGCTCATGCACCTGGACCCCAAAACCCAAAAAATTCGGTATTTTGGCCCCATTGGTCAGACTGCGGTGCGTGAAGCCCTGCCACCCGTTTTTGCCGCCGGGGTGCAGCAAGGCCTGCTGGGAGGGGTGGCGCTGGACGAAAGCCGCAACTACCTGGCGCTTATCAACGGGCGGCCCCTGTGCCTGCCCGACTGCGCGAAGGTTGCTGGCTCGGTGGTGCTTCGCCTGGTGCTTCTGGGCCTCAATCCCGATGGCCTGTTTGCCGAGTATGCCTACCTGCTCGATGCGCCCGGCAACCGTGTGGTGGGTCTGGCCTGGCCCAAGCCCCGGCTGCTGCTGGTGCACGAACACGACGGCAAAGTGAGCCGAATCTACGCGGTAGACCTTAACCAGGCCGACGACATCGCCTTTAGTGAGTGGGACAGCCCCGAAGCGGGCCTGGAGCTAAAACCCCAGGTGAAGCCGGTGGTCAAAAAGCTGGTGCTCGAGGTGGCCCTGGAAAAACCCAGCGGGCTGGCTATTATCAGCCCGACCGAGGCCGTAACGGCCCAGAAGGGGCTTCTGCGCCTAAGCCTGGAGAAACCCCTGTGGTAATCGGCTAAAAAGCATCACGCCGGTTCGCCAGAGCACCCTTCATACGCATTGAGCCCCTTACCAAATTTGATTCCAGGTACGCCGGGTGGGTTTCCGCCCGGCGCAGTATTTTCGTATTGCCGGGCCAGCCTGCGCTTGGTGTTACTGGGGTGAAATAAAATGCGTACTTATTTACCTAAGTACGCATTTTGTATACTGGGGCCATGCTGATACCGTTAGCCAACTGGCACAACCCGGCCAAGCGCCGCCTCGAGGCCATCCGAGCGGCCCATGAGCGCAACCCGGCGGCCTTGCTCGAGCTGCTCGAGGCCTACCTGGTTCTAAAAGGCCGCAAGCGCGCCACCCTGAGCCTGCGCACCCTGGAGAACTACCGGCTGGCGGTGCGCGATTACCTGGCCTGGGCCTGGTCGGACACGCAGTCGCTGGAAATCCTGAAGGCTACCGCCGACGACCTTGACCGCTATATTGCCGACCTGCAATTGCACGGCGGACATCTGGAAAATTCTGAAAACCAGCGCCTCAAGCCCGGCTCCGTTGCCACCTACCTGGCGGGCGTGCGGGCCTTTTACCGGGCGCTCGAGTGGGCCAGCGTGGCTCAGCTGCCCCAGGTGCACTCGCCCCGCGACCCCACTCCGCCCGAGGAGCGCCGTCCTGCCCTGCCGGAAAGCCTGTACCACAAACTCCTACAGCACCTTTCGGGCGCCGAACCACCAAACTGCCGCGACCGTCTGGCGGTGCGCTTGATGGCCGAGGCCGGTCTGCGTATTAGTGAAGTGGTTAACTTATGGGTGGATGACCTGAGCCTGTCCGAACGCCTGCTGCTGGTGCGGGCGGGCAAAGGCGGTAAGAAGCGCTCGGTTCCCCTCTCCCGGCCCCTGGTGCAAGAAATCCAGGACTGGCTCCGGCTGCGCCTGGCCTATGCGGCCCCCGGCGAAAAAGCCCTGCTCATAAACCTGGGTGGGCGCAAAGCCAGCGGACGGGCCATGACCGACCGATCGCTGCGCAAAATTCTCAACCGCCACTACCGCGACCTGGGCTTTCCCCAGCACTACTACGGGGCCCACATGCTGCGCCACACCGCCGGAACCCGCTTTTACAAAAAAAGCCGCGACCTGCACGCAACGGCCCGCCTGCTGGGCCATACCAACGTTAATACCAGCGCCATTTACGCAAAAATGGACCTGGAAGGGCTTTTTGAGGTGGTGGATCAGCTCGAGAATTGAGCTTTGTGTGACGGTAAACTTTAGTACCATGATTACCCAGCAAAGAATCCTCGAGGTTTTCAAAATCGTAACCCGCATCATCTTCAACCTGGCCCTGGTAGCGCTGCTGGTGGGACTTTTGGTGAGCGTGGGGCGTACCCTATTGGAACTCGGCCTGGCCTTCACCCAGCCCACGGTGCGACTTGGCCTCAAAGACCTGGTAACCAACATTTTATCGCTGGTGGTAGTGATCGAGCTGGTGCGGGCATTTGTTGACTACTTCGAGTTTGACCGCATCCGGGCAGAAATACTGGTAGAAGTAGCAGTGGTTTTTGTGCTGCGAGAGATGATGCTGGGCCTGTTTGCTGGTGAGATCAAGGGCTTGGATGTGCTGGTGTGGAGCTCGGGCATACTGGCTTTGATTGGAGCCAGGGCCCTGGCTATTGCATTTCCCTATGGGAAGGAGAAAAAACATGCGGGTTGAAGAAAGTGTTTTACCCGGTGTAGGGCGTAAGTTCGTGGTCACGGTTCGGTCTGGAGACCGTTTGGTCATCGTCATTCACCACTCGGGCTCGAGGGAGCTCCATTACTACGAGAGAGGCAGCATGGATGAGCCCACCGCGGTGCTCGACCTGACCGATGAAGAAGCCCGTGAGCTTGGGGCCATCCTGGCTGGTGTGCTCTTTGCCCCCGAGGCCATTGGTGATACCCAAACCAAACTGGCTCAGGACACCATCGAGTGGGTCAGGTTGGGGCCGGGCGCACCATGTGTGGGACGCACTGTAAAGGAGTTACAGGAGCAAGGAGCCCACCTGCTGGCAGTTTTACGCGAAGGCCAGGCCCTGATTCCCAACCCATCCCCTGAACTGTCTTTGAGCGTGGGTGACACCCTGGTTCTGGCCGGGCCGCGGGGGGCAGTAGAACGCCTGCGAAAACAGATGACTGGATAGCATGCACGAATCGGTAACCGCATTTGCTATTGCCACTTTGCTACTGGGCTTAGGGGCTGCGCTAGTGCATCGCTGGCACTTCCCACCCCTGGCAGCTTACCTGCTTGTAGGCCTTGTGCTGGGTAGGTTCTTAGACACCGAAAGTCTGGAGCCGCTCCCATCTTTGGGTTTGTTGCTGCTGATGTTTTCGGTGGGGCTCGAGTTTGGCCCCGACCGCTTGCAGCAGATGTCGGGTCGGGTTATGCGGGCTGGGGGTTGGGACGCCGTGGCCCTTCCTGTGGGAATACTGGTGGGGTTTTTAGCAGGGCTCGACTGGAAAGGGGCTTTGCTGCTGGGTGGGGTGATGTATGTCTCCTCGAGCGCGGTCATTGTTAAGCTGATCCTCGACTTGCGCCGGGCCGCCAACCCCGAAAGCGAGGTGGTGCTGGGTGTGCTGGTTTTCGAGGATCTGCTCATTACCATTTTATTGGTACTGGTACACGGTGGAACCGGCCTTAGCTTTGCAGTGGTGGTAGGGCTGGCGGGCCTGTTCTGGTTGTTGCTGCGCCTGGGCGGACGCTGGCTCAATCAGCAGCTTCAACACCTTTCCGACGAGCTGGTGTTGCTGCTGGGGGCTGCTCTGGTAAGCGCCACTGCGGTACTGTTTCACGCTGCTGGGGCTTCGGAAGCGGTAGCGGCGTTCATCTGTGGCGTGTTGGCAGCGGGACTAGGCTTGCGCGAGCGCTTGGAACACCTGTTTGGTTCGGTGCGAGACCTGGGGGTGGCGCTCTTTTTCCTGACTGTGGGGGCTACAGCCCTTACCCTGCTGGATTCGGTAAGCGCAGGAGTGGTGGTCGTCTGTTTGCTGGCGCTCCTGGTCAAGCTGCCCCTCAACTTCAAAGGGGCGCGGGTAGCGGGGCTTTCTGTCCGGCGTAGCACTTTTGCGGCAGCCTACCTGGTACCTCGAGGGGAGTTCAACCTGATTCTGGGGGCTATGGCCATGCAGCAGGGTTACCCATTGGTGGGCCAGGTGGCGGTGTTGCTGGTACTGATTTCGATTCCACTGGGTAGCCTGCTCATGCGTTTTATGCCCTCCTGGTACGATCGGAGCAAATGATTCCTGTTCGCGATTCACTCCTGTTTCACGGGCCAGCCCCGGTTACCAAGGCCATTATTTTGCTTTGTGGTCTGGTTTTTTATTTCCAGCTATCGTGGGGTTTTGAGGAAAGCTTTGCCATTTTTGGGTTTATTCCGGCGGCTTTCCTGCAAGACCCCTTGGGGCAAAGCTATCGTTTGTTGAGCAGCATGTTTGTGCACGGTTCGCTGGGGCACCTGCTGGGTAATTTGTGGTTTTTATGGGTGTTTGGCCCGGCCCTCGAGGGCCGGCTGGGTAGCTGGCGTTACCTGGGGCTGTACCTGGTATCTGGCATGGTAGCAGCCCTAGCGCAGGCCATGCTTACCCCCGACCCCTTCGTGCCGATGGTGGGGGCTTCGGGGGCCATCTCCGGGGTTACTGGGGGGTACTTGCGCTCGTTCCCCAGCGCTTATGTTTTTACCTGGCTGTTCCCGGCTTTCTGGCTATGGCTGCCTGCAACACTCTACCTGGGGTACTGGGCAACCATACAGCTCATCAATGCACTTTTGGGGATGCCAGGCGTGGCCTGGTGGGCCCATCTGGGGGGCTTTGTGGCCGGTATGATGATGGCTAGCTGGATGCGACCGCGGCGTGATTACAGGGTTACGCCGTTTTGGGAAAACTGGTATTACTTTCGTTAACAAGGAGGCCTATGGAAATCTTCTTTCAGTTGTTCTGGCTGTTTTTTATTCTCTCGACCCTGAGCCCTTACTTTAACCAGCAAATGCTGCTGGCTGCTCGCGCCCGTCGGATTACCGACCTCGAGCGCAAACGTAAGAGCCGGGTGATTACCCTGATTCACCGGCAGGAAGGGTTTTCGTTTCTAGGTATTCCTTTTGCCCGTTACATTGATATTGACGACTCCGAGCAGGTCTTACGGGCCATCCGCATGACCGATCAGAGCGTGCCCATAGACCTTATCCTGCACACCCCCGGCGGGCTGGTGCTGGCTGCCGAGCAGATAGCCGAGGCCCTCTTGAAGCACCCAGCCAGGGTCACGGTTTTCGTGCCGCACTACGCAATGTCGGGCGGAACCCTGATTGCGCTGGCTGCCGATGAAATCGTGATGGATCCAAACGCCGTACTGGGGCCAGTTGATCCTCAGCTTGGGCAGTATCCGGCGGCCTCCGTCTTGCGGGTTCTGGAGCAGAAGCCCGTGGCCGAAATTGATGACCAGACCCTGATTATGGCCGATGTGGCCCGCAAGGCCCTGACCCAGGTCAAGCGCACCGTTGCCGGTCTGTTACGCAAGCACTTTGACGAGCAGAAAAGCGATGAGCTGGCCCAGCTGCTCTCCCAGGGAACCTGGACACACGACTATCCCATTAGTGTGGAAGAGGCCCACAGCATGGGTCTGAGGGTTTCCACCGAGATGCCCACAGAAGTTTATGAACTGATGGGCATGTATCCTCAGCCGCGTGGAGGTAAACCCAGCGTGCAGTACGTGCCGCTACCCTACGGGCGGGAGGAGGCCGGCCCGAGGTCGAGGTAGCCCGACCCGGGCAAATTCAGGCCAGAGCCTCTTCTCGCTTGATGCTGTAGACCCGGCTCAGGCCCTTCTCTGTGGTGACGCCGTATAGCGCATCGCAGGCCTCCATGGTGCGCTTCTGGTGGGTAACCAGAATGAACTGGGTCTGGCCTTTGAAGTGCTGCAAAAAGCGGCAAAAGCGCTGAATGTTGGCTTCGTCCAGGGGCGCGTCTACTTCGTCCAGTACGGCTATGGGAAGACCCCCCTCCTCCCCTACTTCGGAAAGGGCAAACAAAAAAGCCAGCGCGCCCATGGTGCGTTCGCCCATCGAGAGCAGGTTGAGGTTAACCGTGCGCTTACCAGCGGGCTTCAGGATCAGCTCGAGGCCCTGTTGGGAACGCTTTAGCTCTACTTCTGCATCCAGCAGGGCGCTGGCGTAGTGGGCAAACTTCTCTTTGAAGACCTTATAGACCTGCTCCATTCGCTCCCGGTATTCCGACTCCACCAGTCGTAACTCGGCCTCGAGCTTCCGTACCGCCACCTCGGACTCCCCCAGCGCCACCTCGAGCCGCTCGATGTCCTCGCTCAGGAGGGCGTACTCCTGCTCGGCCAGGTGGTTGATGGGGCCCAGGGCCTCCAGGGCGGCCTCGGTTTCGGAGAGGGCCCGGGCCAGGCTGCGCGATGAGCCCTCCTCTACCGGGCCTGGGGGCAGCTCGGACAGCTCCTGCTGCAGGGTCTCGATGGTGGCCTCGCGCCGGGCCTGGGTCAGGTGCAGGGCCTCGAGGTCGGCCAGGAGTGCGTTGGTGCGGGTGATAAGGCCGGTCTCTTCCTCGGAAAGCGCACGCGCGCGGCCCCGGGCTGCCTGTAGCTGCCTTTCCAGCTGCTGCAGGTTCAGGCTGTTGCGGGCCAGCTCGAGCCCAGCCTTGCGGGACTGGAGAGACGAAAGCTTCTGCCCCAACTCGGCCTGCTCGCTTCGCAGCTGGTGCAGGCGGGCCTCGAGTTCTGCAATATCCTTTTGCGCCACAGCATAACGCTCTTGGTCTTCACGGTAGCGCTGCCAGCGAGCAGCCACCTCACGCTGGGCGGCCAGCTGGGCAGCAAGGGCCTCGCGTTCGCGCTGCAGGGCATGGAGGTGGCCGGGTTGCGGAGGTTCGACCGGTGCGGGGGCCTGGGGCATCGGGCTATGGGCCAGGCGAGCGAGCCCGGAGCGTATGGCCTTGAGTTCGGAGTCCAGCTCGGCCTGGCGGCGCTGGAGCTGGGCCAGACCCAGCCCGGCCAGCTCGGCCCGTAGTTGCTCGCTCTGGGCGCGCAGGGCCTGGGCTTCAGCCTCGTGGCGCAGGGCTTCGGCCTGGGTCTCCTGAAAGCGCCGGCGCAGGGCCAGCATCTGCCCGGCTTTTTGCAAGCGCCCCCCCGTGATGGCCCCGCTGGTCTCCAGCAGCTCGCCATCCAGGGTTACCATGCGGGGGTGGTCGGGGTGCTTGCGAACCAGGGCTAAGGCAGCCTCGAGGGTCTCCATCACCAGGGTCTCGCCCAGCAGGGTGGGCAGGGCCTCGGGGCACAGGGGCAGTTGCACCAGTTGGCGGGCCAGCCCCACCACCCCGGCCTCGCCGCTCCAGCTGCGCCGGTGGGCTTTAGGGGGCCTGAGCAAAGTGCGCGGCAAAAAGGTGGCCCGACCCCCTTGCTGTTTGAGGTGCCTGACCGCAGCCTGGGCCGCCTGTTCGTTCTCGCACAGCACCCACTGCATGCGGGCCCCCACGGCGACCTCGATGGCCAGCTCCAGGCCTGCCGGAACCTGGAGCAGGTCGGCCACCACCCCCATCAAGCCAGGAATGCCCGACTCGCGGGCCCGCTTGGGGCCTTCGGCCAGGTCGGCGCCGGAGCGCAGCAGGGCCTCGAGGCGCTGGGCTTCAGAGCGGGCAGCCCGGGCCTCGCTGCTGGCCTGACCCTCCTGCTTGACCAGGTCGTTCAGGTGTGTCCGTAGCTCGCCCTCGCGGGCCTGGGCCGCGGCTAGCTGCGCCCGTATGGCCGTTAGTTCTTCCTCGAGCCGGGCCTGGTCGGCTTCCAGGGCCGATTTTTGTGCCAGCATCTGTTCATAGGCCAGCTTTTGCGCTTCGTAGGTGGCCTGGGCCTTCAGGTAGCGCTCATAGGCCTTTTGTGCCGAAGCAAGCCGGCTTTCCTCGGCCTGGATGGCGGCCTGCAGTTCCTTGAGGCGCAGCTGCTGGTTGTGCAGCACCTCGGGGGTGGGTTCCGCCTCAGCAGGGACGGTCGGCTCTGGCAAAGCACGCAACCGGGTCAGGCGGGCCTCGCCTTCCCCGATGTCGCCAGCCAGGCGGCGCAACAGCCCCTCCAGCGATGCCTGCTCCTGCGCTGACAGCCGTAGCTCACCGCTTAGGGCTTCGGCCTGCCGCAAGGCCTCGCTGTGGGCGTTGTGCGCAGCCTCCAGGGCCTCGAGGGCCTGGACTTTCTCGCGCTCGAGCTCGCTCAGGCGCTGGGCAACTTCGGCCCGTTCGCCCTCCAGGGCCTGGGCTTTTTGCTGCGCGTTTTTGGCCTCCAGGTCGGCCTCGCGAATGCGCGCCGCAATCACGCTGCGGCGCAACACCAGGCTGCGCCCTGCCAGCGAGGCTGCTTTGCGGGCGGCCTCGGCCTGCTGGGCTTTTTCCAGGATCGAGGCTTTTCGTTCGGCAAGCTCCTGGGTACGCGCTTGAAGCTCGAGGGTTGTGCTTTGCAGTCGTTCATGCGCGGTTTTACTGGCCTGGGTCACGGCCCGCAGCCCCGCGGCCTCCTCCAGGTACGAAAGCAGCACCTCGGGCCCGGCCTGCAATATCTGCCCAACCTCGCCCTGCCCCACAATGGCATACCCGCTGCGCGAAAGCCCTGTTCCCATCAGGGCGTGTTCAATCTGGCGCAGGGTGCTGCGTGCGTTGTTGAGCCGCACCTCGCTGCTGCCGTCGCGCTCGAGGCGTCGGCTCAGGCTAACCCGTTTACCGTTGCCCCCCAGCTCCAGTCCGACTTCTGCAAACCCCAGTGGGGCTTTGCCATCCGAACCGTGGAACAGCAGCGCTAAGGCTTCCTCCCCCCGCAGTTCTCTGGCCCTGGCCCCCACCACCCAGCGCAGGGCCTCGACCAGGTTGCTCTTACCTGAGCCATTGGGCCCCACAATGCCGTAGATGCCGGGGCCAAACTCGAGGCTGGTACGCTCGCCAAACGATTTAAAGCCTTGCAAAATCAGTCGTTCAATCTTCATAAGCGTGTGGGCCGGGCCAAAGGTGTGCAGCCTATAAGGCTTTTTACTGGCCTGCCCGCCTGAATGGATCCAGCAGCGAGAGGTGCCCGAGGCTTTCTACTTCTTTACCCTCCAGCAAAAACCTAACCTGCTCGACTTCCTTGAACTCCAGCAGGGTATTGGCCATACCATAAACCAGGGCAGTTTCGCCTGCCGTGCCGTAGCCCAGCCGCCCATAGGCCGCCGGTAAGTCTACCAAAGCCGTGTTTTCCCGCAAGAAAACCGTAGGGGCCGGTGTGCCTGCCGGAACCAGCGGTGCAGCCCCCGGAATCTGTGGCCCCCGCACCAGTTCTTTCAGCACCCGCTCTAAGGTGTACTCGCCCTCGGCCACCTGAATGGTGCGCTCTTCGACCACCAGGCCGTCCTCGGTGTCTTTGGCGAAGTGCAGTCGAATGGTACGTGGGCCCTGGTTGTCGAGGTCTGAGGGCAGGTTGAGCGACTTTGAGCCGTTGTCGCTCTGCACGGCCCACAAAGCCCAGCTTCCCAGCAGCAGCACCAGCAAACCCAGCACATTGGCTGGCGTCAGAACTCGCTTCATGGTCGGGCACCTCCGCTGGTGGCAGGCAGGCCCAGATAATCGCGCACCGCCCTGGCCAGCACGGCGGCCACCTGCGCGCGGTTCTCGGGGGTGCGCAGTTGCTCAAAACCCACTTCAAGCAAAACTGCCGCGCCCCCCGCCATCGAGAGCACGTACATGGCATCCTGGCTGGTGTTGGCTACAATTCCGGCAGAAGCAAAGCCCTGCGAAATTGCCTGAGCAAGCCGAGCCGCCGAGCCGGGGGGCGCCACAAAACGCTCCAGAATAGCCCGTTGAGCGGCGGGGCTGCGGGCCGAAAGCTCACGCCCTTTTTCCAGCAGGCGCAGGGTTTGAATCTCGGGGTGGCTAAACACCGTAACCCGGCTGCCGGGAGCCGCGTGCAGGCTGATAAACACCTGGGCAGTAGAGGCGTACTGGGCTCGAGCCAACAGCGGAACGGCGCGGTCGGCGCTGCGGGTCAGGACCACCTCGAGCCTCCCCTGGAGTTGCTTTTGCAGTTGCTGTACCACCATCAGCACCAGGTCCTTCTCCCGCAGGTTGCCCACCACTACCCCGGCGTCGGCGCCCCCGTGGCCGGGGTCGAGCACCACGCGGGGCAGCCTGGCCGAAGGGCCCCGCTCTACAATCACCTGCCGGGGCAGGAACAGTAAGCGCGGTGCGCCGCTGCCCTGGGGCAGGTAAATTTCGCTGCCCCAGTTTTCTTTGCTAAAGCTGATGGGCGAATCGGGCGGTGCATCCGGCACCTCTGTAACCCCAATCAGGGCCAGGCGGGGTGGGTTGTTGGCCAGAAGCCGCACCTGCACGTCCCGATCAAAGCGAAGGATGTAGCGCTCACTCGAGCCCACGGTAGCCCGCTGCACCTCCAGCAAGCGGGCCGGACGCAGCGCCAGCACCGGAGCGCCATAGTCGCTGCGGTAGTACAGGTCGAGCACCCGCGCAAGTTCCCGCACCGGCACCCACAGGCCGCCCTGAGCGCTGTAAGCATTGAGCAGCCGAGCCGCCTCGGCGCCCTGGCTGCTGATGGGGAAGGTGGCTACCCGGCTGCCCAGGCTCAGGTAAACCTTGTCGGAGGCCTCGAGGTAACCAAGACCCAGGGCCTCGGCAATAAACTTGGCCGGGCCGAAGGCCACTGCAGCGCCCCCAGGATAAATGGCCTGGCTCTCTTGTTGCCCCACCAATAAGCGGCTTTCGTACTGGGCCCAGCCCAGGCCCAGCAATACCGTTATAACCATCAATATGCGCAGCATCCCCAGTCCAGTCGCTACAGTTTTACCTGCCTCAGATTAGAAGCGCAAGCCCGAGAAGTTTTTATAGTTGCCACAATTACCAGCTCTCGAGCGCACGCCGGACAGCCTGCTTTTTATCCTCGGCTTTTTTCTGATAGGCCCGCTTACCTCGAGCCAGCGCCAGCAGCAGTTTGGCTTTTCCTCGCTCGTTGAAATAGATTTTGAGCGGCACCAAGGTGAGGCCCTTCTGCTCTACTTTTGCTCTGAGCTTGTTGAGTTCGTGCCTGTGCAGCAGCAGCTTACGCAGCCGGCGTGGGTCGTGGTTGGTGTAACCCCCTTTTTCGTATGGAGCAATGTAGAGGTTTTCCAGGAACAACTCCCCGTTTTGAAACCGTGCAAAAGTGCCGGTAAAGTCTACCTGGCCAGCCCGGATGGACTTGACCTCAGTGCCTTTGAGTGCCAGGCCGGCCTCGAAGGTCTCCAGGATTTCGTAATCGTGGCGTGCTTTGCGGTTCTCGAGTCCAGCCATAGGGCTCTTTATTCTACCCAGTTCGGGATTTCGTAGGTGCCTCTATTAGTGAAACTCTTCACGATAAAAATAGTTCGTGAAAGATTTATTCACGAGAACTGCCTGCTGCCTGTTCAATAAACAGCGCATGAATGCGTGGATCATTGGTCAACTCAGGGTGAAAGGTGCTTGCCCAGAGCTTGCCAGCACGCACCAGTACCGGGTCGCCATTATGCTCTGCCAGAACCTCCACCCCTACGCCCGCATCCAGAATTAGCGGGGCCCGGATAAAGAAAGCGTGGAAGGGCTTATCGAAACCCTTGATCTGTAAGTCGGCTTCGAAGCTATCCACCTGGCGGCCATAGCCATTTCGCTGAATCGAAATGTCCAGGCAACCCAGGCGGGGCTGGTTAGGGTACTGCGGTATCTGTTTGGCCAGCCAGATGGCCCCTGCACAGGTTCCCCACACGGCCAGGCTACTGGCCTGGAGGCGTTCGCGCACCGCATCCTCGAGGCCATACTCCCGCGCCAGCATCCCGATGGTGGTCGACTCTCCACCAGGCACAATCAGCCCAGATAGGCCCTCGAGGTGCCTGGGAAGACGCACTTCCACCACTTCGGCCCCCAGGGCCACCAGCATCTGCTTGTGTTCACGAAAATCACCTTGAATTGCCAGAACTCCGATTTTCACGCCCATGATGGTACCGCACCCAGCTTACAAAGGTACCACTTCAGCAGTACGCATTTGTCATTCAGCACAGCTTTTCTTGCAGCAATCGCTCCAAGTCCGTAGAGGTCCGGTTCTGGTCACGAACACATTCGCCTGCAGCGCCTCGAGGTAAAACATCATCGAAAAGGCAACGCAGACAAGCGTATCGCCTCGGTGAGGCACATCTGCTTATCTTGGTGAACGGCGACATCGGCGGTCTGCCCCGAAGGGGGCATCCACTTCTCGTTTTCGTACAGCGGCAGTATGTTACAAGCCTACCAGCAACCAGGGATTATCGGTCGGCGTTCAATCAACAAGCACCCCTCGGTGCGCGGCCTAGGCAGGGCTGGTAATCAGGCCTGGGGCTGGGCCATGCTGGCTCTCTTCACGCTCCGCTTTGAGAAGGTGCTTTTCATTCTCCTCGCCCAGCGCCTTCAGAAGCCGCTCCCGTGGCACAAACTCGCCACCCAGCATGTAATAAAAGCCATTTTTGCCCAGCACCACCACATAGCGAAGGCCCTGGTGGTTTCGCACAAAGGTGTTGTGCCTGAGCGCAAAGCGGTGCATCTTGTTCAAGGCAAGCAGTTCGCGTTCCTGGCGACGACGGTTCAGCACAGGCATCAGCCAGAGCGGTATCAGGACCAGCAAAGCCGTAACGCCGAAAATCACCATTCCAAAGGTTTCCGCTCGCATGGTGTTACGAGTATATATCAAAACGTTACGTTTTGTGTAACACCTGTGCTGGTTGAACCAGGTCAAACCCCCCTCACCTTTGCTTGAGGGGAGTCCGCCAGATTAATACTTGTTACCAGCCTCGCTTGGCGAGCTTCTCTTCTTCCGACAGGAAGTCCAGGTTAATACCCACCATGGCCTCACCCAGATCCTCGGAAACCTCGGCCAGCACTTCTGGGTTGTTGTAGTGCGTTACCGCCCGCACGATGGCTCGAGCCCGCTTGCGCGGGTCACCCGACTTGAAGATGCCAGAGCCAACAAAAACACCATCCATGCCGAGCTGCATCATGAGGGCCGCATCGGCTGGGGTGGCTACCCCGCCCGCGGCAAAATTAACCACCGGCAGCCTGCCATTTTCGTGCACCCAGAGCACCAGCTCGTAGGGTGCACCGTGGTTTTTAGCATAGGTCATGAGTTCTTCGCGGGGGAGCGCCTGAATCTGGCGAATTGCGCCCAGAACACTGCGGGCATGGCGAACTGCTTCCACTACGTTGCCTGTACCGGCTTCACCTTTGGTGCGAATCATAGCGGCCCCTTCGCCGATACGACGCAAAGCCTCGCCAATATTGGTAGCGCCACAAACAAAAGGCACCTTGAAAGCATGTTTGTCGATGTGGAAGGATTCGTCTGCCGGGGTCAACACTTCCGACTCATCGATGAAGTCTACCCCCAGGGCCTCGAGGATCTGGGCTTCAACGGTGTGCCCAATACGGCACTTGGCCATCACCGGAATCGAGACAGCGCTCATGATTTCTTTGATCAGTTTGGGGTCGGACATGCGCGCTACCCCACCCTGGGTACGAATGTCTGCTGGCACACGCTCGAGGGCCATCACCGCCACAGCGCCGGCCTCCTGGGCAATTTCAGCCTGCTGTGCGTTGACGACATCCATAATCACGCCGCCTTTAAACATTTCAGCGAATCCGGTTTTGACCCGCAAAGTTCCTTTCTCCATAACTCCCTCCAGCTCTGTAGCATAAGCCTTTTCTTTTTCCGATCCTAGGGGTTTAGCTTACAGCTCGAGCCGCTTCCAGCGTACGCCACACAGAAAGTGGGCATGTTTCCTTGCCCTTTTTGCTGGGGGCCCAATACAACACAATTGGCGCGCCTAGACACCGTTCTCAGTCGGCCATCCGGGTCGTTACAAAATTGGTGTAAATAGCGCCCCGCTTGTAGAAGGCATTGTCCATGACCTTGAGGTGGAAGGGTACGGTGGTCTTGACCCCTGGCCCCTCAATTACGGTTTCGGCCAGAGCCCGGCGCATACGGGCAATGGCCTCTTCGCGGTTTTCCCCGTGCACAATCAGCTTAGCGACCAAGGAGTCGTAGTTGGGTGGGATGCTGTAGCCCACATACAGGTGCGAGTCTACCCGCACGCCAGGGCCACCGGGGAAGTGCAGGGTCTCAATTTTGCCAATGCTGGGCCGGAAGTCTTTGTCGTAGTCTTCGGCGTTTATGCGGCACTCAATGGCATGACCGTGGAGTTTGATATCGCTTTGCTGGAGGGTAAAAGGCTCCCCCGCCGCAATTTTGATCTGCCATTTGACTAGATCCAGGCCAGAAATCATCTCGGAGACGCAGTGCTCAACCTGGATACGGGTATTCATCTCCATGAAGTAGAAGTTGCCATCAGGGTCTACGATGAACTCGAGCGTTCCCGCACCCTGGTAGTTGACGTATTTTGCCAGGCGCACAGCCGCGGCCAGAATTTCCTGACGGAGAGGCTCCTCCAGCCGGCTGGGCGCTTCCTCGATTAGCTTCTGGTTGCGCCGCTGGATGGAGCAGTCGCGCTCGCCAATGTGCACCACATGGCCTTTGCCATCCCCCAGCACCTGCACCTCGACGTGGCGGAATAGCTCGATGTATTTCTCCAAAATCAGGGACGGGTCGGAAAAGTAGTTCTGGGCCTCGACCTGTGCCTGGGCAAAAGCCGTTTTCATCTCGTCGGCAGAACGCACCACCTTCTGGCCGCGGCCTCCCCCACCAGCGCTGGCCTTGAGCAGCACCGGATAACCGATTTTTTCGGCAGCCTCGAGGGCCTCGTCCACCGACTGCAAGACCCCAGTCCCCGGTACAGTGGGCACACTGGACTTGGCGGCAATCTCACGCCCCCCCGCCTTGGAACCCAGGCTGTGCATGGACTCCGGGGTAGGGCCAATGAAAACAATGCCATGATCACGGCACATCTCGGCAAACTGGGGGTTTTCTGCCAGAAAACCATAACCCGGATGAATGGCCTCAGCTCCGGAGATTATGGCCGCAGAAAGCAGATTGGGGATGTTGAGGTAGCTCTGGGCTGAAGGGGGCGGCCCAACGCAGATGGCCTCGTCCGCCAGCAGAACCGGCAGCGACTGGCTATCGGCTTCGCTATGGGCAACCACCACCTTTACCCCCAGCTCTCTGGCTGCCCGCAAAACCCTCAGGGCAATCTCACCTCGGTTGGCAACCATTATTTTCTTGAACATAGAACCTTCTCTTGATGCACAGCTGGTCTACACGGTAGTTGTCAGGCGGGTTCGATCAGGAAAAGCACCTGGCCGTATTCGATGGGTTCCCCATTGGACACCATAATTTTTCGAACCACGCCAGATACTTCGCTTTCTATCTCGTTCATGAGCTTCATGGCCTCGATGATGCACAAAACCTGGCCCTTTTTGACGGCATCGCCTTCTTTGACAAAGGGCTCTGCGTCGGGGGAAGGGGCGCGGTAAAACGTACCGACAATGGGTGCTTTGACCTCAACGTACTTGCTGGTATCTTCCTTTGGCGCTTCGGGCTTGGGGGCCGGCGCGGGTGCGGACGCCTGGGCGGGGGCTGGCGCAGGGCTCGAGGCGGCGACGGGGGCAGGGGCTGCCGGAGCCACCGCCTGAGGCTCTATTACCACAGGCGCAGGTGCGGCCAGGTACTGCACCTCCCCTCCGCGCTTGACTGTAAGTTTGTAATCGGGGGTCTCGAGGGTTAGCTCGGCCACTTCGTGCTCTTGCAAGGCTTGGAGGATTGACTTGAGTTCCTTTGCATTCATGACTGCCTCCGAAACAGCGCTGATCTATAGCTTCATAAACTGTAGCCTATAGAAGTATAAGGCCACGGGGCTGGTTTTACCCTTCACCAGGGGTGCAAGCCAAAATCGCCCTGGCGGGCGCTATCGCTCAGGCGCTCTGCATCAGGGGAACCATCCAGCAAGATTTCATATCAGCGGCAAAAACCGGAACAGTCCTTTTCCTGATTGGGACTGCACCATTCTTTCTGAAGACCGCACTAGAAGCACTGAGAATCTCTGAAGCCGGTATTGCATCAAAAACACTTGCCCCCAAAGGCAAGTGTTCGAGAAAGTACCCTGGGGCCTGGCTCAGGCGCGGCCAAGGTATTCACCGCTGCGGGTATCTACCCGAATAACCTCCCCGTTCTCGACAAATAGTGGCACCTGCACCACTGCGCCGGTCTCGAGGGTGGCCGGCTTGGTGCCTCCCGACACCGTATCGCCGCGCACGCCTGGGGGTGTATCGACTATCTTGAGCTCTACCGAGGCGGGCAGGGTAATGTCCAGCGGACGGCCGTTGTACATAGCGCCCTGCACGGTCATGCCCTCTTTGAGAAACTTGGTGGCATCGGAAATGTCGCGCGGGACATGGAACTGCTCGTAGGTTTCCAGGTCCATGAACACCAGCTCGTCGCCTTCGGGGTAAAGGTACTGCAGGTCTTTGGTTTCGACGTAGATGTCCTCGAGCTTTTCACCGGAGTTAAACGAACGTTCAACGGTGGCTCCGGTCTCGAGGTTCCTAAACTTTGCCACCACTTTGGCGCCACCCCGTCCGATTTTCTGGTGCTGGTAGTCTATGCACTGCCAGAGGGCACCGTCCATTTTTACTTTGGTTCCGTTGCGAAGGTCGGTTACGCTAATCATTTGTTCCTCCTCTTACCCAAAGCAAAAGTCTACAGGATGAAGCAACCCATGAAAAGGCAAGGCTGGTCTTTCAGCCTAGCCTTACCAGGGGCGTTTTTCAGAAAGAAAACAGCAATCCCTTTTAAGCCTTTGCTACATTGGCGTGCCCCGAACCACCAAAACTGGAGTCGAGCAGTTGTGCAACACTTTATCGGTTACGCTGCCCATCAAGACCCGGTCTATGCCTTTGCGTCCGTGGGTGGCCATTACCACCAGGTCATGCTCTTTGGCTGCTTCCAGAATAGCCGGAACTGGGTGCTGCTCAACAATCACAGTTCGGGTGCGAATCCCCTTGGATTCCGCTTCTGCCGATATTCGGTTCAAGACCTGCCTGGCCTGGGCCTTATGCTCGTTCATCTGCTGCTCGAGGTGTTCGGGTGGCTGTGTGGCGTAGCTCGGAACAAGCTCATATGGGTTTTCGATGGCGTACAGTATGGTAACCTCCCCACCAGACAATCTGGCCAAATCGAACCCCTGCTCGAGGGCATCCTGGGCAAATTCGCTACCATCCATTGGGATTAAGATTTTTTTGAACATAGGAAACCTCCTTAGGGCGCATGGGAAAATACGGCACAGGGCTTTCGCTCTGTGCAATACCCTAAACCCGCCCTCTAGGGTCTTGTGTCCCTGACGGGGTAGCAATACCCTCGAGGTTGCCTCCAGCCCACTGTCCGGCTGCCTAAAACACGTCTTCGGGCTTTTTTTCCATCTTGCCGGTGAGCCAGTAGATAATGCGCTCAGAGATGTTCTCGAGGTGGTCGCCCAGCCGCTCGTAGCTGCGGGCCACACGCCCCAGGGTGAGGGCCTTGGTGATGGTGCGCGGGTCTTCCATCATGTAGGTTAGCAGCTCACGCGAAACCTCTTCGTAAAGGGCATCGATTTCATCGTCGCGGCGGAATATCTCCTTGGCCGCCTCAATATCGCGCTCGGCAATGGCCTTGGAAACCAGGTCCAGCATCTGGGCCAGGCGACGGCCCATATCGGGCAGGGTGATGTAGTTTTTCAGAGGAGGCTCTTTTGCCAGCACGATCACGTCCTCGGCCACGTGAGCGGCATTGTCAGCGGCCCGCTCGAGGTCGGTAAGGGCCTTGATGATGGTAAAAGCAAAGCGCAGATCGGAGGCCACCAGCCCTTGTCGAGCCATGATGGCAATGGTCTTGGACTCGATATCCAGCTCCATGGCGTCTACTTGTGCGTCCTGCGCAATTATCTCCTGGGCCAGCTGGGGGTCTTGTTCGCTTAACGCCCTGGCGCTTTTTTCCACCATCTCCCGCACCAGCGAGATCATGCGGATGGTTTGCTCAGTCAGTTGGTTCAGTTCTCGGTCAAGAATTTCACGCATACTTACTCTCCATTTTTATAGTTTACGCGAGGGCTTGAGCTATCGGACGACTGGGAAGCCCCCCCAGTATAGAGGGGAAAGGTAAGGCCAAAGGCATTGCCGTTCTCAAGCGCCCGCCCATAAGCCGTGCCGCCCCAGCCTGCGACCAGCCTGCGTACCAGGGCCAGCCCAAGGCCCGTACCCCGGACATTGGCCGCATGCATGCCCCGCTGTCCGGCCCTGAAAAGGCGCTCAAAGTCCACCAGAGGCTGACCTTGATTGCGAACCTCGAGCCACACCCCCTCCTTGTTTTGTCCACTTAGCACTACGATTTCCGGGCCTGTTCCATATTTTAGGGCATTGTCCAGCAGGTTGAGCAGGGCCTGGTAGACCGCGTCCGGGTTGGCCCAGACCGTATGTGGAATCTGCCACTGAATCCAGGCCGATTTTTGCGCCAGTTGGGGTGCCAAAAAACGCTCCAGGCGGTTCTGTAGCTCTTCCAGGGCAAAGGTTCTATTTTGCGAGGGGCGGCGGTGGAGGGGCAGGTCTTCTACCAGACGCCGCAGGCGCTGGGTTTCCTGGTAAAGCAACTGCAGGGCTTCCTGGGCCTGGGCCCTCTGCAGACCGCCTTGCAAAGCTTCCAGCAGGGAAAGCATACCGGCCACCGGCGTGCGGAATTCGTGCGCGAGTACCCTGCTGGACTCCTCGAGGGCCTCCAGGCGGTTTTTTTCTTCGGTTCTGTCCCACAATAGCAGCACCCCCGGTATAGCCCGGACCCACAGGGTACGGCTGCGGGTCTCGACCGTGGCCTCACCGCCCCTTCGGGCCACCGCCTCGAGCTTGTGGTCGCGCAAAGCCAGCAACAACGACCGGCCCACCACTTTGTCCCGCTCCACCTCCAGCAGCTCGGCCGCTACCGGGTTCAGGTAGACCACGCGCCCTTCAGCATGAACCAGCACCCCCTCGTGGGCAGCCTCCCAGGCACTGTGCAAGAGGGCCTCCATCGGTGTTAGTACTCCCTAAAGCGATAACCCACCCCGCGCAGGGTTTCCAGGAAGCGAGGGGCCTTGGGGTCTTCGTTCAGTTTATCGCGCAGCTGGGCGATGTGCTGGTCTACGGTTCGGGCCGTGCCCAAAAACTCCTGTCCCCAGACCCGCTCGAGCAGTTCTTCGCGGGTATACACCCGCCCTGGGTGCCGCGCCAGGAAAGCCAGTAACTCAAACTCCCGGCGGGTGAGCTCGAGGCTATGCCCGTCCAAAAAGGCCTGGTGTCGCTCCAAATCGAGGCTCAGCGCCCCACGCTCGAGCCGGCCGCTCTTGCCCACCCGGCGTAAAAGGGCCTGTACCCGGGCAATTAGCTCAGGGGTGGAGAAGGGTTTTGTCAGGTAGTCGTCAGCCCCCCGGGTTAAACCCTCTACGCGGTCGCCCTCGCTGGCCCTGGCGGTCAGCATCAGCACCGGCAGGTTTTCGTAGCGTCCATCGCGGCGCAGGCGCTCCAGCAGACGCACCCCTGGTTCATCCGGCAGCATCCAGTCGAGGATGACCAGATCTGCGCTAGCCATTTTTTCCCAGGCCTCAGCGGCAGTGGCCGCTTCCAGTACCTGGTGTCCCACTTTGGAGAGGGAGAGCCTGAGTCCCATCCGCACGGAGGGCTCATCCTCGACCAGTAGCAGTTTCGACATCAGTTATTAGTGTAGCGGCACTTTGGTCAGGTAAGTGTCATGCAACAAAGGATATCCCAGCGGCAAATCAGAGCCGGAAAAAACCAATCAAATGCACCGAAGGGGGCTTCTGGCCCAAAAGCCTCATCTGACCTGCCAGTTGCCCCCGGTGAAAGTGGGCATGGCTGGAAAAGTGAAGCACAATCTCGCTTACGGTGTTGGTTGAGGTTCCACCGGAAAAACTGTAGGTAATGCAGGCGTTTGGGTCGGCGGTGGCGAGCCAGTCCTGGCGTTTAGAGGCCAGCCGCTGCCAGGATTCGTGCAAGCCCTTCATGTCTGCCGGATTAGCTGGAAAAGAGGCGGTTGGGCTGCCCTGCAGCCGCCCTAGCCAGACCGCTTCGGCCCCTACCATATGGGCAGTGGTGGCAAACACGCTGGGGAACGAGCCCCCAACCTCCCGGTGGGCCTGTTCCGGGGATAGGGCCAGCAGTGCAGGCCACCACTGTTCCCAAAGCCAGTCGTTGGCATCCACAAGGCGCTTTAGTTCGGCTTTTTCCATGCTTCCCAGGATACGCCTTTAGCAGCAAGCAAAAAACCCCCACCATAGGGCGGGGGCTTGGCGAAGCAACGCCTATCGCTTGCTGTACTGCGGAGCACGGCGGGCTTTGTGCTTGCCGTACTTCTTGCGCTCCACTTCGCGCGGGTCACGGGAAAGCAGCCCGGCAGGTTTGAGCTTGGCCCGCAGGTCGGGGTTGTAGTTGACCAGGGCGCGGGCGATACCCAGCTGAATGGCATCGACCTGACCAGCTTTACCACCACCATTCACGGTGATAAAGGCATCAAAGCGGCTGGTGGCGTCTACCCGGCGCAGGGGCTCGAGGGCCGTAACGGCCTTCACCAGGCCCCCAAAGTAGTCGGTAAAGGGGATACCGTTAATTTCGACTTTGCCGCTTCCGGGGCGCAAGAACACACGAGCCACGCTGGTTTTACGACGGCCCGTTCCGTAATACTGTTCCATTATTCGACCTCCATCTTGACGGGCTTCTGGGCCGCATGGGGGTGGTTGGCGCCGGCATAAACTTTCAGCCGGCGAAACATAATGTTGCCCAAGGTGCCTTTGGGGAGCATGCCTTTTACGGCGTGCTCCACAGCCTTTACTGGCTTTTCGGCCAGCATCACAGCCCCCACGGTGCGCTTGAGGCCGCCGGGGTAGCCAGAGTAGCGGGTGTAGACCTTGGTGCGGGGCTTAGAACCCTTCAAAACCACCTTGTCCGCGTTGATGACCACCACACAGTCGCCCATGGCCATGTTGGGGGTGAAGTCGGGTTTGTGCTTGCCGCGCAAAACGGCGGCGATTTTGGAGGCCACCCGACCAATGGATTGACCTTCGGCGTCTATCAGAACCCAGCCGGGCTCTTTGGGTTCAGGAACGTATGTCTTGAACACAGCTATCTCCATTTTGCGCCAGCGCCTACCAACGCCGTCGCAGCGTGTGATTTGCCTTTGCTTGAGAGGCTCGGGGAAACCTGCCCAAAAAAGGCGCCAACGCGGAGTATAGCACAGTATTTTGGCTATGCGCAATTGGGGTTCGGTCTCTGGGGGTGGTTATTCCACATTAAAGTTGCATCGCGCTGCACTTTGTGGCCTTCCGTGGCCGTAAGGTAAAGGGGGAGGCTAGCTTATGTCCAACAAGCTGAGTGAGGGAGAAATTTCCAGTGCCCTGCAAGACTTACCGGGCTGGCAACTGCTGCAAGGCCGGGTCGAGAAGACCTTTATGTTCGATTCGTATGCCGAGGGCGTGGCCTTTGCGGTAAAGGTGGCGCTACTGGCAGAAAAAACCGACCACCACCCCGACAGTCTTGAAATTATGTGGGGCAAGGTAAGGGTGGCCTACGTCACCCATTCGGCGGGAGGAGTAACCCGGAAAGACCTCGAGGCTGCCGCTCAGGTCGATGCACTGGCCTGAACCCACCTTCACGAGCAAAAACAACAACAAGCGCGGTGAGGGCGATCCCTTCGGAGCCTGGTTTGACTGGCTTGAGAAAAGCGCTTGGGATGGCCGGGCAGCGATTGGCTGGTGGGTTGATACGTTTTTTCGGCGCAGAACCTAGTAGACTAGAAAGCCGTGAGTATGGAACGGTCAATAGATAGTTCGAATCTGGCTTTCCTCGAGGCTTTGTACCAGGAGTACGAGAAGAACCCGGCGTCCATCCCTGCCGAGTGGGCGAGTTATTTTCAGAACGTTCAAAGCGAGCCTGCCGGTGGAAATGGCCTGGCGCAACGACAACCGCCCGACGAGGCCTCGCTATCCGAGCTGGCCTCGTTTTTTTTGAAGGCGGTGCGTTTCTTACGTACCTACCGCGAGCGCGGCCATCTGGTTGCACGCATCGACCCGCTGGATCGGCAGCGGCGTACGCCCCCGGAGCTTGACCCCAGCTTTTTTGGCCTGAGCGAAGCCGACCTCGACCGGCCGGTGCCTATGGAGCTGGGGGCCCCCACTTTGCGAGCAGTGCTGGAACAGTACAAGGCCCGCTACGGTGGCACGGTGGGTATCGAGTACGGCCACCTCGACGATCCGGTGGTGCGCAACTGGATCGAAACCCGCCTGGCGGCTGGGTTTTTGCGGCCCACCCCAGAGCAGAAAAGAAAAATTCACGAGCGCCTCATGCAAGCAACCCTGTTTGAAGAGTTCTTGCAAAAAAAATACCTTGGGGCCAAGACCTTTAGCCTCGAGGGCACCGAATCGCTGATACCCCTGCTGGACCTTACCCTGGAGAATGCCGCCAGGCACGGGGTGGTGGAGGTGGTCATGGGAATGGCCCACAGGGGCCGTCTGAACGTGCTGGCCAATGTGGTCAAGAAACCCATGCGGGACATATTCCTGGAGTTTGAAGAGCATTTTCCCGAAGGCTACCACGGCGATGTGAAGTACCACCTGGGCTACTCGAGCGACATCGAGACCCCCCACGGCAAGCTGCACCTGTCGCTCAACTTCAACCCTTCCCACCTGGAGTTTGTGGCGCCAGTGGCCATGGGTCGCACCCGCGCCAAGCAAGACCGCTTTGGCGATGTAAAGCGGGAAAAGGGCATGTTGCTGCTGGTGCACGGCGACGCAGCCTTCATTGGCGAAGGCATCGTGCAGGAGACCCTCAACATCTCCGGGCTGCCAGCGTATACGGTGGGGGGCGCGGTTCACATTATCCTCAACAACCAGGTTGGCTTCACCACCGAACCACACGAATACACCGCCGGGCGCTACTCCACCGAGATTGCCAAGATGGTGGAGTCCCCCATTTTCCACGTCAATGCCGAAGACCCCGAAGCACTGGTGGGCGTGGTGGCCCTGGCGATGGAGTTCCGCAAGGAGTTCAAGCGCGATGTGTTTATCGATCTGATTGGCTACCGCAAGCGCGGCCACAACGAAACCGACGAGCCCAGCTTTACCCAACCCGACATGTACCGCCGCATTGCGGCCAAAAAGCCTCTTTACCTGAGCTACCAGGCCAAGCTCGAGCGTGAGGGCTTGTGCACCCCAGAAACCTGCGCCACCCTGGCCAAGCTGTACCAGGAAACCCTCGAGGCAGCCTTCTCGGGGGCCAGGCGGGAGCCCACACCCACCCGCCCCCCTGCCGGTGGTGGCGTTTGGAAGGGCTATCTGGGTGGCCCCGAAGAAGGGGTTCCCGACCCCGAAACCGGGGTTCCATCAGAAAAGCTTACGGCCCTCATGGATGGCCTAACCCGCCTGCCCGAGAGCTTTCACCTGCACCCCAAGCTGGTTCGGTTTGTAGAGGCGCGGCGTGAGATGGGCCATAACAAGCGCCCCCTGGACTGGGCGGCTGCCGAGATGCTGGCCTTTGCTTCGCTGGCGGTGGAGGGACACCGGGTGCGTATTTCTGGGCAGGATGTGGTGCGAGGAACCTTTACCCAGCGCCACGGCGGCTATACCGACCACGTTACCGGAGAGCGCTACATTCCTGCCAATCATCTGGCCGAGGGCCAGGCAGTGGTGGAGCTGTACAACTCGGCCCTCTCGGAAGCCGGGGTTTTGGGTTTCGAGTACGGCTACAGCCTGGACATGCCCGAGGCCCTGGTGGGCTGGGAAGCGCAGTATGGCGACTTCGTCAACACCGCCCAGGTGATCATTGACCAGTTCATTGCCTCGGCTGAGGCCAAGTGGAGCCGCCTCTCGGGCATTGTGCTGCTGTTGCCGCACGGCATGGAGGGCGGTGGCCCCGAACACAGCAGTGCCCGCCTCGAGCGCTTCTTGCAGCTTTGCTCCAACGACAATATGCAGGTCACCTACCCCACCACCCCGGCCCAGTACTTCCACCTCCTGCGGCGCCAGGTGGTGCGCCCCTGGCGCAAGCCCCTCATCGTGATGACCCCCAAGAGCCTCTTGCGCAACCCCGATGCCGTCTCCCGGCTGGACGAGCTAGCGCAAGGCCGCTTCCAGCGGGTGCTTGCTGGCTCGACCGGCTCCACCATCAAGCGCGTGATACTGTGCTCAGGCAAGGTCTATTACGACCTCGAGGCTGCCCGCCGTGCGGCCCAAAAGGACGATGTGGCCATTGTTCGGCTGGAGCAGCTATATCCCTTCCCAATACAGCAGCTCGAGGCAGCGCTGGCCCAGTATTCCGACAAGGTCGAGGTGGTCTGGACCCAGGAGGAGCCCGCCAACATGGGGGCCTGGTGGTTTATTAGGGCCCGCTTCGGCGACCGCATCTTTGGCCACCCCTTGAGCGTAGTTGCGCGGCCCGAGTCCAGCAGCCCGGCGGTGGGCTCTAAGAAGGTGCACGACAAAGAACAGCAGGCCCTTGTTTCAGCGGCCCTGGGGTTATAAGCAGGACTGGGTTTCCGGGTGTTCGTGTTCCCGCGAACCTCGAGCCTGGTAGATGGAGTAAAGTTTGGACAGGTTTGGGTGCCAGCACCCTTGATATGGAGGCAACATGGCCTTGGAACTAAAAATACCGGCAGTTGGTGAATCCATCACCGAAGTAGAAATCGGACAGTGGCTTAAGAAAGAAGGGGATGCGGTGGGTGTGGACGAACCGCTGGTAGAGCTCGTCACCGACAAAGCCACCCTCGAGCTGCCCTCACCGGTCGCCGGTCGGCTGGTAAAAATTCTCATCCCCAGCGGACAGGCCAAGGTGGGCGATGTGGTGGCCCTGCTGGAAGAAGGTGCGGCGGCTACCGCAAGCACCCCGGCCCAGGCCACCCCTGCGCCAGCCCCCGCCACGGCCTCGGCAGCATCCGACAGCAAGGTGATGCCGGCTGCCGAGCGTCTGGCCGCCCAGGCTGGCCTACCGGCAAGCGGCATTCCGGGGAGCGGGCCGGGGGGACGGGTGCTCAAAGAAGATGTGCAGCGGGCTGTTGCCGCGCCTGCGGCCCCTGCTGCTCAGCAGCCTGCCGCACCCAAGCCGCCCAGCCCCCCCGCGGGCAAGGGTGAACGCCGCGATGAGGTGGTGCCCATGACCCCCCTGCGCCGCCGCATTGCCGAACGCCTACTGGCAGCCAAGCAAAACACCGCCATGCTCACCACCTTCAACGAGGCCGACATGGGCATGGTGATGGAGCTGCGCAAGGAATACGGAGAGGCCTTCCAGAAGAAGTACGGCCTCAAACTGGGCTTCATGAGCTTTTTTGTGAAGGCAGTGGTGCAAGCCCTGCAGGAAATCCCGCAGCTCAACGCCGAGATCCGCGGAACCGATATCGTCTATCACCACTACTACGACATCGGCATTGCGGTGGGTGGTGGCGAAGGGCTGGTGGTGCCGGTGATTCGTGATGCCGACCGGCTTTCTATGGCCCAGATCGAGGCCGTTATTGCCGACTTCGGAACCCGCGTGCGGGAAAAGAAAATCAAGCCCGAAGAGCTGATGGGCGGTACCTTCACCATTACCAACGGCGGGATTTATGGCTCGCTCAACTCAACCCCCATCCTCAATCCGCCTCAGGTGGGAATTCTAGGCATGCACGCCATCGTCGAGCGCCCCGTGGCCAAAAACGGCGCGGTGGTTATTCGTCCGATGATGAACCTGGCCCTCTCCTACGACCACCGTATTGTGGACGGTCGTGAGGCCGTGACCTTCCTCAAGCGGATCAAAGAACTCATTGAAAACCCGGTACGGCTGGCTTTGGAAATTTAGTCGGCCTGGCAATGTGGTGAGATAACAACCGTGCGTTGAGAGGAACTATGCCCAAACATCAGCTGGTGGTAATTGGTGCAGGACCAGGCGGCTATGTGGCCGCCATCAAGGCAGCCCAACTGGGTCTGGATGTGGCCTGCGTGGAAAAAGAGGCCGCCTTAGGGGGAACCTGCTTGCGGGTAGGCTGCATCCCTTCTAAAGCCTTGCTGGACGCTACCGAGAAAATCCACGCAGCTAAGCATAACCAGCTCGTTGGGGTAAAAATCGGCCAGCTTGAGCTCGACCTGGCCAGCCTGATGGCCCACAAAGACAGAGTGGTCAAGGCCAATACCGGGGGCGTGGAGTACCTGTTTAAGAAAAACAAAGTAACGCGCTACCTTGGACACGGCAAAATCGTTGCAGCCAACAAGGTTCTGGTCGAAGGGCCCGATGGGGTGCAGGAACTCGAGGCCGAGCGCATCCTGATTGCCACGGGCTCCAAAGTAGCCACACTCCAAGGGGTCACGCTCGATTACGACGTGGTGGCGACTTCTGACCAGGCCATCGCCTATCCCAAAGTGCCTGAGCACCTGGTGGTAATTGGCGGTGGGGTGATTGGCCTCGAGCTCGGCTCAGTCTGGAACCGTCTCGGCTCTAAGGTCACGGTGTTGGAATACCTGCCCACCATCCTGGGGGGTATGGATGGTGAGATTGCCAAAGCTGCCGAGAAAATCTTCAAGAAGCAGGGCCTGGACATTCGCACCGGGGTGCGCGTAACCGCAGCCTACGCTAAAGACGGCAAAGGCATTGTGGAGTACGAAGGGGGCGAGCCCCTGGTGGCCGACCGGGTTTTGCTGGCTACCGGAAGAGTGCCCAACACCGATGGGCTGGGCCTGGAAAACGTGGGCCTCACCACCGACGAGCGGGGCCGGATTCCGGTCAACGCCCACTACCAGACGGCGGTACCCAACATTTTCGCCATTGGCGACGTGATTGCCGGCCCCATGCTGGCCCACAAGGCTGAAGAAGAAGGCTATGCCGCAGTGGAGTACATGGTAACGGGGTATAGCCACGTGGACTACAACTCCATTCCCAACGTGGTTTATACCCACCCCGAGATCGCCTCGGTGGGCCGAACCGAGGAGGAACTCAAAGCGGCGGGCGTACCCTACAAGAAAGGTTCCTTTCCCTTCTCGGCCAATGGCCGGGCCAGGGCCATGAACGATACCGACGGCTTCGCCAAGATTCTGGCCCATGCCGAGACCGACCGCATTCTGGGGGTGCACATCATCGGGCCCAGGGCCGGCGACCTGATTGCCGAGGCTGCCGTGGCCATGGCTTTCCATGCCTCTTCGGAAGACCTGGCTCGAGCTTCCCACGCCCACCCCACCCTAGCTGAGGTTCTTAAGGAAGCCGCGTTGGCCACCTGGGACAAGCCGATTCACATCTAGCACAAGAGCCAATACCAGGTTCAAAAAGATAATCTTCCAACAAAAAACCTCATCGCAGTCTTCACAGACGTTGCCTCCCATGCGGGAGGCAACTGTGCTGTGCAGGACAAAGCAATCAAGTTGCAAGCGGCTCAATATTTGCGAAGAGCGCTCTATGAGGCCATCTTTTTGAATCCTACGGTTGCTGGGCTTGTGGAAGCAAAGCAGGCGGTTGCTTGTACGGTGCAGGCAATTAACCTAGCCATGTAGCTAGCGGGGCCCTCGAGCCAGCAGATTGGCAAAGCCCAGGGCAAGCATCAGCACCACACCCAAAGCCCAGTATGGGAAACTGCCGGGAATCCAGCCCTGCTGCTGGGCCAGGTAAAGCAGCAGCCCCACCAGAACCGCAATCAGGGCCCACAAAGCAAACGGCTTCAAGCCTTGCATGGTGCTAGTCTCCCCTCTTGCTTCGGTGCTGGTAGTAGTACTCCTGGTTGGGCACCCAGCCCATGGCGTTGGCGATGCGGTTGGTGAAGTTGAACATGGCGGCTACCTGCGCTGCCTCGAAGATGGCTTCGTCGCTATAGCCAATCGTGCGCAGCATTTGCACATCGGCCGAGCTCATCACGGCGGAGTCTACCGTAATCTGGTGAACGAACTCGAGCAAAGCGTGTTCCCGTGGGGTCAGGTGGGCCCGCCGGTAGTTGGCCGCGAGCACATCAGGCAAAACCGGGTCGCCCGAGATTTCGCGCAAATAGGCCGAGTGCGAGGCCAGGCAGTATTCGCACTCGTTGGCGGCGGAGACCACCACTGCAATCATCTCGCGCTCTTTGCGGCTCAGGTGGCTCTGGTCTTCGCCCCGCATCAGGAAGTCGTAGTAGCGGAACCAGCGCAAGAAGTGCTCTGGCGTAAGGGCAAAGTTGCGGGCCACATTGGGCACAAAGCCGGTTTTCTCTTTGAACTTACTAAACAAGACCCTTACGTCCTCCGGCAGCTCGCTTTGGTCCGGCACCCTGACCCAGGCTGTGGGCGCGGGCTGCGGTTTGGTTTTGGGGGCTGTTTTTTTGCGGCTTACCTTGGTGGTTTTGCGTGAGGTTGCCATATCTTCGCTCCGCTGTGCAACATGCCATTGGGCAGTCCAGATGGTGGTTTAGCCCTGAGCAGCCCAGCGCTGGGGGGCGGCCTGCTTCAGGAAGTCCACGATGTCCTGGGTGCTGGTTCCAGGGCCAAAGATCCCAGCCACGCCCATCTCTTTCAGGTAGGGCACGTCTTCGTCGGGGATAATGCCGCCGCCAAAGAGCAAAATATCGTCGGCCCCCTGCTCCTTCAAGAGCCGCCGCACCTCCCCGAAGTAGTGCATGTGCGCCCCCGACAACACCGATAGCCCGATGGCGTCGACATCTTCTTGCAGGGCCGCCGAGACGATCATCTCTGGGGTCTGCCGCAAGCCGGTGTAAATAACCTCCATCCCCGCATCGCGCAAAGCCCTGGCAACAACCTTGGCCCCACGGTCGTGGCCATCGAGTCCTGGCTTGGCTATAAGCACCCGTATTCGTCTGTCCATGCTTTTATCTTACGGCACGGCGGCAAAAAGCTGCCAGGTGCGAAAAGCGCACATGCGACCGGTCTGGCAAGCCCAATTCTCGAACAAAGCCCCTAGCTAAAGCGCATCGGTGCCCGGTGAGTCAATCGGATCTCTTATCGCAGCGTGCTGACAGCAATAGCCGGCTGGCAAGACAGTAGAGCTTTGGAATTTTCAGGTGCTGGTAGCGGAAAGCTCGCGCTGGCTGTGCGTCTTTTCCAGGTGTTCCTTGAACTGCTCAAAGGTTACCTTGAGCAGTTTGTTGGGTTCCCCGAAGAGCGTCGCGTACCAGTCGGCGGCCTTATCCAGCAGGGGGCTGTCGTAGTGGGGGTGGCCTTCGAGCAAAAGCTCGAGGTGGGTGCCCCCCTCCTCGGTTTCGCTCAGGCGCAGCCATCCCGAAATTTCCAGGTTGTGCGGAATACCCGGCACGCTCTGGAACGCGAGGAACTCCGGTGGGCGGCGTTCGGTGGCCTCGGCCACCCAGACCAGGTCTACCGGCGGCTGCCCTCGGGCCTTGAAGCGCCAGGCCGAGCCGACCCGGCTGACCTCCTTGATGGCCTTAGCCCAGCCCGGCCAGCTCGAGAAGTCCTGCAAAGCGGCCCAGACCGCCTCCCGTGGGGCCAGAATGTTGAGCACCAGCTCCTCCCTGAAACGCATAGCTACCTCCCTTTGCAGGCTACGCACACGGTAGAAAGAGAACGAATACAAGTTGGTGTAAACACATATTGCCACTGAAGCATGTGTGGGCGCTGAGGCCTGGGTTACACTACAGGGATGACCAAGGTTAATGTAATCGGAGCGGGTCTGTCGGGTGCAGAGGCCGCCTTTACCGCGGCCCGCCTGGGGGCACAGGTTCGGCTGTATGAGATGCGGCCCCACCGCATGACCCCCGCCCACCAGACCGGCCATTTTGCCGAGCTGGTCTGTTCGAATAGCCTGGGAGGTGAAGGGGAAACCAACGCCAAAGGCCTGCTACAGGCCGAGCTACGGGCCGCGGGCTCCCTGGTCATGCAGGCTGCCCAGCGGCACCGGGTACCGGCAGGGGGTGCGCTGGCGGTGGAGCGGGAGGGGTTTTCACAAGAAATTACCCAGGCCCTGGAGGCCCACCCCGGCATTGAGGTGGTGCGCGAGGAGCTAACGACCATCCCTGCGGAGGGCATTACCGTGCTGGCTACCGGCCCGCTCACCTCGGATGCTCTGTCGGAGCACCTGCGTGCGCTTTTGGGCAGCGAGTTCCTGGGGTTTTACGATGCCGCCGCACCGGTGGTGCTGGGCGAGAGCATCAACATGGACATTGTCTACCGGGCCGGGCGCTACGGGCAGAGCGCCGATTATCTGAACTGCCCCATGGATGAGGCCCAGTACCGGCGGTTTTACGAGGTGCTGAGCCAGGCCCGCCAGCACACGCCCCACGAGTGGGAGAAGCTCGAGTTCTTTGAGGGCTGTATGCCCATCGAGGAAATTGCCCGCCGTGGCTACGACACCCCCCGCTTTGGCCCCATGAAGCCGGTGGGTTTGCCCGATCCCAGAACCGGCCAAGAGCCCTATGCGGTGGTGCAGCTACGGGCCGAAGACCGGCGCGGCCAGATGTGGAGCCTGGTGGGTTTCCAGACCGGCCTCAAGTGGGGCGACCAGAAGCTTTTGGTGCAGAGCATTCCCGGTCTGGAAAACGCCGAAATCGTGCGCTACGGGGTCATGCACCGCAACACCTACCTGTGCGCTCCGCGGTTGATCGAGCCCACCCTTCAGTTTCGGGCCCACCCGAAGCTCCTGGTAGCGGGGGTGCTGTGTGGGGTGGAAGGCTACCTCGAGTCCGCCGCTACAGGCTTTTTAGCCGGACTAAACGCGGCCCGCCTGGCCCAGGGTCAAGAACCCCTGGTTCCACCGGAGGCTTCCATGCTGGGTGGCCTGGTGCGCTACCTGGCCAGCGCCAACCCCGACAACTTCCAGCCCATGAACGCCAACTGGGGGCTGGTTCCGGTTGAAGGCGGTCGGGGCAGGAAGTCGGAGAGGCGGGCTGGTATGTTCAGGCGGGGCCTGGCCGAGTTTCAGGCCTGGCTGGCTCAGAGGGCGGGTCTGGCTAACGCGGAAATACTGGCAGGTTCAGGTTAACCAGGCTGGTATACACCACCCTCCAGCCCTGCTCGGCAAACACCAGCTGGGCCTCGCCGCTACGCCGCACCGGGCTACCGTCCAGCACCGCCACCAGGCTGAAGCGCAGGGTGGCCTGGTGGCCCGCGAGCCGGGTTTGCATACCGCTGAGCTCGAAGCTGTTCAAAGCGATGCCGGTGCGTCCAAAACCAGGCGCGGGGTTTTGCAAAAAGCGCTCGCTCCAGAGCGGGTCGTTGCACTTTAGGCCCTCGAAAACCTGCCGCAGGGCGTTCTCGGCCAGAAGCGCCGAGGGCTGGGGACGTGCGCTGGGGTCGGGGCGGGCGATGGCCTCGATGGCCGCTCTGGCCCAGTGGCATGGGGGCACATCCACAAAAGGTGAGGTTCCTGCCTGTGGCTGGGCCAGCGACAGGCCCCCTAGCAGCAACAAGAAGGCTAGCTTTTTCATGCACCCAGACTGGCAGACCAGGCGGCCTTCGACAAGGGAACCGGATACCTTTCGGAGTAGGTATAAACTGTGCAAGATGGAACGCAGATACTTTGGAACCGACGGCGTGCGGGGGGTGGCGGGCGAGCCGCCGCTTACCCCGCAGTTTGTGCTCAAGCTAGGTCAGGCGGCGGGGGCCTACTTCAAAAGCGCCCAGAAGAAGCCGGTGGTGTTGCTGGGCAAGGACACCCGCCAGTCCTGCGACCTGCTCGAGGCCGCCCTGGCCGCGGGCCTGATGTCGCAGGGTGTGCGGGTCGAGCACCTGGGGGTGCTGCCCACCCCCGGCGTGGCCTACCTGACCAAGGCCCTGGGGGCCACCGCCGGGGTGATGATATCGGCCAGCCACAACCCTTTCCAGGACAACGGCATCAAGTTCTTCAGCGCCGCCGGCAATAAGCTGCCCGACGAGGTGGAGGGAGAGATTGAAGGCCTGCTCGAGCGCGAGTTCAAGACCGATGGCATCGGCACGGTCTCCGACTTCCGCGAGGCCGAGCGGATGTACCTGGACTTTCTATCTTCGAAAGGGGGCAGCCTGGAGGGCCTCAAGGTGGTGCTCGACACCGCCAACGGTGCCACCTTCCGCCTGGCCCCCCGGCTTTTTCAGCGCCTGGGGGCCGAGGTGTTTGTGATGTTCAACACCCCCGACGGGCGCAACATCAACAAAGGCTGCGGCTCTACCCATCCCGAGTTTTTGCGCCAACAGGTGGTGGAGATGGGCTTTGATCTGGGGGTGGCCTTCGATGGCGACGGCGACCGGGCCATCCTGGTGGACCGGCAGGGGCGCGAGTTTCACGGCGACCACGTGCTCTACCTGAACGCCCTGGTGCGGCGCGAGCCGGGGGTGGTGGGCACCCTGATGAGCAACATGGGCCTCGAGGTCAAGCTACGCGAGGCCGGTATCAGCTTCTACCGCACCGCGGTGGGCGACCGCTACATCTACGAGAAGCTCAAGGCCTCGGCCCTGACCCTGGGCGGGGAGCAGAGCGGCCATGTGCTCTTCCTCGACCATGCCCCCACCGGCGACGGCATGCTCACGGCCATTCTGACCCTGCGGGCCATGCGCGAGTCGGGGCGCGACCTATCGGAGTGGTACGAGGCCCTGCCCATGTACCCCCAGCTTTTGAAGAACGTGCGGGTCTCGGACAAGCAAAAGGTCATGCAGCAGCCCGAGCTGCACCAGGCCATCCAGGAGGCCGAACAAAAGCTCTCGGGCCAGGGGCGGGTCAACGTGCGCCCATCTGGCACCGAGCCGCTGGTGCGGGTGATGGTGGAAGGCCCCGCCGAGCTCATCGAGCCGGTTTCTTCGGAACTGGTGGCGCTGGTAGCGCGCCTGGGAAACGCCAGCTAGTATGAGGGTACGCTTACCGATTACCGTCCGCTATGCCGAAACCGACGCCATGGGCGTGGTGCACCACAGCAGCTATGTGGTCTGGCTCGAGGCCGCACGGGTGGAGTGGCTCGAGCAAATCGGTCTGCCCTATCCCCAGATCGAGTCCCAGGGTCTGGCTTTTGCTGTAGTGGAATTGGGCCTGACCTACCGTTACCCAGCCCGCTTCGGCGAGCAGGTGGAGGTCGAGGTCTGGCTCTGCGAGGCTTCCTCGCGCACCTTGCGCTACCAGTACCGGGTCTGGAGGGGCCAGACCCTCCTGGCCGAAGGCTTCACCCGCCACCTCTGCCAGGACGCACAGGGCAAGGCGGTGCGGATTCCGGCTGCGGTTGCGGAGCCCTTAATTCAGCACCTGGTTCCCACCCCTAGGGTGTGCTAAGAAGCCGATCGTAAACCATCAAGAACTTTCGGTAATAACAGAATCGAGAAGGCC
>NZ_JBEVAL010000028.1:0-33804 GCF_051297115.1 Meiothermus cerbereus
GATTCAAAAAGATAGCCTCTTGGGATTTTTGTTTGAAGACTATCTTTTTGAATCCGGTATCACAACTTAATTGCTTTGTCCTGTACAGCACAGTTGCCTCCCATCTGGGAGCCAACGTCTATAAAGAGTGCGAATGCGGTGTTGTTGGGCTATGGTCCCCGCTGATGGAGCACGACCCCGCTTGGCGTCTTCTGTTGGCGCAGTTTGGGGGAACATGGTGGCTTTCCCGAATTGGGGGTTCCACGTGTCCCGTAGAGTAAATAAACCAGGGGGTTTAGGGGCGTGGGCTAAACTGGGGATGTGGTTCCCTATTGGCCGCTTTTTATTTCTGTTGCCGTTTTTTTCGTTCTTGGCTTATTTCCCCCCACCGCCCCCTGGAGCGAGCGCTTCCTCACCCCCTTGGTGGCCCTGGGGAGCGGGGCCTATCTCCTGGTTCAGCGGAAAAACAGGGCCTTTGGCCTGGGCCTCGCCTTCTGGGGCCTGGGGGATCTGGCTTGGACCATCGGGGACCTGGGCAATCTGCCCCGGAGCTTAAACCTCTTATACCTGGAGTTCCCCTACCTAATCGGCTACGCCGCCCTCACCCTGGGCCTGCTTAAGATTCCGGGAAGGCCTCCAAGGCTCACCCTTCTCCTGCTGCCTTTGGCCCTTTTGGGGATCGCCTCTGTGTTCCAACCGCAACTAGGCGTAGACCGCATTTACGTTGTATGGAATGCCATTCTCCTCCTCCTGCTGCTTCCCAAAATAGAAGTTCTCTTTGCCGAGCGCTTCGCCCCAGGGCAAGGCCTTTGGGGCGTAGGGGTGCTCCTTGTCCTGATGGCGGATATGGCCTACGCCCACCTTGAGGCCAATGCCGGCTACCCCACCGGCCACCCCCTTCACCTCCTCTGGACCTTTGGCTACCTCCTCCTGGCCCTGGGGGTGGCCATGGAGGGCAAGGCCTTTCCCCTCTTCTTCCCCCAGGCCCTGGCCCTAGGGGGCCTTTTCCTGATGCCCGCCACGCTCCTGCAAGACCCCACCCCCTGGGGGGTGCGGCTTTTAGCCCTTTACGGGGGGTTGGTGGGGGCCTTGGGCCTCCTCTATGCCGCCCACCTGGAGTGGCGCCGGGCCTGGGCAAGGGGCAGGCGGTGGACCCGCTTTCTGGAGGCCCTGGCCCGGCTTTCCCCCAACATCACCCAGACCCTGAGCCCCGAGGCGGTCCTCTTGCAAGCCCTGGAGGCTGCCCGGGAGCTCCTGCCGGAGGCGGTGGGCCTCGAGGTGCGAAGCCGGAGGGGCCTGGTGGGTGAAGCCACCCCCCACGCCCTTCCCATCCCCCTAAACGGAGACACCGCCTACCTGTACCTGAAGGTGCTTCCCTGCGAAGAAGTACCTCCCAGCTTCCTCGCCCTTCTGGGGGAGCGCATCCGGCAGGTGCTCAAACAGGTGGAGTGGGGTGTCCAAGCCCTCACCGACCCCCTCACCGGGCTTCTGAACCGGCGGGGGCTGGAAAGGGAACTCCCCAAGCTCCTGGCCCTGGCCCGGCGCTACGGGGCTCCGGTGGGCGTGGTCATGCTGGACATAGACCGTTTCAAGCGGGTGAACGATACCTACGGCCACCCCGTGGGGGACGAAGTACTTAGGCTCCTGGGGCAGATCATCCAGGCCAGCGTGCGCCGGGAGGACCTGGCGGTGCGCTATGGGGGGGAGGAGTTTTTGCTCTTTTTTTATGGGGCCGACCGCCAGGCGGTCAAGGAGGTGGTGGAGCGCATCCGCTACCGCTTCCGCACCGAACGGGTAGATCCCCTTCCCCACCCCCTCACCCTCTCTGCGGGGGTGGCGGGGGGGGAGGTGCCCCAGGACACAGTGCAACTAGAGGAGTGGATCCAGAAGGCAGACTACGCCCTCCTCCGGGCCAAGGAGGCAGGGCGGGACCAGGTAATCCTGGCCTAATGCCACTTCTTGGGCACTAGACTGCTAAGCTAATGAAACCTTGGGTATGCCAGCCAGCTCCTTACTCCTACTCTCCCCTACGCGCCTCGAGGCCCCTTTCCTGAAGGGCCGGGCTTTTAGCTTTCACGGACGGGCTGGCCTGCGCGGGGAGGGCTGGGTCTGGCTCGAGTGCGGCATCGGCAAGGCCAACACCGCCGCTACCCTGGCCGCCTTTACCCAGCGGCGCAGGTTCGAGCGGGTGCTGCTGTTTGGCATCGCCGGGGCCTACCCCGATGCAGGGCTGGCACTGGGCGAGTGTGCGCTGGCCGAGCGGGAAATCCAGGCCGACCTGGGCATCAAGGACGGCGGCATGAAGGGGATGGGCTTTCCTACCCTGGTGGTGGGGGGCCAGCCCTACCACAACCGCTTTCCCCTGGATAAAGCCTTCACCACCGAGCTAAAACAGCAGTTGGGCCTGCCCGCCAAGCAGTTCCTCACCCGCGACCTGGTCTCGGAGAACCCCAGCGAAGCCCGGCAGCTCGCACGCAAATGGGAGGCCGAGCTCGAGAACATGGAGGGTGCGGCCTTCGCCCAGAGCTGCTTGTGGCTGGGGCTGGCCGGGGCCGAGCTGCGGGCGGTTTCCAACCTGGCCGGGGTGCGCGACAAGTCGCAGTGGCGCCTCCGGCAGGCGGTGGAGGCCCTCGAGCACCAGGTGTTGCGTATCATTGGGCCATGATTGACATCACCCGCCCTATCTACCCCGGCGTTCCGGTCTGGCCGGGCGATACCCCGTATTGCTACCAACTGGTCTCTCGAATTGCTGACGGCAACAGTGTAAACGTAGGGAAGCTAACCACCACCACCCACCTGGGCACCCACCTCGATGCCCCCTGGCACTACCTGGACACGGGCGAAAAACTGGAAAGCGTGCCTTTGTCAGTTTTAGTCGGCCCCTGCCGGGTGGTGGATGCACGGGGGCAGGAAACGCTGTCGGTGGACTTTTTGCAAAAAGTCGAGCTGGCCGAGCGAACCCTCTTCTACACCGGACAGCCCAACAACTGGCCCGCCTTTCCCCACCATTTCATGCACGTTGAGCCGGAAGCAGTGGCCCACATGGCCTCGAGGGGAGTCCGGCTTTACGGAACCGACTGCCCCAGCGTAGACCCCCTCACCTCCAAAGACCTGCCCGCCCATAAGGCCTTTGCCCAGGCCGGGGTTTACATCCTGGAAGGGCTGGCCCTGGAGGGGGTGCTTGCAGGCCCATATGAGTTGATTGCACTGCCGCTGCGGCTCGAGGGGGCCGAGGCCGCACCGGTGCGGGCCATTTTGCGGTAAGCACCCGCCTTTCTCATATCTTTCTGTGGTGCTGCTGCTCGAATGCGCTAATATGGTTCGAATGAAGGTAGCATTGCCAGGTATGGGACTTTTTCGCAAGCTGGGGTTTTTTCTAAATCAGGCCGCCCTGGGGGGCAGTGCCGCCCTCGAGGGGGTCATGATGAAGGCCGCCGATGCCTGGGCGCTGGCGGTACGGCTGCCCAACGGTCAGATTCACGTAGAGCGCCACGAGGAAGAGGCCCTGACCAAAAAATACCCCTGGGCCCGGCTACCCCTCATCCGGGGCGTGGTGGCGCTGTGGGATGCCATGAGCATCTCCTACAAATCGCTCACGCGCAGCGGTGAGCTGGCCGGCGAAGAAGACGAAAAAGTCTCCGGGGCGGCCATGTACGGCACCCTGGCAGTTTCGCTGCTGATTGGCCTGGCCCTGTTTGTCTGGTTGCCGGCCCGGCTGGCGGGCTTGCTGGTAGACGAGGAGCGCTTTCGCTTTCTGTTCTATGTGGTGGCCGGCCTGTTCGAGACCGCCATCCTGATTGGGTACCTGGTGTTTATTGGCCGCATGAAGGATATGCAGCGCTTCTTCATGTACCACGGGGCCGAGCACAAGGCCATCGCGGCACACGAGAAGGGCCTCGAGCTCACCGTAGAAAACGTGCGGGCCCAGCCCGCCTACCACCCCCGCTGTGGCACCAGCTTTATCGCCTTTACCGCGGTGGTGGGGGTGTTTGTGTACAGCTTCTTCCCCCCCCTCACGGTGGCCTGGTACTGGATTTTCCCGCGCCTCTTGATGATCCCGGTGGTGGCGGCAGTCTCGTATGAGGTGCTGCGCTACTCTGCTGTTCACAACGACCCCCTCTCGAGGTTCTTCCGCTGGCTCGGCTTCAAGTTCCAGATGCTCACCGTCAAGGAACCCACCGACGATATGATTGAAGTCGCCATCGAGAGCACCAAAGCCGCCCTGGCCGAAAGGCCAAGCGAAAAGCCCCTGGTGGTGGCGTAGGGCAACTTTCCCAAGCAGTTCGTTTTTTTTCAGTCCTCTTCTGAAGCACCGGGGCGAGGCGCTTTGACCTGCCATCGGGTGGGGTTGGCATAACCCTACCCACAACGGGCCAGTAAAGTACAATCAGCCCATGCGAATTCTGCACACAGCAGACTGGCACCTGGGCAAGGTGCTCAAAGGACGGGAGCGAACACCGGAAATTCGGCAGGCCTTGCAGCGGCTTTTGGAGCTGGTGCGCTCCGAGCGCATCGAGCTGGTGCTGGTGGCGGGCGATTTGTTCGACCGCAGCGTGGTATCCACCGAGGCCGAAGCCGCCGCTTTCGAGTTTTTTGTGGGCTTGCGCGCGCTGGGGGTTCCGGCGTTGGTAATTGCTGGCAACCACGACAGCCGCGAGCGCCTCGAGGCCCTCTCTCCCCTACTCTCCCTCACCGGGGCCACCGTCTTCGGCAACCTGCGCTTTGCCGAGCAGGGCGGGGTGGTGGAGGCCCTGGGGGCCAGGGTGGCGCTGCTGCCCTTTTTGTCGGAGCGGCGGCTGGTCAAGACGGGCGACCTGCTGAATGGCGATAGCGCCGATTGGAAAAGAACCTACGGCTCTAGCATGAGCCTGATCATGCAAAACCTGGCCCAGGGCTTTGGCCCTGACCTCAACCTGCTGATGGCCCACCTGACCGTGGAGGGGGGCCAGCTCGGGGGCGGCGAGTTTATCTTCCACACCACCAACAGCTACGCCATCCCCAAAAGCGCCTTTCCCCTGAGCCTGAGCTACGTGGCCCTGGGCCACCTGCACCGCCAGCAGCAGGTTTCCGAGGCTCCCCTGGCCTGGTATGCGGGCTCCCTCATCCAGCTCGACTTTGGCGAGAGCGAGAACGGCGACCGGGGGGCCCTGATTGTGGAGCTAAAGCCAGGTGCACCGCCCCAGGTACATCCCGTAAAGGAGCGCTGGGGCAAGCCGCTCAAAACCTTCCGGGTCAGCCGGGAGTCGCTGGATCGGCGCTGGGAGGAGATCCGGGCTTTTCCTGGCTATAGCAAGGTGGTGATCGAAGACAAAGGCAACCCCGCCTTGCGCGAGCGGTTGTTCAAGGAGCTGCCGGATCTGCTCGAGGTCGAGTTCCACACCCCAGGAGCAGACACAAAAGGCCCGGTGGTGGTAGATACCGAAAAGCTGGACTGGGTAGAGGCTTATGCCGAGTATCGCCGAACCATCACCACCAAGGAAGCAAGTCCCGAACTTCTAGCCGCTTTCAAGCAAACCTTCGAAGAGGTTCACACCATTAGCGACCAACAGGCGCACTGAATGTTGCCATGAGACCCATCCGTCTTCTCCTCGATGGCTTTGGCCCCTATGCCAAAGCGCAAGAAGTTATCTTTGGCCCCGACTTAAGGCTGTTTGCCGTTACCGGCCCGACCGGCGCAGGTAAGAGCACCCTGCTCGACGCCATCACCTATGCCCTCTACAAGGCCACCCCACGCATCGGCTCGACCGGCCTGAAGGAACTCAAGCACCCCCAGGCCGAATCGGCCAAGGTAGAGCTCACTTTTGCCGTTGGTGAACAGCTCTGGCGGGTGGTGCGGGTGGTGGGCAAGGAAAACCAAAACCGCCTCGAGTTCCATCAGAACGACGCATGGCGAACCCATCCGGCCTCGGAAAAGGTGCGCGAACTCGACGCCAAACTGACCGAGATTCTGGGCATGGACTACGAGACCTTTACCCGGGCCATTTTGCTGCCGCAGGGCCAGTTCGACCTGTTTTTGCGGGGCTCGCCCAAAGAACGGCGCGAAACCCTGATCAAGCTTTACGGCCTGGAAACCCTCAAGGCCATGCGGGAGCGGGTAACGGGCCGGCTCGAGGACCTCAAAAAGCAAAAAGCCCGCCTGGAAGGGGAGCTGGCCGCCCTGGCCGAGGCCGACGAAGAGCGCCTGGGGGCGCTGCGAGACGAAATTGCTACCCTCGAGCAAAGCGAGCACGCGCTCACCCAAAAGCTGCAAGAGGCCGAGCGAACCCTTAAGAAGCTCGAGGAGCTGGTGGGGCTATGGGGCGAGCTGGAGTCCTGGTGCCGCCGCCAGCAAACCTGGGAAAACCAGCAAGCGCGCATCGCCGAGGTGGCCGCCCGGCTTGCGCGGGCCGAGAGAGCCGAGCGCATCTGGCCGCAGGTAGAGGCGATCCAGCAAGCAGAAACCGAGCTGCAACAGGCCCAGCAAGCCCTGGGGCAAGACCAGTCGGAGCTGGAAAAGCTCGAGGCCAAGTTTGGCGACCTTCGCGCCAGGTACCAGTCCGAAAAGCACCAGGCGCTGGAGCAGCAAATGCACCAGCTTCCCTTGCTGCGCTCGAAGGAGGCCAGCCTCAAGCGCTACGGCGGCAGCCTGGGTTTGCGCCACCCCAACCCGCTGCCCTTCGAGGAAGACCGCCTCGATCAGCTGCGCGACGCTGAGCGGCTGTTTGCCGAGCTAGAAAAGGCCCGCATCGGCGCACAGCGTGCCCAGGAGCGCCTGCAAGACGCCGTGCAGGAAGTACAAAAGGCGCAGGCCCTAAGCGATGAACTCAAAAAGAACTTGGGGGCCCTGGCAGATACCGGTAAGCAGCACAGAGCCAGGCTGGAGGAAGCCAAGCAGGCCCTCGAGCAGGAGAAGCTTCAGCAGGGCCTCGAGGCGTACCACGCCCACCTCAAGGTAGGTGAGCCCTGCCCCCTCTGCGGGCATCCCGTCCAGACCCTGCCCCCGCCCAAGCCCCAGGCCGATCTGCAAGCCCTAGAGGCCCAGGTCGAGCACCTGGAAACCACCGTTAGTGAGCTAAGGGCCCAGTATGCGGCTGCACAGCAGCGTCTCAAAGACCTGGACGATCGCCTGCCTCGGCTGCAAGAACAGCAAGAAAAGCTGCAAGGCGAGGCCGAAGAAGCCCGCAAAGCCCACGCCGAGCTGGAGGCCCAGGCCAAAGCCCTGGGCAGCCTCGAGCAGGTCAGGGAAGAGCGCACCCAGCGCCTTGCTGCCCTGGCCGAAGAGGTTCGGGCCATGACCAGGGGTAAGGAGGTTGCGGCTTACGCGAAGTGGCTCGAGCAAGAGCTCAAGACCCTGCAGGACTTAAAGCAAGAGACCGACCGGCTCGAGGCCCAGGTTGCCGCGCTCAAAGGCAAAACCCAGAGCCAGGCCGAGGTGGTGCGGGTGCTGCAAAATAACCTGGCCCGCCAAAGGGAAAGCCTGCTAGCCCTGCTGCACGAAGCCCAGTTCGACCGCATCGAGGCGGCCCAGGGCGCCCGCCTGAGGCCAGAAGAGGTGGAGGCGCTGCAAAAGCGAATCAACGAACACGCGCTCGAGGGGGCCCAGATCGCCAGCAACCTGGAGGCGCTGCAGGAAAAACTGAAAGGCCAGCCCCCCATCGCTCCAGCCCAGGTAACCGAACAGCGCAGCCGCAAAGACAGCCTCCACCAGGAACTCGATTCGATCAAGAAAAGCCTGGGCGGCAAGAGGACCGACCTACAGCGCCTGGACGAGTACCTAAAGCGCAAGCGCCAGCTCCTCCAGGAAAAAGCCGAGTTGGAGAAGCAAATCGACCTCTGGGAACAGCTCGCCAGCGACCTCAAGGGCGACCGCTTCCAGGACTTTTTGCTCGAGCGCTACCAGTCCGGGCTCTTGGGCCGGGCTTCCCAGCTGATCGCTTCCCTCTCGCAAAACCGCTATAGCCTGCAGCTCGAGGACGGCGAGTATTTTGTATTCGACCGCTGGACCGATGCCCTGCGGCCAGTGCGTACCCTTTCGGGGGGCGAGAGTTTCATGGCCAGCCTCTGTCTGGCCCTCTCGCTCTCGGAGCACCTCTCGCGCGGCAGAATCGGGGCGCTTTTCCTCGACGAAGGCTTCGGCACCCTCGACGCCGAAACCCTGGAGCAAGTAGCCGGGGTGCTCGAGGCCCTGCCCACCCAGGGCCGCCTGGTGGGCATCGTGACCCACGTCGAAGCCCTGGCCGAACGCCTGCCTGCCCGCCTGGAGGTCTACAAGTCGCCTGCAGGCAGTCAAGTGCGCTGGAGAGATTGATTTGCACCCCGCCCCACAGGCCAGGGCGGGTGTACCCACCGCAGGCAAAAGGTTTTTCCTGTGAAGCTGGCTAAAGCCCCTGTATCCAGGGTGGTGCTTATGGGTTAGCAGCCCCGGCCAGGAGCATCGAGCCGCATTCACCCGGTTGGTTTTCCCGGCCAAAAAGCAAACCAATCTGGTATAAATCCCTCTGGAAGCATTCGAGGCACCAACCCCCATCCATATGTCACGCATCCTTCGCAACACCTTTTTGGTCATGGCCGGCACCCTTTCCAGTCGGCTCTTGGGCCAGGTACGCCAGACCATCCTCACCAACCTGCCACTGCCGGATGTCATCAAAGATGCCTTCTGGGTGGCTTACCGCATTCCCAACCTGCTGCGCGAGCTACTGGCCGAAGGGGCCATTCAAAACGCCCTGATCCCGGTGCTGACCAGCCTCCCACCCCAAGAATCCCGTGCGTTCGCCCGGCGTTTTGGTGCGTTTTTGTTGGGCATCAATCTGGTGATTCTGGGTCTGGGCCTGCTCTTTGCCCCTCAGGTTGCCCATGCCCTGCTGTGGCTTGCCGAGCTTTCCCTGGCCCAGGCCAGCCCCCTGCGCGACCCAGCGGTTTTCGAGCAGCTGGTGCTCCTCATTCGCCTGGTGATGCCCTTTTTGCTCTCCATCTCGATGGCCTCGCTGTTTTCTTCGGTGCTTCAGTCAGGTGAGCGCTTCGGTATTACCAGCTTCAGCCCGATGGCCTTCAACGTGGGTTCTATAGCGCTGATGCTGCTTTTTCCAGACAGCGTTGTGGCTTTGGGCTTGTCGGTTACGCTGGGGGGAGCGCTACAGGCCCTGGTGCAGCTTCCTGCCCTCAAGGGGTACCGGCTCGAGTTCAAATGGCACCCGGCCTTCCGCCTAGCCCTGGCCCGGATTGGCCCCTTCGCCTTTACGACTTCGGTGCGGCAGTTTTTGAACCTGGTTCTGCTGAGCATTCTAGCCGCCTACCCCTCAGCGGCCGTCACGGGCTTCCAAAACGGTGAGCTCATCTTTACCACCGCGCTGGGCCTGCTGGCCGTCTCACCCGCTATGGCCGCTTTCCCCCGTCTATCTGCGCTGGCAGGTGGCCAGAACGTGCCAGCAGCCCGCGAGCTGCTCCGCCGTATCATGGCCCGGCTGGCGGTGCCCCTGGCCTTTGCGGCAGCCATGATGGTGGCGCTGGCCCCCTGGATTGTAGGCCTGCTCTACGCCATTACCGCCAACTTCTCCGAGGCCAACCGGGCCTTTACCACCCAGACCGTGATGGCCCTGGGCCTAGCCCTGCTTCCCTGGGGCTTAAACCAGTTGCTGCTGCGGGGTTTCTATGCAGTGGGGCAGGTGAGCCGGGCCGTGCGGGTTACGGTCATGGTGGCCCTATTCAACACCTTTGGCTACTGGCTGCTGCGCGAGCAGGGTTTGTTTGTGTTAAACCTGGCCACAGTGGCCGCAGGCTGGCTGGGCCTGGCTCTTTATGCCCGGCAGTTGCAGGCTTTTCAGATGGTCGCGCAGGCCGAGGTGTGGGGAATGGTCGCAAAAACCATCCTGGCAGGCGCACCGGCAGGCTGGGTGGCTTACCTGGTAGCGGCACACTTTGGCCTCCCAGCGTTTTTTTTGCAAAACATCCCCCCGCTCATCCTTGGGGGGCTGGCAGGTCTGGGGGTGTTTATTGGGCTGGCCTATGCCTTGCGGCTGCCACTGAGGCTTCGCTAGAGTGGTCTTCAGAAAAAAGCAAAGACCACGCTAGAACAGCCTGGTTGACCCGAGAATACCCAGTACAGCAGCTCAGCCTGCCGAGGATCTGGCTTTCTTCTGCGCCTCGCCTTTTTCCTGCTTGAGCTCACGCAACAAGGCCAGGCGCAAACGGGCTATCTCCGACTCCAGGCGGTTTTGCTGGATGTCCAGCTCATCCCGCAGGCGGATGATCTCCTCCACCCCGGCCAGGTTGACCCCCAGCTCCTGGGTCAGGCGGCGAATCTCCCGCAGCTTTTCCACATCTCGCTCGGAGTACAGGCGGGTTTTGCCTGAGGTGCGGCTGGGGGCAACCAGGCCCTCCCGCTCGTAGAGCCGCAGGGTCTGGGGGTGCATGCCCACCAATTCTGCGGCCACCGAGATGATATAGACGGGCCGCTCTTTATCGTCGGTCTTTTTGCTTTTTTCGCCAGGAGGTGGTAGGGCTGGGGGCGTCTTGAGGGCCTCGAGCTTATCCCCTAGCTCCTGCTTCAATCGCTCGGCCTCCTCTCGAAACCGCTGCTCGAGCGCCCACAACTCGTCGCGCAGCTTCATGATCTCCTCCACCCCGGCCAGGTTGACCCCCAGCTCCTGGGTCAGGCGACGAATCTCCCGCAGCTTTTCCACATCCCGTTCTGAATACAGCCTAGTTTTGCCGCCCGAGCGCTTGGGCTGAATCAGACCTTTGCGCTCGTACAGGCGCAGGGTCTGGGGATGCATATCCACCAGTTCGGCAGCAACCGAAATGATGTATACCGGGCGGTCTTTCTTGTCCATATATATACCGGGCTTAAAGCCCTTGACACCTTAAGTATACGAAAATCTACAGGTTTTATGTCAGTAATGCGCAGAAGGCCCACTTGTGAATGCCAAGTTGACTGTAACCTCTTCAAGTTGGCAATAAAACCCCCATATGCTGCGTAAACCCTGAGGTAGAAATTGCCCATCGGTTATTCTGCGCCAGTCCGCAGACTTCACAAGTTGGCTGTACTTCGACTTCTGGCTTTAAGCAGGGTTTATTTATCGGGTTTGCCCTTGTGCTTTTGGTGTTCAACTGAGGGCTACTGGGCCTTGATCGCCATCTTGTAGGGCAGATACCGCGGCTGCCAGAACCGCTCCGCCACATAGGCCTGAATGGCCTCCATGCTAAGCCCCTTCAGGCGCTCTTCGCGGGCCAACCCCTCCTTCAGGGCCTGGCGAATCACCCTCGAGGCCACCAGCTGGCTCACCTCGCGCAACTCGGAGGTGGGGGGATATACGCGCTCGGGGTGGTGCTTGCTGGTGTAGTCGTAGAGGGCGTAGGCCGCCTCCAGCACCATGGCGTCGGAGACTTCTTTGGCCTTAGAGAGCACCGTACCAAAACCCAACCCCGGGAACACAAAAGCGTTGTTCCCCTGACCGATTGGATAAACCTGGCCGTCCAGCTCCACCGGCGCAAAGGGGCTCCCGGCAGCCACCAGCGCTTTGCCCCGCGTCCAGCGCAAAATTTCCTCCGGAAACGCCTCCGACGAGCTGGTGGGGTTGGATAAAGGGAAGATAATGGGGCGCTCGGCGTTGGCCTGCACCGCCTGCACAATGGGTTCGGTAAATGACCCCGCCTGACCCGAAAGCCCCAGCAAAACGGTAATCTTCGCGTTCACCACCGTTTCGTACAGATTGGGCGCATCTCCCGCAATAGGCCAATCCTGAACCAGGGCTGGGTCTTTGGCAAACTTTTGCTTGTAGCCCTCCATGCTGCGGTTGCAGAGCAGCAAGCCCTTGGAGTCAAGAACAAACAAGCGCTCTAAGGCCTGCGCCTCGCTCAGGCCCTCGCGCATAAGGCCGTCGAGCAAGGCCTGGGCCACACCAATGCCCCCCGCCCCGGCCCCATAAACCAGGATGCGCTGGTCGGAAAGGCGCTGACCCTTAATCCGACAAGCCGAGAGCACGCCCGCCAGCGTGACCGCCCCAGTACCCTGGATGTCATCGTTGAAGGAGGGCAGCACCTTGCGGTAGCGCTCGAGCACAGTAAAAGCCGTGTCCTTGCCAAAGTCTTCCCACTGCATGACCGCGTTGGGGTAGCGCTTGCAGAAAGCCTCCACAAAGCGATCCATAAAGGCGTAGTACTCATCCCCCGAAAGCCTGCGGTGGCGCACCCCCAGGTACAGCGGGTCGTTGATCAGGTCGGCCCGGTTGGTGCCCACGTCGAGCTCGACAGGGAGGGCTTTGTCGGGGCCCAGACCCCCGGCAGCGGTATAGATGGAAAGTTTGCCGATGGAGATCGCCATCCCTCCAAAACCCTGATCACCAATGCCCAGAATAGCCGAAGAATCGGTGGCAACGGCCAGCCGCACATCGTTGAGGGGCACGTTGGAGAGGGCCTGCTCAATTTCGTGGATGTTGTCGGTGGAGGCCGTAAATCCCCGTGGATAGCGATAAATATGCGAGAACTGCTTGACCGCCTCGCCCACCGTAGGGGTATAGAGGATAGGGAGCATTTCGCTCATGTGATCGGCGAAAAGGGCATAGAATAGCACCTCGTTGCGGTCTTGCAGGTTGCGCAAAAAAATGTGTTTTTCCAGGTCGTTTTCGATCAGGCAGTAGCGCCGATAATTGCGCTGCTTTTGCTCCTCAAGGCTGGTCACGTGGGGGGGCAAGAGGCCCTCGAGCTTGAGGGCTTTGCGCTCCTCGTGGGTAAAAGCCGTTCCTTTGTTCAAAAGGGGCAGCCCCAGCAAGAGCGACCCCTCGATAAATGGCTCCAGGTAGCGCTTACCTCGCTCATCGCGCTTCACATCGTAGTAGCGGCTAACGGTCATATGGGCAATGTTACGCCCAGAGGGTATTTGTGGTCTAGAGGCAGGTTACATACCGAGCCGCGCGCGGCTCAGGGCCACCTGGGGCTCGTGTTTCCTAATGGAAACGGGCCTGATAAGCACTTTTTTTGAAAACCCCTCAATGGTGTAACTACCCCCGACCTTTGTCCTTCGACATTGGGCCTTCGGCGCGTTATTATCGTGAACGGCAGATGGGTTACGGCCCATTGAAAGGAGCTTTCAGATGAAGTCCCCTGTACGTGTCGCAGTTACTGGTGCAGCCGGTCAAATTGGTTATAGCTTGCTGTTCCGCATTGCCGCAGGCGAGATGCTCGGCAAAGACCAGCCGGTTATTCTGCAGCTCTTGGAGATTACCCCAGCCCTTAAGGCCCTGAATGGGGTCATTATGGAGCTCGAGGACTGTGCCTTCCCCACCCTGGCAGGCATAGTACCCACCGACGATCCCAACATAGCTTTTGCTGACGCCGACTATGCCCTGCTGGTGGGGGCCATGCCCCGCAAACAAGGCATGGAGCGCGCCGACCTGCTCCAGGCCAACGGCGCCATCTTCACCGCCCAGGGCCGCGCCCTTTCGGACAACGCCCGCAAACACGTAAAGGTGCTGGTAGTAGGCAACCCGGCCAATACCAACGCCCTCATTACCTACAAAAACGCCCCCAACCTCTCGCCGCGTCAGATTCACGCCATGACCCGCCTCGACCACAACCGGGCCATCTCGCAGCTGGCAGCCCGCCTAAAGGTGCCCGTAACCGAGATTAAGAAGATGACCATCTGGGGCAACCACTCCGTCACCCAGTACCCCGACCTGTTCCACTGCGAAGTTGGGGGCAGAAATGCCTACGAGCTGGTTGGCGACCACGACTGGTACGTCAATACCTACATCCCCAAAGTCGCCAAGCGCGGGGCTGAAATTATTGAAGCCCGCGGCGCTTCCTCGGCGGCCTCGGCAGCCAGTGCGGCCATCGACCACATGCGCAACTGGGCCCTGGGCACCCCTGAGGGCGACTGGGTCAGCATGGCTGTTCCCTCCGACGGCTCGTATGGCATCCCCGAAGGGCTGGTGTACAGCTACCCCTGCGTTTGCAAAGACGGCGACTTTGAAATTGTGCAGGGCCTGGAGATCAACGAGTTCAGCCGCAGCAAGATGGACGCTACCGCCAGAGAGCTGGCCGAGGAGCGCGACGCGGTGCTGCAACTAGGTCTAATCAAGTAATGCAAACCCCCGTCCGAAGCAGCAATAGGGGAAAAACGCTTACATCCTGTCAGCTTTGAACCTCAGCAGAACGCTTCGGGCGTGAGTCTTATCGCAGTTTTCGCCATTTTTATCGCCGACGAAAACGCGCGGTGGACGATCCCCTTCGGGACAGACCGCTGGCGCGGCTGTTCACCGGTGGACGATCCCCTTCGGGACAGACCGCTGGCGCGGCTATTCACCGGTGGACGATCCCTTTGGAGCAAACCAAGCGGGCCTCAGCTCAGCAAGGCCCGCTTAACTGGGTTGAGCCTGTCAGGAAATGGCGTCTTTCATTGCAACACTCTTTCCGAAAACCGCTCCAGAAAACCCGGGCACAGGCAAGCGCAGGTTTTCAAGCGCTCAGACGCACCCTGCAAAATCTGCTCGCCATCGCATTTGCCGTATTTCAGGCCTGGCTGGCCCCCTGGCCCAAGGTGGTCCAGCCCTGGGCGGGATCCCAGGGATACACAATCCAGGCCTCGGTCTCGGCAGCGTAGTAGTCGGGGCCGTCGCCGGGGAACTGACTTTTACTGGGTTTGTAGTGCAGAACCGCCACCTGAGCACGTCCACCGGCCATCCGGATGCGCTCACGCACCGCCACGGCAGTTTTACCCGAATCCCACACGTCGTCTACAACCAGTACCCGCTTACCATAGAGCAGGCTATCGGAAGGAAACTGGAGAAAAACAGGGTCTTTGATGGTCTCGCCCACATCGGTGTAAAACATCACAGCAGCAGTCAGAATGTTGCGCTGATCGGTGGCCTCGGAAACCAGGCAGGCCGGAATCATGCCGCCTCGAGTGACCGCCAGAATGCAGTCAAAGTCGTTGGGGTTGACCTGGCCCAGCAGCCTGGAAACCAGGTTGGTAATATCCTGCCAGCTCAGGTATTGTTTGCCAGAGTAGTTGGTGGTTTCACTCATATGACCCCCACAGGCGAGGAAAGATAAAAGGGGAAAGAGGAAAGCAAAGTCAAAAGCTCTGGATTTTCCTTTTCTCTTTCCACTTTTCTCGCCTGTTACTTTTCCACCGGCTTATCCAGCTCAAACGCGCTATGCACTGCGCGCAGGGCCGCTTCGGCGTACTGCGAGGGAATAATGGCCGAGATGCGCACCTCGCTGGTTGCAATCATGTCGATGTTGGCCCCGGCGCTAAAGAGGGCCTGGAACATCCGGGCCGGAATGCCGGGGGTCGAGGCCAGGGCCACCCCCACGATGGAAATCTTGCAGATGTCCCGGCGCAACTGGGCCTCGCCACCAATCTCGGCCAGAACGGGCTCGAGGGCCTCCAGGGCCTCTTCGGCGAAATCTTGATTCACGGTAAAGGCCATCTGGGTTCGGCTGGCTTCGTGGCCGGGAACCCCCTGGATAATCATGTCCACGGCCACACCTTTGCGAGCCAGGGCCTCAAAGACCCGGGCTGCGATGCCGGGCCGATCCGGAATGCCTATCAGACCAATCTGGGCAATTTCGTCATCGAGGGCTACCCCCGTCACTGGGCGATCGAGTTCCATTCCGTCCTCCGTAACAATGGTGCCAGGGTTATAGGAAAAACTGCTGCGCACGTGGATTCTCACCCCATAGCGCTTGCCGTAGTAAACCGACCGGGGGTGCAGCACCCGCGCCCCCAGGGCCGCCATCTCCAGCATCTGGTCGTAGCCAATTTTGTTGAGCTTTTGCGCCTCGGGGATGGCGTGTGGGTCGGTGGTATAAACCCCTTCGGTATCGGTAAAGATTTCGCACTCCCGCGCCCCCAGGGCCGCTGCTAGGGCAACTGCGGTGGTATCGGAGCCGCCGCGCCCCAGGGTAGTCAGCTCGCCTTCGGGGGTAGTGCCCATAAAGCCCGCCACCACCGCCACTTCTCCCCGGTTCAGGGCCTGTTGGATGAGGGTGGGCTCTACCCGCAAAATGCGGGCGTCGCCGTAGCGCCCATCGGTGGTAATACCAATCTGGTGTTGGGTAAACCCCCGCGCTGGAATGCCCATGGCGTTAAGCTGCATCGAAAGCAGGGCTACCGACTGCTGCTCGCCAATGGTGGTGAGCATGTCGAGTTCGCGCTGAGGCGGGCGTTTGTTCACCCGCCTGGCCAGGGCTATCAGTTCGTCGGTCATACGACCCATGGCTGAGACCACCACCGCCAACTGGTGTCCTTTCTCGAGGTAGTGGTGGATGCGCTGGGCCACCTTGTGAATGCGCTCGAGGTCGCCCACGCTGGTTCCACCATATTTCTGGACAATGAGGGCCATAACTAGCAAAGAATGCTATCATGACCGCTGACGCTAGCCAATAGCAAAATGTCGTCCACCAGCACAGGCATAACAATGCCCAGGGTAAAGCCCGGCGAACGAAGCTGCTTATTGGGTGCCAAGCTCATCCAAAAGCGGTAAGCTATAAAACAGGTATAGCACATGGCAGAGAAAGCAACAGACAAACCGAGCAAGGAACCCTTTCCAGGGGCTTATTTCGTAGGCCTGGTAATTACCCTGGGCTTGTTAATTGTGGTGGTGGCGGTGGGGGCCGGTATGCCGCCCGCGGTTTCGGGTTTTTTGGTGGCACTCCTGCTGGGACTGACCATCAATCCAAAGTATGCGCCTGGCTTCTTGGGCGCGGGTGTGCTGGCCACACTGCTGGGCTTTGCGGGCAGCGAGCCTCAGGTGGCCTGGGGCGGCCTGGGGCTCATTCTGGCGTGCCTGGTGGTATGGCGCTTTATCAAATCTTGAACCCTTTCGGAGGCGGGTTTTGAGCAAGCTTTCAGCGTTCCTGGAGCGCTCGCTGGCACCCGACTGGCTGGCCCGTACCCTCATCTACGCTGGAATAGCTGGCTTTATCTGGTTCTTCTTCGTACAGCCCAGCCCCTTCGGTGCCACCTTATCCGTAACGGCCATGGTGGGGGCCGGGTTGGTGCAGTACGGCAGCGGCAAACCCTTTGTCATCCCGCTTTATGTGGCGGTGCTGGCTGCACTCGTGCTGGCGCAGGCAGTCGCAGGGCTCTTGGGTGTGGGCGGGCAGCTCTGGGCCGCACTGCTGGGAAGCGCCCTGGGACTGGGCCTGCCCTATCTGGCCTACCGCCTACGGGAGAAAGCATGAAAATAGCCCTAGTGCACCTGGCAACCCGCGAAACCCCCCAGGCCACGCTGGAAAAGGCCCTCGAGCTCCTCCACCAGGCCCACCAGGAAGGAGCACAGGTCGCGGTGCTGCCCGAGCTATTCCCCAGCGGCTACCGCTTTGCCGATGCCGCCTTTACCCCAGCCGTGCTGAGGCGCCTCGAGCAATTCTGCAGCCAAACCGGCATGACCCTGGTCGCCGGGGTGCTGGAGCAGGCCGGCGAGCGCCACGCCAACCGGGCCAGGGTCATGGGGCCAGCGGGCCAGCGGGCCTGCTACACCAAAACCCACCTGATTCCCGCCTTTGGCGAGCCCGAGACCATGGTTCCGGGGCAGGATTTGGTTACGCTCGAGCTGGGGGGCTTCAAGGTCGGCATCGCCATCTGCTTCGACCTGCGCTTCCCCGAGCTCTTTCGTGCCTATGCCCTACAGGGGGTGAGTCTGTTCCTGATTCCCTCGGCCTGGCCCATGAGCCGCAGCTATGCCTGGGAGCTTTTTTGCAAAGCCCGGGCCGCCGAAAACCAGGCCTACCTGGTTGCGGTCAACCACGCCGAAGAGCCCTTTGGTGCGCCCAGTCTGGCTATAGATCCCCTGGGTATGGAGCTGCTGCGGGTAGAAAGCGAAGGGCTTGGCGCGGTGGTGCTAGACCCCAGTTATCCCACCAAGTTGCGCCAGGACTTCCCCGTCTTCCCCCAGCGCCGCCCCGAGCTGTATCAGGGCCTTTTGAAAAGCCCCACCAGCAAGTAAAACACCGCCCCCAGCATCAGCCCTTCCCCCCAGGCAGGAAAGTAGGGCCAGAGCATCTGTACCTCAAAACGCCCCACCAGGAGCAGCGGCCAGGGCAGCAGGGCCCAGGCCAGCCCATACTGCCGATAGCCCGCCGCCAGCACAAAGGCCAGCCCCACCCCGCGCATATAAAACAGCCAGCCCTGCCCCAGCTCGTTCTGGTAAATAAACCACAGCAGGTTGAGCCAGACCCCTACCACCCCCCAGGCCCAGCCCGAGCGGCGCACCACCACCAATGCCAGCAAGAACAACCCCAGTCCGACGACAAAATCAAGCATTGCGGCTCATTCTATCGCGTGGTTCTCCTTGTGGTCGCCATTCCCAACAGTAAAAAGAGAGTTCTGCACTCCGTTTTGATTTGGGAACGAAAACCGCTTGGTCGCCTTTGAAGCACTCGAGCGCACCCAGAAAACAGGCTGGGTGAACCAAAAACCCCGCCTTTCGGCGGGGTAAGCAAACTGCGTGGTTCCCTACAACCCAGCGCCTTTCTCGATATGCGCCGAGACAATGCCCAGCTCCTCGGCATCGCGGGCCAGAATGGCAGCCTTGATGCGCTTGAGGGTGGTCACCTCTTCCAAAGCGCGCTGGTCGAGGGTGTCGGTGATGAACTTGATCTGCTCGTTAATCTCGGGGATGGAGATCTGCTCCAAGGCATTCACCCGGCGGTTGGTTTTCTTGATCTCCTCACCAATTTTCCGCAGGCGGTTCTCGGTGTTGGCCACAGCAATAATGGCCTCGGCCAGACGGCGGAAGGCCGTCGCTGCCTCCAGGGTCTTGGCCCCTACCCCAATCGGGCTGAAAGCCAAAGTGCCGCTCGAAGCAGGAGCCGTGATCTTAGGCACCTTCACCCCGTAAAGGCTCTCCACCTCTATCTGCACCTCGATGGGGTTGCCCGAAAGCGACTCCACCGCCTCGGGGGTATCGAAAGCCTTGGCAATAAGCAGGCTGAAGTACGCCTCCTTGGCAGCGTTGTTGAGGGCCTCGCGGGCTTTGAGCGAGTCTTGCACCAGGGCGAAAAACTCGCCAATCAGGGCGTCCCGCTTGTTTTTTAGCAGTTCCACGCCTTGCAAGGCCAGCCGCTTCTGGTCGCGTTTGGCCAGCAAGGTGGAGCGGGTCGGTGAAACAGGTTCAGCCATACTTAACCCCTAAGTTAACCCCTAAAAGGCGAGAAAAGAGAAAAGTGGAAAGGAAACCCAAGAGCCCTTGACTTTACTTTTCTCTTTCTACTTTCCACGCCTTTCATGCGTTAAGCTCCCACCAGCTCTTCAAGCTTGCCGGTCTTCTGGTGGTACTGCTCGATGTACTCGCGACGAATACGCTTGAGCTCAGAGGGCGGGAAGTCGGCGAGCAGGGCCCAGCCGATGTTCAGGCTCTCCTCGATGGAGCGCTCCTTCTGGCCCTGGTTGATGAACTTCTGCTCGAAGTTGGTGGCGAAGCGCAGGTACTTCTTGTCCATCTCGGTCAGGGCATCCTCACCGGTGATGGCCACCAGACGGCGCAGGTTCACCCCGCGGGCGTAGGAGCTGAAAAGCTGGTCGGCCAGCTCCTTGTGGTCGGCGCGGGTCTTGCCCTTGCCGATACCGTTGTTCATCAGGCGCGAGAGGCTGGGCTGCACGTTGATGGGCGGGAAGATGCCCTGCTGGGCCAGGTCGCGCGCAATGAAAATCTGGCCTTCGGTGATGTAGCCGGTCAGGTCGGGGATGGGGTGGGTGATGTCGTCGCCGGGCATGGAGAGGATGGGGATCTGCGTCACCGAGCCCTTCTTGCCGTGCACCACACCCGCGCGCTCGTAGAGCGAGGCCAGGTCGGTGTACATGTAGCCGGGGTAACCGCGGCGGCCCGGAATCTCTTCCCGGGCCCCACCAATCTCGCGCAGGGCCTCGCAGTAGTTGGTCAGGTCGGTGAGGATCACCAGCACGTGGTAGTCGTGCTCGAAGGCCAGGTACTCGGCGGCGGTGAGGGCCATCCGGGGGGTCAGCAGGCGCTCCACGGTGGGGTCATCGGCCTTATTGAGGAAGAGCACCGAGCGGGAGAGGGCCCCCGTGCGCTCAAACTCCTGCATGAAGTAGCTCACCTCGCGCTGGGTAATGCCCATTGCGGCAAACACCACCGCGAAGCCCTCGCCCTCCCCCAGCACCTTGGCCTGACGGGCAATCTGGGCGGCCAGCTCGTTGTGCGGCAGACCGGAACCGGAGAAGATGGGCAGCTTCTGGCCGCGCACCAGGGTCATGTTGACGTCAATGGCGCTAACCCCGGTCTGAATGAACTCCTCGGGCTTCTCGCGGGCTACCGGGTTGATGGGTGCGCCGTTGATGGGCAGGCGCTTATCGGCCACCACCGGGGGCAGGCCGTCAATGGGCTTGCCGATACCGTTGAAGGCCCGGCCCACCATCTCCTTGGACACGCCCAGGCGGGCCACGTCTTCCACCAGCGAAACCGTAGTGTGCTCGAGGTTCAGCCCCGAGGTTTCCTCGAAGACCTGCAAAACCGTGTACTGGTCGGAGACCTCGATCACCTGGCCGCCGCGAATGCGGCCAGTGCCGTCGTCAATGTTCACAATGGCGCCGTAGGCCAGGTCGGAGGCCCCTTCCAGAAACAAAAGCGGGCCGGAGACGTAAGTTACGGCGTTATATTCTTTTTTGAGCATCAGAACCCCCTTACGCCTTGACCGCACCCAAGAAGGCGGTCTTGATCATCTGGTCGAACTCGGCCTTGTAGGCGGGGAACTCGGCCTCGGGCACGTAACGCGCCCGCCCGATTTTCTCGATCACCGGGTCGTTCAGGAAGTCCGAGATGGTAGCCCCCTTGGCCAGGGCCAGCTCGCCCTGCTTATAGGCCGCAATAATCATCTGCATGATACCGTAGGCCTTGGCCATCGAGCAGCTAGCATCCACCGGGTCGTAGCCGTTTTGTTGCAGGAAGTCTTCACGGGCGATACGGCCAATTTCCAGGCTCAGCCGCTCGGCATCCTGCAGGGCATCGGGGCCCACGAGCTGCACCACCTGCTGTAGCTCGGCCTCACGCTGCAACAGGGTGATGATCTGGGTGCGCACCTCGGGGTAGTCCGGGGCCACGTTCTCGCGGTACCACGACTCGAGACTGCCCAGGAACAAGGAGTACGAGCGGGCCCAGTTGATGGCGGGGAAGTGCCGGGCTCGAGCCAATTGCGCGTCCAGCGCCCAGAAACCCCCGGTAATACGCAGGGTGGACTGGGTGACGGGCTCGGAGAAGTCGCCGCCCGCCGGCGAGACCGCCCCAATCACCGAAACCGCACCCTGCTCCCCGGCCAGGGTAACCACCTTGCCGGCCCGTTCGTAGAAGCTGGAAAGGCGCGAGGCCAGGTAGGGCGGGTAGCCTTCCTCGGCGGGCATCTCTTCCAACCGCGAGGCAATCTCGCGCAGCGCCTCGGCCCAGCGGCTGGTGGAGTCGGCCATCAGCGAGACCTTGTAGCCCTGGTCGCGGAAGTACTCGGCCAGGGTGATGCCGGTGTACAGGCTGGCCTCGCGGGCCGCTACCGGCATGTTGGAGGTGTTGGCTACCAGGATGGTGCGCTCCATCAGGGGGCGTCCGGTCTGGGGATCCTCGAGCTCGGGGAACTCCACCAGCACATCGGTCATCTCGTTGCCGCGCTCACCACAGCCCACATACACCACGATGTTGGCATCACCGAACTTGGCGATGGACTGCTGGGTTACGGTCTTACCCGATCCAAAAGGCCCGGGGATGGCCGCCGTACCCCCCGCGGCCAGCGGGAAGAGCACGTCCAGAATCCGCATCCCGGTTAGGAAGGGCTGGTTGGGGTCAAGCTTGCGCTGGATGGGCCGGGGCTTGCGCACCGGCCAGTAGTGGGCCAGGCGCAGCTTGGTACCGTCCTCGAGCTCGGCGATGGTGTCGTCGATGGTGTACTGGCCTGCACCCACAATGCTCTTGATGCGGCCCGCCTTATCGGGTGGAACCAGAATCTTGTGGGTAAAGCTGTACTCGGGCACCGTGCCCAGGATGTCGCCCCCTTTGACCTCGTCGCCCACCTTTTTCATGGGGGTGAAGTCCCACTTACGGGTACGATCCAGCGAGGAAACCTCGATACCCCGGCTAATGAAGATGCCCGAAACGGCCTGGATCTTGTCCAGAGGACGCAAAATCCCGTCAAAGATGCCGTTCAGAAGGCCCGGCCCCAGCTCCAGGGCCAGGGGCAGGCCCGTCGTAACCACCGGCTCGCCGACTTTGAGGCCGTTGGTGTCTTCGTAGACCTGAATAAAGCAGGTGTTACCATCCAAGCGGATGATCTCACCCACCAGCTTTTCATTACCGACGCGCACGATGTCGTACATCTTGGCGCCTTGCAGGTTCTCGGCAATGACCGCCGGCCCTGCGATTTTTTTGATGACTCCCACGTATCCTCCTTCGGATGCTCTTAGCTCGCAGCAAATGACTTCTTGATGATAGCTGCCCAGCATCGGCTATGGGCTTATAGCTTGATGTCAAACCCCATCGTCTCACGCACCAGAGCGCGCATGTAGGCCTTGGCATCGCCTGCGCCGCTAAAGGTGTCGAGTAGGTTGGGCAGCGAGAGCAGCACCGGCACATTGCGCCCCCGCATGACCCGCTCGACCGCCTTGTTGGGGTCGGATAGCAGCCGCTGGTCTACAGCGATCAGGGCATACTGGTTCGACTGAATCATCTCCGAGAGCTTCCGGGCGGCCTCCTCGGGGCCAGCCGTAACCGCCTCGAGGCCCGCAATGCGGTAGCCGGAGGCCGTCTCGATATCGGTCAGCACACCGATCTTCATGCGATCTCCTTTGCCACAGCCTCGGCAGGCAGGTTGAAGTAGGCACGCCGGGCCAGCAGGCGAATACGGCTGGCCTCCCACTGCTTGCGCTGGATGTAATCAAGCACCAACCCGCCGCCCAGGCTATCGGTCGCGCCCGAAGCAGCCCTGGCCAGCATAATTCCCCGCACGGCCCGCTCGAGCTCGCCCAGGGTGCGGGCCCCCATGGCGGGCGCAAGGGGGGTACCGCCCAGCGCATCGAGGGCCGCCAGGTCTCCCGAGGCAATTCGGCCAAACACCGCGCGGCCCAGGTACCTGCCCCCAGCAATGAAGTAGCCATCCAGGTTGGGGAGGCTGGCCCCCAGGGCCTGCAGCTTGAAGGCGGTGTTCAGGTTGGTTACATCTACCTCGAGGGCAAAGTAGGCGGAAATCCGGCTCTGCCCTAACTTCTTGGCCCTCTCAAAACTGGCTGCAAAAAACTCCCGATCCAGCGCAACCTCCAGGGCCAGAAGGTCGGGGTTACCTGCTGCTGCATTGCGCAAAGCCTTAGCCAGAGGATGCCCCGGCACTTGCAGAATCTGGGCCACGCTGGCCGCATCGGGGGCCTGGATCATGGCGTTGATGAGCGGCTCTTTCAGGGTTCCACCCAGCAATGTTGCCTTGATCTCCTCGGGCGTTTTGTTGCTCTGTTTACCCCGCAAGATGGCCTTGAGGTTAATCAGGTCGGCGCGAAACAGGGGCAGGCTGACCAGCGCACGCATTTCACCCGAGACCAGCCCCGGCAGGTCACCCACTGTACGGGCCAGGTGGTTGGTCACCGCGCGGTCCACGTCAGCCAGGGAGTCGCCTACCAGATCCGCGCCGTAAACCGTTTCGGACAGCAGGCGCAAAAAATCCGGGAACGACTGGCTCAGGGCCTGTTGAAAAAAGGCCTCTGGAACTACCTGGCTTCGCCTCGAGCGCACGCGGGCGTTGAGATAGGCAAACGTGTTACGGGTTAGCACACTACCCCCAGATGGCTTTGGCCGCCTTGGCCGACAAAGCATCCCAGGCCCGCTCGAGGCGCTCGCTCAGGGTGTTTTGTACGAATGCCCGCCCTCCTACCGCCACCAGCCGAACCCCATCGCGAATGGAGGGGTCGGTTTTGAGTTGCAAACCTTTGCTCTGGGCCCATTCATTCAACAAGCTGGCATGGGCCGGATTAACCACAGCCGACTCGGCCTTGCCAATGTTGCCCAAAGCCTCATCGGCTAGCTTGTGCAGGATGGAGGCAAATTCGGGCTTTTGGGTCAGTTGTTGCAGGCTGTCCCCCACCTCGGCCCGAACCCGCTCCATGACCTGGCCCCTGGCCGTAATGCGGGCCTGGCTCAGCAGTAGTTCGGCGGCGCTCTCGGCCCTGCGCAAAGCGGCTGCATGGTCGGCCTCGAGCTGGCGCTGCTTGTTTGCTTTGAGTGCCTCGGCTCTGGCCATTGCGGCATCTACAATCGCTTTAGCCCTGGCCTCAGCCTCTGCGGCAATCACGCCTATTTCGGCGGCCACTTCGCCTTGCAGAATATCTTCAAGTTTTGACATTTTGCTCCTCTTTGTGCTTCTTGCCCTTGGCCGATAGCGGCTAGCCCGTAGAGAGCTATGCGCCATCGGCCATCGGGGTTAGTTGATGAGGAACGAGAAAGCCAGACCGAAGATGGCAAGCGTTTCGGGAATCAGGAAGAAGATCAGGGCCGTACCGAAGTTGCGGCGGTCCTCCGCCACTGCCCCCACAGCTGCCGCACCAATGGCGGTTTGGGCCATACCGGTACCAAGCAGGCCCAGGCCGATGGCCAGACCCTTACCGATGGCAGCCAGGGAAGAACCCGCAGCGGCACCTTCCTCGGCGGCAAAGGCTACAGTGGCAAGAATGGCAACAGCGACGATCAAGAGGGTCTTGGTTAGCTTTACACTCTTCATGGTTTCTCTCCTTTTGGTACTTGGTTCCATGTGCTCAAAGCACATTATGGACGGGTTTACTGGGTGCCATGCACCCCTAGCTATTTTGCTCCTTGACCGACTTAAAGGGCTTGTACTGCCGGCCAGTCTCCTCGAAAAAGCCAAAGTTGGTGGAAAACTCAATCCACAGCAAACGGATGGGTTGGATCACGTGGCCCAGGGTGGTAATGACGATGATCGCCAGGATCAGGATCAGACCGATAAAAAATCCCAGCACACCACCAATAAAGCCAAAACGCTCCGCCAGGCCAAAGCCCACCTGGTTGGCCAGGCTGGCCAACACACCCCCTGCCACCCCCACCGCGTACAAACGGATATAGCTTAGAATCTGCCCACCCTTACCGGGTAGCTCAGCAATCATCAGCACTTCACGCGAGAGGGCCACGCCTACCAGGAAGAGGATGATGCCCACCACAAAGACGATGTTCAGGATGGCGATGTTGGCCTGGGTAAGGAAGTTGTAGGCGAAGGCCACCAGACCCACCAGACCCGAGAAATAGCCGAAGCCTTCCCAGAAGTGCTTCATGTGGCCGTGCTTGAGCCCCAGGCGCATACGCAAGAAGAAAGCGTACAGAACCTGAAAAACCCCAAACATAATGGCAAAGACCATCAGGCCATTGGCGGTTTGGGCGAAATCCAGGCGGTTGATGACCATGGGGATCAGGCCATAGTACTTTTCGGGATCGTAGCCAGGGCCAGTCGGATAGAAGACCCGCCAGCCGTCCTTCAGGCCAAACATGCCAGGAAGGCGCAGCTTCTCCAGGAAGGTTCCGAAGAACTCCCCGTACAGCACCCCCCAGAAGATGGCCCAGCCCGCCATCCATTTTCCAATGATGGAGAGCTTACCCAGCACATCAGGGCCGAAAGCCGCCCCAAGAAAATCGATGCGCAGGGTCTCGCCGCGCCGGGCTTTACCAGCCATCCAGAGGGCAGCCAGCAAGAACAGTAGGCCTATGCCGATATCCCCAACCACGATGCCGAAAAACAGCGGGAAGAAGATGGCGATCATCAGGGTGGGGTCGTGCCCGCCGTAGGCGGGGGTATTAAGGAAGCCATGCAAAAGCTCAAATGGCCTGGCCCAGGCTGGGTTTTCCAGGGTTACGGGAACCTGATGTCCCTCGTGGTGCTCGTCTACGGGTTCAAAAGTATAGACAATCTGCTCGCGCAGACGGCCCAGGGCTTCCTCCACCTTACCCTTGGATTTTTGGGGAACCCAGCCCATAAGGGCAACCCCGTACTTGCCCGCTGCCATATCGGCAGAGGTCTTGTAGCGGGCCACCTCGTCCTTGGCTCGAGCCCACAAAAGCAGCAGGGCTTCTTTGGACTCCCTCGAGAGCCGGGTGATCTCTTCGCGGATACCCAATAGCTCTTCGGGGGCCAGCTTGGCCCGTTCTTTCATGCGGGCTGCGGCCTTGGTGATGGACAGGGTACCGTAGTTGCCGGGAAGGCGCAGTTCGGCCAGACCCAAGCGGGAAAGGCTCGAGCGGGCCTGCTCGAGTTCGCCACGCCTGACCACCACTACCGCAGCCACCTGGTTTTCCAGGGGCTCGGCCTCGAGTATGAAACGGTCGCCCAGGGCATCCTGCAGGGCCTTACGCACCGGCTCGAGTTCTTCCGGCTTGGCCAGCAAAAACGGGATCACCCCCAGCCGGGGGCTCTCGTCCAGCCCCTGCACCAGCGCAGCCAGCTTTTCGACAGCTTTACCGAACAGCTCGATGGTCTGGATTTCTTCTTCCAGCACCGCCCGCTCTTTGCCCAGCACCTCGGCCCGACGAGCCACCGGACGAAGGGTGGCCTCGGCCTCCTCGAGCGACCCCGCAAACTGCTTGCCACCCGCCAGTGGGGTCAGACCGGCCACCGCCAGCGACTGCTCGGCCTGCGAGACCACAGCTTCCCAACGCTTAAGTTCGGCTTCTTCGGTTGGGGACAAGCGGTACTCGCCCAGCTCATCGGGGCGCAAGGGGTCAATGTGCACCACTCCGGCTTTTTGCAGCTCAGCCAAAAGCTCCCGGGCCAGCCGCTTGGGGCCAGCCACAATCAGCTTCTCCATGGGAGCGATCAAGGCAGTACCTCCTTAAGCACCGCCTGAACCGCCTCGGCCACCTTCGCAGTTGCCGCTTCGCTAATGGCCCTGGCCTCCGCTTCGGCCCTGGCCCTGGCTTCGCTTTCAATCCTGGCCACCGCTTCGGCGGTACGGGTTCGAAACTGCGCTTCCAAGTCCTGTGCGGCCTGCTCAGCTTCCGCCATAATCTGGGCGGCCTTAAGCTCGGCCTCCTGGACTTTGGCTGCCGCGGCCCGCTTGGCCTCCTCAAGCTGCTTAGCCAGGGCTTGTTCACGCTCCGCTAGGCTTTTTATGAGTCCTGATCCAGCCACGTTCCCTCCTTTCTTGCCACCATCGTTTTAGGTCTGTACAGCGGGAAAGTGAGCAAGTGAAAACTTGCTCAAAAATGAACCCCAAGAATCATAGCGATTCCTTGGGACTCGTGTCAACGCGAGATAGCATACAATAGCCAGTTTGAACAAAGCATCGTATAAAAACATTCATTAAGGTGCCCCCTGAAGTCCTAGAACCTCACAGGCAATGGCAAAGCATGGCCAAGTTTCCACATCATCCAAAACAATTACGATTTGCAGGAGCTTGGGAGTACGAGACAGCCGTATGGTTGCAGAGCCGTCGTATCCCGCTGTATGGCACCCGCAGCTAGAAGCGGTAGACTCATACCGGGTTTGGGTAGATCTTCTATCGTTAAAGACATCTGCCCCACAGAAAGGAGTTTGCTGAGCTTTACAAAGATGTTGCAGGCCATCTTATTGTGAAGCCGGTACCACGAAATGAATATTCGAGTTAATGCCAGAGGTGCAGCCCGGCTGATGGCCCGTCATCCCTGGGTTTATCGCAGCGATGTGGTGGGGGGACCCAAAGAGCCCGGCCTATACCCTGTTCAAGCAGGCGCAGGGGTGTTGGCCTTGGCCCTGTATAACCCCACTTCCGAAATCACCGTGCGGGCTTTTAGCTTCGATAAAGCCGAGCGGCCCCAGGAGGTCTTGCTGGACAACCTCCGCAAAGCCCTGAGACAACGCAAAAAAGCCATAACGGAAGAACCCCAGGGGGCCTTCCGGCTGGCACACGCCGAGGGCGACCTGCTCCCGGCCCTGGTGCTCGACTATTACGCCGGCCACGGGGTCTTACAGGTAGGCTCGGCGGCCTTAGAGCCGCTTACTGAGGCTTTGGTGGAAGTTATTCGAAGCGAGGTTGCCCTGCAAAGTTTGTTGGCCAAGAACAACCATAAATCCCGTAGCCTCGAGGGCCTTCCCTTAGAGGTCAAGCCCCTGCTGGGTCAGGTGCCCGACGCGGTGATGGTGCGGGAGGGCGCCATTCTGTACCGGGTCGACCTTAAAGAGGGCCAGAAAACCGGGGCTTTCATTGACCAGCGCGACAACCGCATTCGGTTACAAAGCTACAGAGGAAAAACCGCCCTGGACGTCTTTAGTTACCACGGCTCCTTTGCCTTGCATCTGGCCCAGGGCTTTGAGCAGGTTGTGGCAGTGGACAGCTCGGCTGTCGCGCTGCAAAGGGCCCAGCAGAATGCCCAGGCCAACCGCCTGTCCAACATCACCTTCAAAGAGGCCAATGCTTTTGAGTTTTTGCGCGAGGAAGAGCGGCGCAGAGCCCATTACGACCTGATTGTGCTCGACCCCCCGGCCTTTGCCAAAAGCAGGCGCGACCTCGAGCGGGCCTATGCTGCTTACAAAGAAGTTAACCTGCGGGCCATGAAGCTGCTGCCCCGCGGCGGAATTCTGGCCACCGCCTCGTGCAGCCATCACCTCAGCGAAGCCATGTTTTATCAGATGCTCGCCGAGGCCGCCAGCGATGCCCACCGCACCGTACGGGTGGTGGAAAAGCGCGGCCAGGGCTGGGACCATCCGGTCTTGCTCAATGTGCCCGAGACGCATTATTTGAAGTTTGCCCTTCTAGAAATCGTATAAAGCGGTCTTCCGGGGTGATCCACTTCTCGTTTTTTGCAGCGGCAAAAATGGCGAAGACCACCATCCTAAAGCAGCACAAGAACCCCCTGCATAGCAAGGGGAGGCACAACTCTCCATAATCATTGAGCCCCATGCCAAGTTTGATTGCTCGCTCTACACAGCACAGTGGCCTCCCGGATGGGAGGCCACCTCTGCGAAGCGTGCGATAAAAGGTGCTTGCTTGGTTCGGTTTGCTGAGGCCCCACCTGAAGCACTGCCGAGAGCTGCGCTTACACCCAGTCGGTTTTGGCCTGCACCGAACAGAAAGCCTCAGGTGGGGTTCGCCACTACCTGGCCCGCATCAGGTCGAGCCGTACCTGTTGCGTGCGTCCGGCCTCGATGCGGATATCCTGGAAAACCACCCGGTAGCCAGGGGCCAGGGCCACTATCTGAACACTGCCGCCCTCTAGCTCGTCAAGGCGCAGGAAGCCGCTGCGGGTCTGGCCCACCTCGCGCCCATCCAGGAAGATGCGGGCTTCTACGTTGGTAAAGACCTCGAGCGCCCCCCGCAGGGCTTGCAAGGTGGCGTTCAGCGGCACGGTCTGGCCGCTGCCTACATTTACCGTTGCGCGGAAGTTCTGATAACCGCTCAGGCGCAGTTCGACCTCGTAGCGGCCTGGTTGCACGGTCAGGTTAAGCGGCGTGTTGCCCACCACCCGGCCACCCAGCAGCACCTGCACCCCCGGGGGGTTGGAGTTGATTTGCAGCAGACCATTCTGCACCACTGCAATCAGGTTGGCATTGATGACGGTAGTCTCGCCAGGTCGAATCTGGGCCGAGGTGCGGAAGGACTGGTAACCCCCCAGGCGCAGCTCCACATCCACACGGCCCGGGCGCAGAACCAGGCTAAGGGGGGTGCTGCCCACCAACCGGCCTTCTAGCAAAACCTGAGCTCCTGACGGGCTCGAGTTGATGCTAAGAGTTCCGGTACCAGGTTGTACGGGTTGTACGGGCTGTACAGGGGTAACCGCGGCCCGCCCCACTATAAAGAAAGCCACGTTGGAAACCCAGTCCTGTTGGGGCAGCGGCGTGACCACAATCGAGAGGGCTCGAGCCAGGTTATCTGCGCCCTGCACGTTCACCCGACCCGTCTGGATGTCGGCAATCTGGGCCAGCGACAAGGGCTGGCGGCTGGCGATGGCCAGCACCCGATCCTGTCCTTCGGGGCCGGCGACCTCGAGGTTGTAGCGGGCACCCACGGCGGGTGGATAGGTGCGGGTCTCACCTGAGCGCAACAGGTTGTTCTGGTCGAAGGCGTTGGGCAAGATCAGGCCAATCTCGCCCGTCGACTTGACGCTGAAGATGTACACGTAAGCGTTCTGGTTGACCTGCACCGAAACCTGGATGCGCTCCCCAATCTGGTAGACAGGATTGCCGGTTTTGCCGGGGTCTTTGTTGACCCAGACCCGCACCTGTAGGTCGGTGGGCACCGGGTTGACGATGATGCCCTGAGGGCTGAGTTCGGGCGCAGCAAGAGCAGAGCCTGCCAGCAAGAGTCCAATGGTCGTTGAGAAGATTCGCTTCATGTGTGGCCTCCTCCACCCCCAGCGTAGGATACAGGTTCTGGCAGTAGTGAGAAGCCATTCAGCCAACGTTAACCTTGGCGTTTAGCCAATCTTTATCGCGGCCTGCCCTCCTGTTGCCGCTGTGGTCAGCAGCTATAGATTGTCACCGGGCAGCAGGGGGTTGTCTTGTTGGCTGCGCCTATCGAGCCAGGCGCATCAGGAGCATGGCATAGCCCTGCTTACCTTTTTCAAAGCTGGAGAGCCTGAAGAACTCGTTGGGCGAGTGAATAAGCTCATCCTCGAGGCCAAAGCCAAAGCTCACCGGGTCGTGGCCCAGAAGTTGCTTAAGGGTACTTAGAATGGGCACCGAGCCACCAAACATGGTCTCCACCGGCGGTACCCCATAAAGCTCGGTAAGCACTTTCCTGGCGACCTCGGCCACCGGGTGATCGGCCCGCATGCGGAAGGCCGGGGCACCCGACTCCTTGACCCGTACTTGCAGGCGCACCCCTTTGGGCAGGCGCTCTTCTAAGTGCGCCCGCACCAGGGCCACAATTTTCTCCGGATCCTGCTGGGGCACCAGGCGGCAGGTAATTTTGGCGTGGGCGGTGGAAGGAATCACGGTCATGCCCCCCGGCCCCATATAGCCGCCCCACATCCCATTGACCTCGAGCGTAGGCCGCCCGGTGATGCGTTCCCAGGCGGTATAACCCGCTTCACCATAAAACTCGGGCACCCCGAGCTTCTGTTTCATCTCCTCTTCGTTCCAGGGGATGCGCTTGTACCACTCCCGCAGTTCGGCGCTCAGGGGCTCCACATCGTCGTAAAAGCCCTTTACCGCCACGCTGCCATCGGGGTGGTGCAGCGAGGCGATCAGCTCGGCCATGGCATGCAGGGGGTTTTGCACCTGGCCGCCCCAGGAACCGGAGTGCAGGTCGTGGCTGGGGCCAATCAGGTCGAACTCGAGACCGCAAATGCCCCGCGCACCCAGGCTTAAAAGCGGCGTGGTCTCGGAAAGCTGGCCGCTGTCGCCGTTAATTATCATGTCGCAGCGCAGCCGCGCTCGGTTCTGCTCGATAAAAGTCGGCAGGCTGGGGCTGCTGATCTCTTCTTCCCCCTCAATCAGAGCCTTGACGTTGAGACCCAGGTTTCCGGTGGCAATAAGGGCTTCCGTTGCCAGCAGGAAGGCCATCACCTGGCCCTTCATGTCCGAAGCCCCACGGGCCACAATACGCCCATCCACCACGGTGGGTTCGAAGGGCGGGGAGTTCCAGCGCTCGGGGTTGTCGGCGGGCTGTACGTCGTAGTGGCCGTAGAAAAGCACGGTGGGCCGGTTGGGGTAGGGGCAGTATTCAGCCAGCACCACCGGGTGTCCGGCGGTGGGCAGCACCTCGGCAGTAAAGCCCGCCTTGCGGAAGCGCTCGGCCAGCCAGTCCGCCGCCCGGCGCACGTCGGCCTGATGGTCGGGCTGGGCCGAGATGCTGGGAATGGCGAGAAAGTCGCGGAAGTGTTCTAGATGGGCGGACTGGTGTTGCTGCAAGTAGTCTTTCCAGCTCATAGCTGAGATTCTACCGCCCAACACCGCAAATAGGGTTGGATCACCCGCCCTTAGGCCAGGTAAGGGCTTTCATCGGCAGGGCCTGTATAGCCACACGTTCCCATGCGCGGCGAGTTGACCACGGGCAAAAACATGTAATCGTCACCGTCGTGGCGCTGCTCCACATGCTCCTGGGCATGCAGGTCGCAGAAGAAGGGATTGTCCATCTCGTAGGCGCACTCGGTGTCTATCTGGGTGGCCGGTTGGCCGCACACCGTACACCGCCACTCCGGAGGTTCGTTACGGGCCAGCAGGCGCAGGTCTTTCTTCAGGTAGGCATTGCGCTCGCCCAGCACCCTAAGCCGAAGCTCGGTGGTTGAGCCATAGTCGTACTCGTAATCAAAGCTCGAGCCCACCTGCACCACCTTGTCCAGCGCGACCCTCATGGATTTTGAGTCGTCCAGTCCCCAGCTGCGGTCAATAACCGCTTCATAAATCACACCGTCAATTTTGAACAGGCTCAGGTGGCCGCAGCACTCGAGCCAGATATCGCGCAAGAAATCGTCCAGCACCCGCAAAGAAGCACTGGCTTTAATCTCGATATCCATCCAGAAGGGCGAGGGCTTATAAGCGTCTTCAATCCGAAGGTGCAGCAAGCGAACCGGCTTTCCTTTGCTTGAAGCCGGCTGCTGTTCCACACACCGGGCAAGGTGTTTGGTCATGCCGGCCTTGGTGCCACGGTAAGCACAAAGCTTACATACCCCGTAAGAAGCTTTGGCTCGAGCCATAGCAAAATTATACCCCCTGACCACCCCTAAAGCGGGCCCTGATTCACTCGTTGGTGCGGGCCATCACTTCTTCCAGGGTGGTCAGGCCCGCGAAAGCCTTCTGGATGCCGTCCTCGCGCAGGGTTTTCATGCCACCCTTGCGGGCGATTTCTTTGATCTGGGTGGCCGACTGGCCTTCCACAATGGCCCGCCGAATCTCGTCATCCAGCACCATGAGTTCGTGGATGGCCGCACGGCCCTTATAACCTGTACCGTTGCACTTATCGCAACCTGTCCCTTTGTAAAGGGTCTTGCCGCGCAGGTCCTCTTTGGACAAACCCAGGCGGCGCAGTACGCTGGGGTCAGGCTCGACCTGAATCTTGCAATGCTCACAGATCTTGCGCACCAGGCGCTGGGCCAGCACCCCTACCAGGGCCGCCGAGATGTTAAAAAGCTCTACCCCCATCTCGTCCAGACGGGTTACGGCCCCCGCTGAGTCGTTGGTGTGCAGCGTGGCAATGACCAGGTGACCGGTAAGGGCTGCCTCCGTGGCAATTTTGGCAGTTTCGGAGTCGCGGATCTCACCCACCATGATAATGTCGGGGTCCTGGCGCAAGAAGCTCCGCAGGGCCTTGGCAAAGGTCAGGCCCGCGACCGGGTTAACCTGGGTCTGGTTGATGCCAGGAATTTCGTACTCCACCGGGTCTTCGATGGTGGTGGTGTTTTTGTCGGGGGTGGCAATGCGCTTCAGAACACTGAAGGTGGTAAAGGACTTGCCCGAGCCCGTGGGCCCGGTAATTAGGAAGATGCCATAAGGCTTCGAGATGACGTCCTCGAAGCGCTGGAAAACATCGGGAGCAAAACCCAGTTGCTCGATTTCGGGAATGTCGGCGGCCTTGCGCAAGAGGCGCATCACGATTTTTTCGCCATATACGGTAGGCAGGGTAGAAAGGCGCAGGTCCAGGTCAATTGAGCGGTCGCGGTAACGCACCCGCCCGTCCTGGGGCAGCCGCCGTTCGGCAATGTCCAGGTTAGACATAATCTTGACCCTCGAGGCAACTGCTGGCCCGGCCCCCTTGGGCAAGCGCATGTATTCCCGCAGGCTGCCGTCAATTCGGATGCGCACCAGGATGTCGGACTGGCGTGGCTCGATATGGATATCTGAAGCCTCCTGCAAAAAAGCCTCGCGGATGATGCTGTTAACTCAAAACTTGCAGTTATGCGCCCTGGGGATTCCTTATGCACCGGGACCACTTGAAAGGGGCTGCTG
>NZ_JBEVAL010000029.1:0-33729 GCF_051297115.1 Meiothermus cerbereus
GGCGTGTAGGGCTATGGCTTTGCTTGGCATGAGTTATTATCTACATAGATTTGGTATTACGCTATAGCTGCCGATCAGGCGTTAGAATCCCTTAGTCATGGCCGACCCTTTGCGCCAGTTCCTGCCCTACGGCCTCGAAGACCTGCCTGCATTGCTGAGCACACCCCGCGAAGCACCGCGGGAAGCGCTCAGTGCTGGCCTGGTGGCTTATCTGAGGCGGCTCGGTGCGCCCCCAGCCAGCCTCGAGGCGGCCAGAAAGCTGGCCCAGCCCAATAGCCGGGCCATTGTGAGCGGGCAACAAGCCGGCCTTCTAACCGGACCCGCCTACACCTTCTATAAGGCCCACGCTGCCCTCAAGCTGGCCCAGGCCCAAAGCCCCAAGCCGGTGGTTCCGGTGTTCTGGGTGGCCTCACAGGACCACGATACCGACGAAATCCGCAGCATAGAGCTTCTGGACTTTGAAGAGCGCGTGCACCGCCTGCGGCTCGAGCTGCCCCCAGCCCATCCCGCCGGGCGAATTCCCTTCGCGCCTTATTTTGCCCAGGTCTGCGGGCTGCTGCAGCACTTCGGGGGGTATCCCGAGGTGCGAGAGCGCATCTGCAAGGCCATTGCGGGCCAGTGGAGCTACAGCGAGGTGTTTGCTCGATTGCTGCTGGAATTCCTGGGCCCCGCCGGGCTGGTGGTCTTCGACCCCATGGCCCCCGAGCTGGCCCCCTTGTTTGTACCGGCCCTGAAGCGGGAAATTGCCCATCCCCTGGCTTCCTCCCAGGCCATCAACCGCACCGCCTTAGCCATGAAAAAAGCAGGCCTCGAGCCCGCCCTGGGCCGTGGAGAGGCTGCCACAAATCTGTTTTTGGAAGGTGCAGATGGCATTCGTCGGTTGCTGCGCTTCCGCAATGGGCGCTTTGAAGACGGCCAGCACCACTATAGCGCCGCTGACCTGCTGGCCTTGCTGGAGCAAGACCCCACCCGCATCACCCCTGCGGCTGGGCTCAGGCCAGTATTGCAGGACGCCGTGCTGCCCACCGCCGGTTTTGTGGTGGGGCCGGGTGAACTCAAGTATGTGGCCGAACTCGGTGGCGTGTACGAGCTGCACGGGCTCAAGCCCCCTGCGGTGATTCGCCGGATGGGAGTAACGGCACTCGAGCCGCCCATCGAACGAATCCTGCAAAAATACGGCCTCGAGGCCTGGGCTTTCCAGGCCGACCCCGAAGGAACCTTCAAAGCCGCCCTGGCCCAGCAAGAGGCCAGGGTGCAGGCCATCCGCGCCCACCTGGCCCGCATCAATGCCGAGTTCGAGCAAATTCAAAGCCTGCTAACCGACCCCAGCCTGAACCGTCCCCGCCACCGGGCCCAGGTGCGCATCCAACATGAGCTCGAGCGCCTCGAGCGCAAAATCCTGGACAACGCCCTGCGGCAGGAAAACACCACCGGGGCCCAGTTCGCCCGATTGCTGCGCCACCTGGCCCCTGCAGGCCCCCAGGAGCGGGTCTACCCTTTTTTGATGTACCTGCTCAAGCACGGCGATATCGTGCTCGAGCGGCTCGCTGAGCTTCCTGCTACCGGCAACCATACCCTGAGCCTGGCTTAAGTGGGCCGCTTAATGCTGGAGAGGGCCTCCAGTAAATCTTCCTCCCCAAAAGGCTTGGGGATATGGGCCACTCGAGCATTCCTGACCCAAAAGCCCCGGGGGGGCTCCTGGGCGATGAGCCAGATGGGCAGGAAGCGTCCGTTGGGCAAGGCCCGCAAATGGCGCACCTTGCCAGCCAGGTCGGCACCTTCCAGCAAAACCCCTTGCACCCGGTTGTGCTCGAGGATGCGCCTAGCACCTTCCAGGTCGGGGGGCAGAATAACCCGGTAGCGGTGGCGCTCGAGGGTCACCAGCAGCAGCCGCCGAACCAGGTTGGAATCGGCCAGGACAAGCAGCAAGGGGTCTTGTGGGCGCACCTCGGCCTCGCTCAGAATCCCCCGGCTTTTTAGCTCGTACAGCAGATGGTAAACCTGTTCTTCGGGCAGGTCGCAGGCCAGCGCCACCGAACGGGCCCGCCTGACCCCGTCTATGGCCCCCAGCACCGCCCAGGCATCGGGGGAAAGGGGGTGGCGGGTGGGGTCGCCGACCAGCCGCAGCACGGTTTCGGGTTCTACCTTGCCCCGCCTCCACTCGTCGAGGCGGCGCAGGGCCTCAATCAGCATTGCGCTGGTTTCAGCAGCCCCAGGCAGCAGCACCTGCGAGACATCTGCAGGAAGGGGTTCGGCTACCAGTTCGCCCTCCTGCTGGGCCAGAATGGCAGCCAGGGCCTCGAGGGTTTGTGCGCGCAACACCTCGTTTAATTCATCATCGGTGACCAATTGCTGTTGCAGCGCCAGGAGGCCCAGGGGGGTTCCGGGGTTCTCCTGCTGCTGGTACTTGACCAGCGCCTGAACCTGCTCGAGGGTCAGGTAGTCGAAGCGCACCAGATACTCCCCCAGGTGGGGGCCGGGCTGGGTTTGGATGTAGGCGATTTTGCCCTCGCGGACATGAATCCGGCCCGAGAGCTTGGGGCAGCTAACGCTGATAACCGCATTTTTACGACCCCCCTCGAGGGTTCGCAGCAGGTCTCCCAGTTCAATTTCGCCCAGTCTGGCCCGAATCATATAAACCCCATTTAAAACATCAGCCAAAACCCGCTAGGTGCAGGTGCGCCCGTTGTGGTGGTCTCCCCTACTCCAGTAGGCGGCTCTGTTCGGGCAGGGGGTAGCCCAGGTGGGCATAGGCCCGCTCGGTGGCCTGGCGGCCCCGGGGGGTGCGCTTTAGGAGGCCCAGTTGAATCAGGAAAGGCTCGTGGACCTCCTCGAGGGTCTCGGGGTCTTCGGAGAGTGCGGTAGCCAGGGTATCGAGGCCCACCGGCCCCCCCGCAAAGCGTTCGATGACGGTATGCATAATCAGGCGGTCGCGGGCATCCAGCCCCAAGGCGTCCAGGCCCAGGGCATCCAGGGCCTGCCGGGTGCGCTCGAGGCGCACCACCTGCTCGCCGGCCACCTCGGCAAAGTCGCGCACCCGCCGGAAGAGGCGCTTGGCGATACGCATGGTGCCCCGGCTGCGGTGCCCAATTTCCAAAGCCGCCTCGGGCTCAATTGGCAGGCCCAGCAGCTGGGCGTCGCGCTGCACCCCCTGGGCCAGCTCGGCCTCGCTGTAAAACTCCAGGTGCTCGATAATCCCAAAGCGGCTGCGCAAAGGCCCGGATATAAGCCCAGGCCGGGTGGTGGCCCCGATCAGGGTAAAGCGCGGCAGGTCCAGCCGCAGGGTACGGGCAGCCGGGCCACTGCCGATCACGATGTCAATTTTGAAGTCTTCCAGTGCGGGGTACAGGTGCTCCTCGGCGGCCTTGGACAGGCGGTGAATCTCGTCTATGAAGAGGATATCGCCCTCCTCGAGGCTATTGGTCAGGATGGCCGCCAGGTCGCCCGGCTTCTCGATGGCCGGGCCACTGGTCACGCGGATGTTTACTCCCAGTTCGTAGGCCACCACGTGGGCCAGGGTGGTCTTGCCCAGGCCGGGCGGCCCGAACAAAAGCAGGTGGTCGAGCGCCTCCCCCCGGTTTTTGGCGGCCTCGAGGTAGACCCGCAGCTTCTTTTTGAGTTTGGCCTGGCCCACATAGTCTTCCAGGCTACGGGGTCGCAGGGTTAGATCGGACTCCATGCCTTTCATCATAGCAAGCGAAAGCGCTCTATTCTGTTTTTGACATAGAAAGCGGCAGGTGGGATGGCTCCATATCGCCTTTCTGTTCAGCAAGGTAGGGCTGAACCCCGCCTTGCTGCTGGGCCTCCTCGAGCAGCGCATCCAGTGCGCCTTCCCGCCACAGTGCGCCCAGGGCCTGCACGGCTTCTGGGTCAAGTGCCTCATGCAGAAGGCGCGGGTAGACTTCGGAAGGCTTTAGGGCGGGGCGGTAGGGCCGGTGGCTGGTGAGGGCATCCCAGATATCGGCTACCGCCAGGATGCGGGCCTCCGGCGGTATGGCCTCCCCGCGAAGCCCATCGGGGTAACCACAGCCATCCAGCCGCTCGTGGTGATGCCGAATGCCCGCCAGATGGGCCGTAAGCGCACGGGACTGACGGACAATCTCGTACCCAATGAGCGGATGGCTTTCAACCAGCTGACGCTCCTGGGCGCTGAGCCTGTCGGTTTTCTTGAGAATGGCTTCGGGAACACCAATTTTGCCAATGTCGTGCAGCAGCCCGGTAATGTAAAGCTGGTAGGCTCTTTGTGAATCCCAGCCCAGCTTCAGGGCAATGCGCTGAGCATAAGCCCCAACCCGCTGCGAGTGACCACGGGTGTAGGGGTCCCGGGCGTCTATGGCAGCGGCCAGGGTTTGTACGGTGTCACGGTACAGCTCGAGGTTGCGCTGGCGCTCGGCCTCGAGGGCCTGGGCCAGATTGTTGAAGCCCAGGGCAAGGTCAGCCAGTTCGTCCCAGGCCACCGCACTCACCCGCACCGACCCTTTTCCGTGCTGGATGGCCTGCATTCCCTCGAGCACCGCCTGCAAGGGCCGGGCCACTTCACGGGACAGAAGAATTCCGCCGGCCACCATCAGCAGCAGACCGGAAAACAATCCCCAAGCCACCAGTCCAGGAAGATTCGTGGATTCAAGCCTAAAATAAACCAGCGAAGCCACCTGCAACAGCGGAAGCAGTCCCAAGGCCAGCAGCACACCCAGCACCTTGAAGATAAAAGGAATCCTCAGGCGTGGGTGTACCACCACTTCGTCGCCAAAGCGCTCGCGCAGATAGGCCAGCAAGCGCGGAGACTGGCTCGCGCCGACCAGATACTCGATAATGGCATGCAGGGCAGCGTTGATGGGATACCACGGCAGCAAATACAGCATGTCCAGTGGCCCGGTGGGAAAGCCGCCAAAGCGGTGCGCCACATCGATGGCCAGCAAAAAACCGCCCATGGTGCTCAGCAGGTGAGGCCCCATAACCCGTGCCACCGAGAGCAGTGGCCAGTGCACAAGGTTGCGGTAGGCTTGCCGGGCCTCCTGGAGGTCTTTAGCCTGGCCGAGGAAGACCTTTTGCGCCTTACTAAGCTGCCGACGTGCCCACCACAGGTCCAGCAGCGCAACCGCCGGAGCTACCAGCAAACCGATGGCAAGGGCATACCCCCAGGCCCAGACCGCCCAGCCAAAGTACAGCCCGTGAACCATCAAAGCATTGAGCAAAACAGCCAGAGAGCCAAAAAAGTAGGCCCAGACCGAGCGGCGCAAGAACTGGCTAAATAGGCGCTTACTGGCGTCCATCCCTGGGTTCACCATAGCACCCAAATGCGGGAGAGCAGGGTCATTTTGACGTAGCGTACAATAACCCCGATGGTACGTTTTTCTGCCAACGGGGTGCGCCTCGACCAGGCCCTGGCCTTCGAGGCCAATACCTCGCGGGCCAAAGCCCAGGAGTGGATTGAAGCAGGTCTGGTAAGGGTAGGGGGCCAGGTGGTTACCAAGGCCTCCTACAAGCTCAAGGGCGAGACCGTGGAAGTGGAGCCCCCACCTCCCCGGCCCGCTTCGGTAGCCGCCGAGGACATCCCCCTACAAGTCCTGCACGAAGACCCCGACCTGATTGTGATCAACAAACCCGCCGGCATGATCACCCACCCGGCCCCCGGGGTCTACTCTGGAACGCTGGTCAATGCCATTCTGGGGCGGTTTGGGCTGGATGTCTCGCTGGGCGAGTCGGAAGAGGAAGGCGAGCTGCGCCTCAAAGCCCCCCGGCCCGAGCTGGTGCGGCCTGGGATTGTGCACCGCCTGGACAAAGACACCAGCGGGGTGATTGTGGTGGCCCGCCACGAAGCCGCCCACCGCCGGCTTTCCGAGGCTTTTGCCGGGCGCAAGGTCTATAAGCGCTACCTTGCCCTCACGGTGGGCATCCCGCGCGATGGCCTTTTGTCGGCCCCTATTGGTCGTCATCCGGTAGACCGTACCCGCATGCATGTGGGGGGTGTGGCAGCCCGGCACGCCCAGACCGAGCTCGAGGTGCTGGCGGTGGCCGAGCAGCACGCCCTGGTCTCGGCCATCCTGCACACCGGACGCACCCACCAGATTCGGGTACACCTCAAGCACCTGCACGCCCCTATTCTGGGCGACGAGGTATACGGCAAGCCCTCCGATCTGATCGCACGTCAGGCCCTACACGCCTACGAACTGCGCCTGCAGCACCCCCGCACCGGCAAGTACCTGCACTTTGTGGCCCCCATCCCCGCCGATATGGTGCGGGCCTGGGAGCGGTTGGGGGGGGTCTGGCCGGCGGATCTGCACACCGAGCGGCTCGAGGCCGACGCAGTGGGGCCGTTTCGCTGAGGTTGGAGGGCAGAGACCTTGAAGCCAGAATACCCTGCAATGGCTGGCGGGGTGAACTTTGGCTTCCAAAGAACGTTTTTGGTGGAGTGCCCGCTCTGGTAAACACAGTGACAGACCCTCTATTTCCCGTGAAGGCTGTGCCAATTGGGCTTCCGGGCCTGGTTGCTTGATTTGTGGGCTCTGGTTGGGAATACTGGGGTCAAGCAAAAGCCCAGGAGGCATGGTATGAATGTAGTGTTTCTCTCCCCCCATTTCCCCCCCAACTTCTGGCCGTTTTGTGTGCGTTTGCGTGAAGCGGGGCACAACGTGCTGGGCTTAGCCGATGCCGAATACGATGCGCTGCGCCCCGAACTAAGGCAGGCCCTTACGGAGTATTACAAGGTTTCCGACATGCACCACTACGACGAGCTGGTGCGGGCGCTGGGCTACTTTACACACCGCTACGGCAAGCTCGACCGGCTCGAGTCCATGAACGAGTACTGGCTCGAGACCGAGGCCAGGCTGCGCGAAGACTTTAATATCTTCGGCCTGCGGCCAAAGGACATGGACCGGGTCAAGCGCAAGTCGGTCATGAAGCAGTATTTTCAACAGGCCGGGCTGCGGGTGGCGCGGGGCCGGGTCTGCCGCACCCCGGTAGAAGCCCAGGATTTTGTAGAAGAGGTGGGCTACCCGGTGGTGGCCAAGCCCGACATTGGGGTGGGCGCGGCCAAGACCTACAAAATCAACAACGACGCCGAGCTGATGGACTATATCGCCACCAAGCCCCCGGTGGACTACATCATGGAAGAGTTCATCCCCGGCAAAATCATCACCTACGATGGCCTGACCGACATCGAAGGCCAGGTGGTCTTCGACAGCTCGCTCGAGTACTCCAAGGGCGTGATGGACGTGGTCAACCAGGACACCGACATCTACTACTACATGGTGCGGGAAATCCCCCAAGACCTGCGCGAGGCCGGTCGCAAGGTGGTGGAGGCCTTCAACGTGCGCGAGCGCTTCTTCCACTTCGAGTTCTTCCGCCTGGAGGACGGCTCCCTGATGGCGCTGGAGGTAAACATGCGCCCCCCAGGCGGCCTGACCATTGACATGTTCAACTACGCCAACGACATGGACATATTCAAGGAATGGGTCAACCTGCTCACCTACGGCCAGGTGAGCCAGCAGGCCCAGCACCCCTACTTCTGCACCTATGTGGGCCGCAAAGACCACATCCACTACAAGCGCCCGCACGAACAGGTACTGGCCGAGTTCGGCCCCCTGGTAGCCCACCACGAGCGCATTAGTGGCATCTTTGCGGGGGCCATTGGCAACTACGGCTACATCCTGCGCCACCCCGACCTACCCACCTTGCTGCAAGCCGCCCAGGCCATTCAGGAACGGGCCTAGATAGGGGGTTTTGCATGTACACCGAGTATCACAAATGGTATAGCCCGGCCCTGGGGCACGAGATGGAGTTCAAGCTGTACGGCCATTACGGCCAGCCAGTGCTGGTGTTTCCGGCCCAGAACGGGCGCTGGTACGACTGGGAAGGCCATGCCGGGATGGCCCAGGCCCTGGCACCCATGATCGAGGCGGGGCGGGTCAAGTTTTTTTGCGTGGACGGCATTGACTGGCAGAGCTGGACCAACCAGAGCATCCCCCCGGCTGAGCGGGCCCGCCGCCACAACGACTACGACGCCTACATCATGCAGGAGGTGGTTCCCTTTGTGCAGAAGAACACCGGCCTGCCCACCCTGTGGGTCACGGGGTGCAGCATGGGGGCCCTGCACGCGGCCAACTTCTTCTTCAAGTACCCCGAGGTGTTCGACGGCCTGATCGCACTATCGGGACTGTATCAGGTGAGCGGGTTTGTGGGGGACGAAGGGGGCATGGATGCTTACTACAACTCGCCCTTGTGGTACCTGCGCAACCTTACCGACGAAGCCAAGCTCGAGGCCTACCGGCGCAACAAGATTGTGTTCGCGGTGGGCCAGGGGCGCTGGGAAGAGGAGTGCCTGCGCGACACCCGCCAGATGCAAGAGCTGCTGCACCAGAAGGGCATTTATGCCACCTTCGACTACTGGGGCCACGACGTGGACCACGACTGGCCCTGGTGGCAGAAGATGCTGCCATATGAGCTACAGCGCTTAGGGGTTTGATTCGGGCCTGGGTTTTTCCGCTGGCTCGAGCCTGTGGTTGGCCTGGTAGTGCCCGGCCAGCTCGTCCACGTAGGTGTCCTCGCAGGGCTTAACCCCGGCCAGGTAGGCCGCGCGGCCTAAGGCATGGGCGGCTACCGGCGCGGTCAGGATAATGAAGGCCAGGGCCGAGAGCGCGCGGGCCGCCACCGAGAGTTCCTGATAAAACACCGCCACCGCCACCAGAATCAGGCCCACCCCCAGGGTACCGGCCTTGGAGGTCGCGTGCATACGGTTGTACAGGTCGGGCATCCGCACCACCCCAATGGCCGCAATAAACAGGAAAAAAACCCCACCCAGAACCAGCATATAAACCAGCCACAAAAGCATGGTCAGTCCCCCTTGTGGGCCCGGTATTCGATGTAGCGGGCCAGCCCCAGCGTAGCCAGAAAAGCAAACAAGGCCAGGGCAATGGCCACATCCAAAAAGGCGGTCTGGCCGCTCACCAGGGCATACAGGGCGGCCAGGGCCACCGAGACCGAGGTAATCAGGTCGAGGCCCACCACCCGGTCGGGCAGGGAAGGCCCCCGAACCAGGCGGTAGATGGCAAAGGGCAGGGTTAGCATCAAGGCCAGCAGCATTCCCTCCAGAAAACTCATCGGGTTACCTCCAGTACGGCTTTTTCCAGGGTTTCGTGGGTAGACTGGATAACCGCTTGCACATCGTCCACGAACATACCGTGCACATACAGCACCTTGCGGTCGGAAGAGACATCCAGGCTCAGGGTACCCGGCGTAAGGGTAATCAGGTTGGCCAGAAGGGTGATCTCGAGGTCGCTCTCGGCCTCCAGGGGGTAGGCAAAAATGCCCGGCTTGATGGGCAGGCGGGGGGAGAGCACCGCCTGGGCCACGCGCAGGCTCGAGAGCACAATCTCCCACAGCATCAAGAGCACAAAGCGTGGCAGCTTCCAGGCCAGGGTGAAGTAGCGCTGGGCCTGCGGGTCGAAGAGGGGGCGGGCCAGCAGCAGAATCAGGAAGCAGATGGCAAAACCCACCAGAAAGTTCTCCAGGGTAAAAGCTTCGGTCACGGCCATCCAGAAGATGGTCAGCACCACGTTGTAGACAAAGGCCCTCATCGGCTCACCCCCAGCACCGCCTCAATGTAGCCGGCGGGCTCGAGCAGCTCCCGCGCTGCCGCCAGCGAGAGTCCCAAGAGCGGCTCGGCCCACAGCCCGATGCCCAGCGTCAGCAGGGCCAGCAGGGCTACCGGCAGCACCAGCCCCCCCCAGCCAGGCGATGCCTCCGTGGCCTGGGGGGCATTCTTCCAAAAAACCTCGGCGAAGACCAGGCCCATCGAGAGCAGGGTCAGGAGGCCTACCAGCAGGGCTACCCCCACAATCCCGTACTGCTCGGCCTGCAACCCTGCCGCCACCAGGGTAAACTTGGCCCAGAAACCCGAAAAAGGCGGCAGCCCCGCCAGCGAGAAGGCCGGCAGCAAAAACAGCCCCGCCAGCCAGGGGAAGGGCCGGTACAGCCCCCCCATCCGCACCAGCACGGTGGTGCCCTGTATGCGCTGCAAAAGGCCCGCCAGCAAAAAAAGTGCAGAAATGACCAGCATGTGGTTGAGGGCGTAAAACACCGAACCGGCCAGGGCCAGCGGGGTCAGGATACCCAGCCCCATCAGCATGTAGCCGATGTGGCTCACCAGCTGGAACGATAAGAGCCGCCTGAGCTCCCCCTGGGCCAGCGCCATCAATACCCCCAGCAAGAGCGTAAAACCAGCAATCCAAAGAATCAGGTTATGGGTAAACCCGGTATCCTGAGTAAAAAGCAGGGTAAAGACCCGGATCAGGGCATACACCCCCACCTTGGTCAAGAGCCCGGCAAAAAGGGCCGAGATCATCACCGGTGGGGCCGGGTAGGAGGCCGGTAACCAGAAGAAAAAGGGAAAGACGGCGGCCTTGAGGCCAAAAGCCACCAGAAAGAGCATGGCCAGCGCGCTCAAGAGCCCAGGGTTCACGGCCCCCACCCGGGTGGCCAGGTCGGCCAGGTTCAGTGCCCCGGTGGCCCCGTACAGGAGGCCCACCGCCACCAAAAAAAGGATGGAGGACAGGAGCGAAACGGCGAAGTACTTGACCCCTCCGGCGAGTTGGGCCTTTTGGCCCCCCAGGATCATCAGCACAAACGAGGCCAATAGGAGCACCTCGAACCAGACGTACAGGTTGAACAGGTCGCCGGTCAGGAAGGCCCCATTCACCCCGAAGAGCAGCAAGTGGGCCAGGGCGTAGTAACCCTGCGCCTCACGGGGCGGGTCGCCTTCATTTAGGGCATACAGGGCCACCGCCACCGCCACCACTGCGGTAGCGAGCACCATCAGGGCCGAGAGGTGGTCGGCCACGAAGGTGATGCCGAAGGGGGCCGGCCAGTTGCCAATCTGGACGGCCTGGATGCCCCGCTGGTGGATCTGGATGAGCAGGGCCACGGCTGCGGCCAGCAAGCCCAGAGCGCCCGCCAGACCCAGCAGGCGCTGGGCCTTGCGGTGGGCCACCACCAGGCACAAAATGCCGGTGGTGAGCGGAACCAGCAAGGGAAGCACCAGGAGCCAGCTCATGGGCGCTCACCCTCCCATCGCACCTCGTCCACCGGCGAGGGGGCCGGGGCCGGCTCCAAGGTCTCAGGGATAGCCTCGGCGTTGAGGGTACCGAGCGCCTCCTGGGCCCGGAAGAACAGCACAATGCCGAAAGCCGCCAGGGCAAAGCCAATCACGATGGCGGTGAGAATCAGGGCCTGGGGCAGGGGGTTGGCGTAGGGTTCCATCACCGCACCGCTGGGTTGCACCAGGGGCGGGAACTGGCTGCCCAGGCGGCCCGCCGTGAAAATGAGCAGGTTGGCGGCGTTGCCCAGCACCAAAAAGCCAATCAGAAACTGAATCAGGTGGGGCCTGAGCATCAGGTAGACCCCCACCGCCATCAGGGCACCCACCAAAAACGACAGCAAAACTTCCATTAGAAACCCTCCGGATGGGCCGAAGACTCCTCGAGCCCAAAGATGGCCGAAAGGAGCGCCCCAAACACAGTCAGGTAGACCCCGATATCAAAGATCACCGGGGTGCCCACCTTCACGCCCAACACGCTAAACCACTGCCCGGTCATGAAGGGCTCGGCCTGAAGCAGCGCCGGCAGGCCGCTCAGTAGGGCCACCAGCAAGCCCCACCCCACCAGCCTTAAGGGGGGCAGGGGCAGGAGCTTGCGGGCCGCGGCCAGGCCGTGCGCCAGGGCAAACAGCGCATAGGCCCCCACCGCCACCAGTGCCCCGATAAAACCCCCACCCGGCTCGTTGTGGCCGCGCAGCAGCAAAAAGACCGAGAGCAAGAGCAAAAGGGTAAAGAGGAACCTCGAGGTGGTCTTGAGAATCAGGGTGTTCACGGCTGCTCCTCCGGCTTTCGCCCTCCATTCGGGGACGAACCCCTTGGGCCGCTGGCCCGGCGGTTCACCAAAAGGGCCCAGACCCCCAGCCCGGCCAGCCCCACCACGGTGATCTCGCCAAAGGTGTCCAGGCCGCGGAAGTCCACCAGAATCACGTTCACGATGTTGCGCCCGAAGCCTTCCGGCAGGCTCTTCTGGGCAAAAAACTGGCTCAGGTGCAGCTCGAGCGGCTCTGCCAGCATCCCCAGCATCAACAGGGTTACAACCCCTCCAAAACCCAGGGCCACCACCTTGTCCAGCCAGCGCCCATGCGGAACCGGGCCAATGCGCTGGATTTGCAGCAGCACCAGGGCAATCAGGATGGCGGTCAGGGTCTCCACCAAGAACTGGGTGATGGAGAGGTCAGGCGCATTTTGCAATAGGAAGACCAGGGCCACCCCCGCCCCCACCATGCCCAGCACCACCACCATCGCCAGGTGGGAGCGCAGCCGGAGTGCAAAAAGCGCCCCCAGGAGCATGAGCCCCAGCAGCACCACCTGCGCGGGCGCGGGGCTCGAGCTCTCCCCCGGCCAGAAGACCTGGCCGCCGCGCAGGAGCGCCAGCCCCACCAGCGCCACCAGGCCCGCAAAGGTCCAGACCAGGTAAGCCCGCAGCGAGCCGCTTTGCAGCAGGCGCTCTACCCCAGCCGCCGCCCGCATGAGCCCCCGCAAAAGGGCCACATAGGCGCCTTCCGGGCCAGGAAGGGGCTCCTGGGCCATCCAGGCCTGCAGGCGGGGGTAGAGGAAGTAAAGCCCCATCCCCAGCAAAACCGTAAGCAGACTCAGCAGCAAGGCCAGGTTGAAGCCGGGCCAGAGCTTCAGGTGGTAGGCCACAGCCTGGCCCTTCACCGCGCTGGCCACGGCCTCGGCCAGGGGGTTATAAAGCCCTGGAAACAGGCCCAGCAAGAGGCCCAGCCCCGCCAGCACCATAGGCCCCAGCCACAGGCTGGGCGGCCCCTCGTGCACCCCCTGGGGCGGCTGGCCGCGAAAGAAGGGCACCACCAGCAACAGGGCCAGCGTGGCCCCCACCGCAAAGCCCAGCAGCGCCAGCCCCACCATCCAGACCGGGGCGGCTTGCAGCGCGGCCACATACAGCACCTCCTTGCCGATGAAGCCCAGCACCGGCGGCAAACCCGAAAGCGAGAGGGCCGCCAGCACCACCGCTACCCCGGTCAGGGGCATCACCCGGAAGAGGCCCGCAAGCTGGGTAACGTCACGGGTGCCGGCCTCGTGGTCTACCGCACCTGCGGCCATAAAAAGCCCGCCCTTGTACAGCGAGTGGGCCAACAAAAAGGTGGCAAAGCCCATGGCCGCGTAGTAGTCGGTGAGGGGAACCATCCCGATGGCAAAGACCAGCGCCCCCAGCGTGGCCACGGTGGAGTAGGCCAGCAGGCGCTTGAGATCGGTGTGGCGGAAGGTGAGGGTGGCCCCGGTCAGCAAGGTAGCCAGCCCAAAGACCATCAGGGTACTGCTCCAGACCTCGCTGCCGCCCAGGGCCGGCTGGAGCCGGGCCAGCAGGTAGACCCCTGCCTTGACCATGGTGGCCGAGTGCAGGTAGGCCGAGACCGGGGTAGGGGCCTCCATGGCGTTGGGCAGCCAGAAGTGGAAGGGAAACTGCGCCGACTTGGTAAAAGCCCCCAGGAGCACCAGTATGAGCGCAGGCAGGTACAGCGAATGCTGGCGCAGCACCTCGCCCTGGCCCAGCAGTTCGGAGATTTCCCAGCTACCCCCCATCCCGGCCAGCAGAATAAGCCCAGCCAGCAACGCCAGCCCGCCGCCCGCCGTGACCAAAAGGGCCTGGGTGGCAGCCCGACGCGACCTGAACTCGCTATAGTGGAAGCCAATCAGCAGGTAGGAGGTCAGGCTGGTCAGCTCCCACATCACAAACAGGGTCACGATGTTATCGGCCAGCACCAGCCCCAGCATGGAGGCCATGAAGAGCAAAATGACCAGGTAGAACCGGCCCAGCTCCGGGTGGCCCTTCAGGTAGCCGCCCGAGTAGACCACGATGAAGGTGCCGATGCCGGTGATGAGCAGGGCAAACAAGAGCGAAAGCCCGTCCAGGTAGAAGGAAAAGTTGACCCCCAGGCTGGGCACCCAGGCCACCCCCTGCCGCACGGTCTGGCCTGCCACCACCGCAGGCAGCAGGCTGGCGAAGTAGACCGTAAGGGAAAGCGGCAGCAGCGCCAGCACCCAGCCCGCGGCCTGGCCCAGCCAGCGGTAAAGCCACGGCGCGGTAAGGGCCCCCAAAAAAGCGATTGCTGTAGCGACAACCATAGATTGCTCCGGTACAAACCCCTCACAACATAACAAAGAGCAGAGACTTTGGGCAGTCTCCACCATGAAATGCTGCACGCAGGCAGCGCATTTTTTGCAGGGGCATTATACCGGATTCACGCCGGTTACCGCCCTCCCAGGGGGTATCGTGCGGGTTGCTAGCCCGCACCGACCCCAAGGAAGACTAAAGCTTTTCGCCACTACAACAGATGTCCCTGAATCGTTCTGTATGCACCGACAGGGGCAGCTTTTATACAGCCCCTCGGTTGCAGGTGGGGTTCATCCCAGGGTGCAACTACGCCACCGGCTCCCGTCCCAGCATCCGGTGCACAGCCCGGCCCAGGCGTTTGATGCCTTCCTCGATCTGCTCGCTGGAGGCGCTGGAGTACGAAAGCCGCAAGGTGTTTTTGCCGCTGCCGTCGGCAAAGAAGGGCTGCCCTGGCACGAAGGCCATCTTCTCCTCCACGGCCTTTTTGAGCAGCTCGAGGCTATCCAGCCCGGCTGGCCCGGTGAGCCAGAAGAACATGCCCCCTTCCGGCACAATCCAGCCCATGTCCTCGGGCATGTATTTCTGCAGGGCCAATAGCATCCAGCTACGGCGGGTCTGGTAGGTCTGGCGAATCCGGTCAATCTGAGCCTGGTACCACCCGCTGTCCTGCACCAGCTCGTATACCAGCATCTGGTTCAGGGTGGGCGAGTGCAGGTCGGCCCCTTGCTTGGCAAAGGTGATCTTCTGGATGACGGGCTTGGGCCCCACCACCCAGGCCACCCGCAGGCCCGGGGCCAGGGTCTTGGAGGTGGTGGAGAGGTAGACCACGTTGCCCCCGCCCATTTCCTGGTCGAGGGCAAAGAGCGTGGGCAGGGGCCTGCCGTCGAAGTACAGCTCGGCGTAGGCGTCGTCCTCCAGGATGGGGGTGCGGTACTTGCGGGCCAGCTCGACAAGGGCCTTGCGGCGCTCCAAGCCCATCAGGCGGCCCGAGGGGTTCTGGAAGGTGGGCAGCACGTACATAAACCGCACCGGGTGGGCCTGGAGGGCAGCCTCGAGCCGGTCGAGCTCGAGGCCCTCGTCGTCCATGGGAACCGAGACATACTCGGGTTCGTAGGGGTTGAAAGCGCTCAGGGCCCCCAGGTAGGTGGGGGCTTCCACCAGCACCCTCGAGCCGGGGTCAATCAGAATCTTACCCACCAGGTCGAGGCCCTGCTGCGAGCCCGAGACAATCTGCACCTGGTCGGGGGTGGCGCCGGGCATCCGGCTGGCAATCCACTCCCGAAGGGGCAGGTAGCCCTCGGTGGTGCTGTACTGGAGGGCCTGGGCTCCATGTTCACGCAGGATGCGCTGGGTGGCCTCGCCGATGCGCTCCAGGGGGAACAGGTCGGCAGCAGGGAGCCCCCCGGCAAAGCTGATAAAACCCGGCTGGGTGGTCAGCTTCAGAATTTCGCGGATGGTCGAGGCCTGGATGCGCTGGGTTCGGGCCGCAAAGCGGGGCTCAAAGTTGGCTTCTAGGTTTTCCACCCCTCCAGTCTAACCCCCATGTATGACGCTTTGTATAGTTCGTGCCGCAAAGGCGTTAGAAAAAGTAGCAATAATCTGTCCACTCGTGGTCATTGTCTCAGTCTCTCCTACAACCAGCGGACTTTTAAGGCTCTATCTGGCCTTATCGGGCGGAGAGTCGGCTAAGCTCGTTAAAGCGGTCTGCCTTGAGGTGCTGGTTAGAGCACTCTGGATTTGTATAAACGCCGCGCCAACTGGTCAACGGTGAAACTCCGGCTCAAAAAGCCGGGCGTACTCGTCTAAGGCAAAGCGGTCGGTCATACCGGCGATATAGTCGCAGGCGGCGCGGTGGATGCCCTCGGCATCGGCGGCTTTTTGCACCTGGGGGGGCAGGATGCGGGGGTCCTGGATGTAGGCCGCAAACAGCTTTTCCAGCACAAAACGCGACTTGCCCACCTGCCGCACCACGTAGTAGTGGTGGTAGAGGTTGGCATAGAGGAAGTCGCGCAGCTCACCCAGCTGCCGGGTCAGGGCTGGGGAATAGACCGCCAGGGGCGCCGGATGCTGGCGGACGGCCTCGAGGCTGTCAATCCCGTGCTGCTCTAAGAGCGCATGGGTAGCGCCGATGGTGTCGGTGATGATCAGGCCCAAAAGCTCGCGGATAAAAACCCGGCGGCTCATCTCGTCGAAGCGGTCGGGGTGGAAGCCCAGTTCGTTCAGCAAATCTTTGAGCAGCTCGACCTCCCACAGTTGGCCGGGCGTAAGGAGCCCTGCGCGCAGGCCATCGTCGAGGTCGTGGGCGTTGTAGGCGATTTCGTCGGCCAGGTTCACGATCTGGGCCTCGAGGCTGGGGCGCAGTTGGGGTTCGTAGCCCTGGGCGTCGGGCAGGTCGTAGCGGGTCTCGTGTTTGACGATGCCCTCGCGGGTCTCCCAGCACAGGTTGAGGCCGCGAAAGCCGGGGTAGCGCTGCTCGAGGTAGGTCACGATGCGCATGGACTGCTTATTGTGGTCGAAGCCGCCATGCCCCTGCATCAGGCCATCCAGCACCGCCTCGCCCGAATGCCCAAAGGGGGGGTGGCCGAGGTCGTGGGCAAAGGCGATGGTCTCGGTAAGCTCCTGGTTGAGCCCCAGGGCCCGGGCGATGGAACGGGCCACCTGGGCCACCTCGAGGGTGTGGGTCAGGCGGGTGCGGTAGTAGTCGCCCTCGAAGTTCACAAAAACCTGGGTCTTGTACTGCAAGCGGCGAAAGGCGGTGGTGTGGTTCACCCGGTCGCGGTCTTTCTGGAAGGGGGTGCGGTAACGCGACTCGGGCTCGGGGTGCTCGCGTCCGCGGCTTTGGCCGGACTTTACCGCATAGGGGGCCAGGGTCTGGGCCTCGAGGGCCTCGAGGCGCTCACGCTCGAACAACATGTGCTCAGTCTACGCTTGCCCCTTTGGCGCTGACAAACCGAGCGCGGGCAAAGCCCGCCTTGAGGCAGGCATAATCAAATAAACCATGTGACCCCTGAATAGTTCCGCTGAGGCATGCTTTTGGAATCACCCGACCGGGCCAGCCCTCATGTATTTTTCCTGGGCTCGAGGTATCACGGTCTGGATGATGCGCGTTCTATTCAGTCTGATGGCCCTGCTGGCTTTGTCGGCCTGTGCGCCCTCCGTAGCAGAGGTCCGGCGCTTCGATTTGATTGTGCAGAACCAGTGCACCGGCCCCAATCAGACCGTGTTTTTCTACGTCAATGGAGAGTTTATCGGAACCGTGCGGGGCTCGAGGCTCTTTCCCAGCCTGCGCGAAGGCCGCTACGAGCTGCGGGCCGAGGGCACCCAGCCCGGCCAGCCGGGGCATCTGCGCTTTAGCCGCTCGCTGGTGCTCAACAAAGACACCGTCTGGACGCTGTGTCCGTAGCACCTAGGACGATCCCCTTCGGGACGGAGTTCACTCCGTACACCAGGGGGACGATCCCCTTCGGGACGGAGCTCGCTCCGTGCACCAAAAGGTTCAGTCCTGGCCCTGCAAGCCGGCCACTAGCTTGTCCAGGTCGGCCTGGGTGGTGTAGTGGGCGATGGAGGCCCGAATGGCTCCGTCGGGCCACAGGCCCAGGGCCTGCATGGGCATGGTGGCGTAGTAGTGCCCGGCGGCCACCCCCACCCCCAGTTGGGCCAAGCGTTCGGCCACAGTCATGGGGGGCTGGCCCCGCAGATTGAAGCAGAAGGTTCCTACCCGGCCCTGTGGGGTGGGCATCCCGTAAAGTTGCAGGCCGGGAACGCTCCGGAGCCGCTTTAGGGCCTGGGCTACCAGGGGTTGTTCGATGGCCTCAATCTGCCGGTAGGCCGCCTGCAAGCCCGCGCGCCCCGGTTTGCCGTCCCCCAGCACGCTTCTCAGGTAGTCCAGGGTTCCCAGCCAGCCGGCCATGCATTCGTGGTTGTTGGTGCCCGGCTCAAACTTGAGCAGGCTGTCCTGGGGGATGAACCACAGTTTGTCAGTAGGGAGCTGCCCAATCAGCTCCTCGCGCACATAGAGGAAAGCCAGATGGGGGCCAAACACCTTGTAGGCCGAGAAAAAGGCCATGTCTACCCCGGTGGCTTGCACGTCGGGGAGGTGGTGGGGGCTGTAATGCACCATGTCGGTGATGCACCAGGCCCCTACCGAGTGGGCAATTTCGGCGGCGGCGGCCACATCCGGGGTGGTGCCCAGCGAGTTGGCCGCCGAGGTGACCGCTACCAGCCGGGTTCGGGGCGAGACCAGCGCCCTGAGGTCGGCAGGTTCCAGCCGCCCGCCCTCCGCCCAGCGGGCCTTCCAGACCTTGAGCTGCACGCCTTTTTCGGCCAGGTTGCGCCAGGGCGAGGCGTTGGCCTCGTGCTCGAGTTCGGAGATCACCACCTCGTCGCCCTCGCCCCACAGCCGGGCAAAAGCCCGCGCAAGGATAAAGGTGAGGGCGGTAGCGCTTGGCCCAATCGCCACCTCGCTGGGCTTGCAGTTGAAAAAGTCCGCGGTCTCTTTCCGCGTCTGTTCGCGCACTGCGGTAGCGGCCTGTGAGCCGGGGTAGGGCATCCCCACGTTGCAGCTCGAGGTTGCCAGAAACTGTGCCATGCCTTCGATGCACTGCTGGGGAACCTGGGCCCCAGCAGCGTTGTCCAGAAAACTAAAGCCTCCGGCCAGGGCGGGGAAATGGGATTGTATGGGCATGCCTGATTCTATAGCGGTTTTCGCGTCCCAGCACCTGCTTTGCAGACTACCAGGGGTCAGAAAGGCCAGGGCCAGCCGGGATAATGCCTACCCCAGCGGTAACCCTGTGGTGACGGCCTTTACGCAGGCTTAACCTGGATGGGGTAGCCTTGGTCTAGGAGGTGATGGCCATGTGGGGATGTGACTGGTACATGGGCTGGTGGGGACCCCTTTTTGGCCTTCTCTGGCTTGCGCTTCTCGGCCTCCTCGTCTACTGGCTGGTCAAAACCCTGGTTCCGGATAGGCGGGACCGGGCCCTGGAGGTCCTGAGGGAGCGCTACGCCCGGGGGGAGATAGACAAGGAGGCTTTTGAGCGCTTAAAGCGCGACCTGGCATGAAGGTTCTCCTGGTGGACGATGACCCCGCCATCCTCGAGGTGCTGAGGGCGTACCTCCAGGGAGCGGGGTTCTCGGTCCTCGAGGCCCAAGACGGGGAGGAGGCTCTTCTCCTCTTTCCCCAGGCGGACCTGGTGGTCCTGGACCTCATGCTCCCCAAGGTGGACGGCTGGCGCGTGGCGGAGGCCATCCGGGGGGAACGGCCCGAGCTGCCCATCCTCATGCTCACCGCCCGGGGGGAGGAGGAAGAAAGGGTACGGGGGCTGGAGCTGGGGGCGGATGACTACGTGGTCAAACCCTTCAGCCCCAAGGAGGTGGTGGCCCGCATCAAAGCCCTCCTGCGCCGGGCTGGGCTCAAGGAAGAGCTCACCTATGGCCCCCTGCGCCTCCTTCCCAGGAAGCGGGAGGCCTGCTTGGCAGGGGAGCCCCTGCCCCTCTCCCGGCTGGAGTTTGACCTTCTCCTCACCCTGGCCCAGCACCCGGGCATGGTGTTCAGCCGGGAAAGGCTTCTGGAAAAGGTCTGGGGGCCGGACTTTCCCGGGGTGGACCGGGTGGTGGACGTGCACATCGCCGGGCTTCGGAAAAAGCTCGGCGACGATCCAGATAACCCCCGCTTCATAGAAACGGTAAGGGGTGTGGGGTACCGCTTTAAGGAGGCCAATGCGCCTTTTCCTTAAGCTTTTCGCGAGCCACCTGCTGGTGGCCCTCCTGGCCCTTCTCCTCCTCTTCCTCTTGACCGAGGCCCTGGCGCCCCGTTTCTACCAGGGGCACGTGGCCCGCATGTACCACGCCTTCGCCATGATGGGGGGCGGCATGATGGCCGAGGCCCTGCGGCAGGACCTGGAGGAAGGCCTGCGCTCCACCCTGACCACCGCCTTCCTGGCGGCCCTGCCCTTCGCCGCCCTGGGGGCGGCCCTTACCGCCTTCTTTGCCAGTTTCCGCATCGCCAAAACCGCGCGTCTCCTGGCGGAGGGGAGCCGCAAGATGGCGGCAGGCCAGTACAACCTGCGGCTGCCCCTTTTGGAAAGGGACGAGCTGGGGGAGCTGGCCCTGGCCTTCAACCGCCTGGCCGAGGCCCTGGAGCAGGTGGAAAGGAAGCGGGTGGAACTCATCGGCACCGTGGCCCACGAGCTCAGGACCCCCCTCTCCGCCCTGCAGGGATACGCCGAAGCCCTGGGGGATGGGGTCCTGGACCGGGAGAGGGCGGCGGAGGGCATCGCCCGGGAGGCGCGGGCCATGCGGCGCCTGGTGGAGGACCTCTCCCTGGTCTCCCGCGTGGAGGCCAAGGCAATGGAGCTGCACCTCGAGGCCCTGGATCCCCTGGCTCTGCTCCAGGAGGCAGCCGAGCGCTTCCAGGACGCCTTCCAGGCTAAGGGGGTGGCCTTGCGCCTCCTCTCCAAGGGCCCCTTACCCCCGGTTCTGGCCGACCGGGAGCGGGTTTTTCAGGTCCTGTCCAACCTCCTGGCCAACGCGCTGCGCCACACCCCAGAAGGGGGGGAGGTGCGGCTTTGGGCCCAGCGAAAGGAAAGGGGGGTGGTTTTCAGCGTGGAGGACACGGGGAGCGGCATCCCCCCGGAGCACCTGCCCCACATCTTTGAGCGCTTCTACCGGGTGGACCCCGCCCGCAGCCGCAAGGACGGGGGCACGGGGGTGGGCCTCACCATCGCCAAGGGCCTGGTGGAGGCCATGGGGGGCAGGATCTGGGCCGAAAGCCAGGTGGGCCGGGGAAGCGCCTTCCGTTTCACCCTGCCCCTTTACCTGGGCTTAACAAAGGGGGGTTAGGGTGGGGGGCATGAAAAGACTCGTTACACTCCTCTGGATAGGTGCGGCGATAGGTTTGGCCCAGGTTTCTTCCCCCGAAGCCCTGAAGGGCCTGGACCCCGAAGGGGCCTTGGCCCTGGCCAAGCGGTGGCGGGAAGAGGGGCAGAAGGTGGTGAGCTACGTCACCCCTGAAGCCTTTTTCTTTGAGTTCGCCGACGGCCGCAAGGCCAGGGTTGAGCTGAAGGACCGCTTCCTCCTGGCGGTGGCCCCATACCGCAACCAGACCCACCCCTGCCAGGTCCACTACTTCTCCAGCTGCACCGGGGAGCTGAGGGAGGAAACCTTCAGCGTACGGGTGCTGGAGGGAAGCAAAGAGGTGTTGCGAGCGGAGGTGCGCACCGGCAAGGACGGGTTCTTTGAACTCTGGCTTCCCCGGAACAAGGTGTATGTCCTCGAGGTCCGGCAAGGAGGTTGGGTAGCCCGGGGAGAGGTCGCTACCCACACCAAAAACCCCACCTGCCTGACCACCTTCCGCCTGGTACGGGAGTAAATCCTGAGGGCAAGTGGACACCCACAAGGTGACTGTTCACCCAAACTCGGTAACAGGGGGCTGGCAACACCCAGCCCCGGGTTCCTTTCCAGCCCTCTACCCCACCACCTCCAGCCGGGCATAGCGCAAAGCCAGTCTGCGAACGCCATCGCCAAAGGCAACCGTAGCCACCCCGTCATCCAAACCGACCACCAGCCCTATACCAAACTGGGTGTGTCGCACTTTTTGTCCCGTCCGGAGCCTGGGCTGGGCAGAAGAAAGCGGCCTGAGGAGGAAGCGCTCGAGGTCGGCAAACTCTCCTTCTGTTCCCTCCCCCATCGCCACATCGAAGGCCTCCCACACCTTCCTGGCCTCGTCTGTGAGGCCCAGTGCTTCGGTCCAGTTTTTGCGCTCGGCATAGGCAAACAGGCGCAGCACCTTGGCGGCAACGCCCCTGGCCTGCTGGGCGTTCCACCACTGGTACAAGTAGCGCTTTAGGCCCAGCTTGTAGGCCCCCTGGGCCAGGGCCAGGGTCTGGGCGGTGGAGAGTTCTTCCGGAGCACAGGCCAGGGCCTCCCCTACCCGTTCCACCGCCTGTAGCGTGTGCTGGTACTCGGCCTCCTGCAAAAAAGGCGAGATGGGCAGGCTGGACAGGGCATAAAGATAGGTGTGCTGCGAGCTGCGGGTCAGGGCCACGTAAAACAGGCGGCGTTCCTCCTCGAGGTTCTCCGAGCCGCTATAGGGCAGGGTGCCCTCGTTGCAGTCGGGGATGAAGACCAGGGGCCACTCCAGGCCCTTGGCCCGGAAGATGGTCATCAGGCTGACCCTCTCGCGGGTGTCCTGGGCGGGGCCATTGTCAAGGTGTTCCTGGGCCAGCCGCTCGATGTGCCGAAGCAGCTCCTCCACGCTCCCTTTGTCGCGGGCGTACTCCAGAAAAGCCCGCACCCCCTCGGCCTTGCCCGCCCCTACCTCGTAGAAACCGGAGGAGGAAAGCAGATGGCGGCGGTAGTCCAGACGGGCCTCGAGGGCCTCCAACACCGCGTGGGCCGAAGCCCGCTCCACAGCCCCCGCCAGCCACACAAACAGCTCGGCCAGCTCGCGCAAACGCCGCGCTACCCGCTCCTCTGCCCCGGCCATCGCCGCCCTGAGCGCCTCCACCAGCGAGGCCCCCCGCTCCACCTGCTGCCCGACCGCGTCGGCCAAGGCGCGGGTCAGGTAGCGCTTGGGGGTGTTGTAGATTTGCAGCCACAGGCGCTTTGCGTGCTCAGCGCCGGGGCTCAGGGCCAGTTGCAGGTAGGCCAGCAACACCTGGATTTCCGGGCGCTGGTAAAAGGGCGTGCTGCCCACCACCCGGTAGGGTATTTGCCGCTCGATAAGGGCCTGCTCGAGGTAGGGGGTCTGGGCGTAGAGCCGCACCAGTACCACCATCTCGGAGGGCTTATACCCTTCGGCCAGCAACCCCGCTATATCGCTTACCAGGCTCTGGGCCTGGGCGGGCATGTGGGGTTCTAAGCGGAGGTAAACCTTGCCGTCAAAACCCCGGGTCAGGCTCAGGCGCTTGGGCTCACGGCTCTGGTTTTGCGCGATGACCCGTCCGGCCAGCACCACCTGCGGCGCGGGGCAGCGGAAGGTGTCGCGGATCAGGTATTTTTGCGCCCCATAGCGCTGGGCGAACTCGAGGATGAAGCGCGGGCTAGCCCCCCGCCACTCGTAGATGGTCTGGTCGTCGTCGCCCACCGCCATGTAGTTGCGGTGGGGCCGGGTGATCAGGTCGAGCATCTCCGACTGGGCCAGGTTCACATCCTGAAACTCGTCCACCAGCACCGCCTGGAAAGCTTTTTGCACGGTGTGCAGGATGCCCGGATGGCGCACCAGCACCTCCCAGCCGGTCATGAGCATGTCGTCGAAAGTGAGCAGGCCCTCCTCCCGGCGCACCTGCTCCAGCAGCCTGTACAGCTCCAAATACCATTCTAGCTCTTGCGGCGCTCCAGCCTGCGAGGCAACTTTGAGGGCCTCGGGCGGCAGCCCGGCCCCCTTCAGATCGGCGTACTGCAGGTTGCCCTTGCAGGCCCCCACATAGCTCAAAAAGTCTTCGGGCTCGAGGTTCTCAAGCTCCTGCACCCAGGGCAGTTTGAGTTCCCGCGCCCGCCGCAGGGTGCGCTGCAAGAGGGCCTGCTCAGCGCCTTCTTCCTTGCCCTCAGCCAGCTTCAAAAGCCCTTCCGAGGCGGCCTTCCGCACGATGCGGTAACCCAGCGCATGCAGGGTCGAGACCCGCACGCCCTGGGTGTGCGGCCAGCGCGCAAGGGCCCGCTTGAGGTCGTCCACCGCCATGCGGCTAAAGGAGGTCGCCAGAATCCTGCGCGGTTCAAAGACCCGCTCCCGCACCAGGCGCTCGAGGCGGTGCACCAGCGCGGTGGTCTTGCCCGCCCCCGCCACCGCAAACACCAAAGCAGGCCCCTCGTTGTGGGCCACAATGGCTTGTTGTTCGTCGGTCAGGCGCAGGGACACAGTTTGAATAGTCTACTCAAAGACTGGCAGGTCTCCAGGTTTCAAGCCAAGGCCGCGATATGCTCAAACAAGCGCATCTCATACCAAATTTGACTTTTTGTTGCCTAAATACCCCTCATCCCAACCCTTCTCCCAACTCCCCTCTCCCACAGGGAGAGGGGCTGGGGGTGAGGGAATGAGCGAAGCAAATGCCTTTCTTCAGCTGCGAATGAAGATTATCTATCGAAAGTTGGCATCAGAACGATTCTCACAAATTGCGGGAAGCACGAAAAGTTCATCGAAGTGTATGTTGGCATCTGCTGTACCGCGCTGGACTTTCAAGATTAGCTTTTCATAACGACGCTTTCCAATCCACCACGGCATCAAGCAAACCGATACAGCTTCCCCGCCAGCGTCGCCACAAAAAGCGCCCCCCGGTAGGGCAGCGGCGGCACCTGGATGGGGCCCAGGCCACTGGCCTCGAATAAGAACCGTCCGCTCCTTGTATCCACCCCCAGCACCCGGCCTTCCTCGGTGCCCAGGTACAGCACCCCGTGGGCAATGGACAGCCCCGCCGTAACCTTGCCCACCTCGAGCGTCCATACTTCGTCGCCGGTTTTCTGGTTCAGGGCATAAAGCCTTCCGGCCCAGCTGGCTGCGTAAAGATACCGCTCATCTAAAGCCGGCGCGCCCCAGAGTTCGCCCTCGAGGTCGAAGCTCCACTGCACCTCACGGGTAAGGGGGTCGAAGGCGTGGATCTCGCCCGCCCAGGTAGGGATAAAAAGCAGGCCCCCACGGGCTGGCATGGCCGTGTGGACGGCCCCGGCCTCCACCTTGTAGCGCAGGTGCCCGCTTTGGGGGTCGAGGGCGAAAAGCCAGCCGCCCTCGCTGGCGGCAAACAAGAGACCTCGGTAGAGCGTGGGCGAGGCCGAAAGCTCGCTGCCGGCCTGGAAGCCCCAGCGCAGGGTGCCGCTGGCATCCAGGGCATACAGAAAGCCGTCGCGTCCGGCCAGGTAGATCAGTTCGGCAATCAAGGGGGCGGCGGTAATCTCGGCGCGGGTGGGAAAGCTCAGGATGGGCCGCCCGGAGAGCGACATCCCGGTCAGGCGGCCATCCCAGGCCGCCACGTACACCCGCTCGTCGGCCACCACCGGGGGGGCCGAGACCTCGTCGCCCAGGCGCTGGCGGTACACCGAGCCGTCGGTCAGGTCCAGGCGGGCGATGCCCTGCCCCGCCCCCACCCACAGGCTGCCTTCGCGGGCCACCAGCTCACCGGGCCAGGCCACCTCGCCCGAGAGGTCGTGGATGCCCTGTAGTTCTAGCTTTTCGGGCCTTGCGGGGCCGGTGGGGTAGTGCCCGCTGCGGCTGGCCCCCGCCCGCGGGGTGGCCGAAAGGCTCTCGCGGTAACGGCGCAGGGTCTCTTCCAGCACCGCGTGGGCGGTGGCGGCGTTGGCCGGGCGCTCGCCGGGGGATTTTTGCAGCAGCGACTCAATCAGGCTTGAAACCTCGGCAGGAATGGCCGGATTAAGGCTCTGGGGCGGCTTGGGGGGCTCGTAAACGTGCTGGTAAAGCACCGACTGGTCGTTTTCGCCCTCGAACAGGGGTTTGCCGGTGAAGGTGCGGTAGAGCACCGCCCCAAAGCTGTACAGGTCGGCCTGGGGGGTCAGGGCCAGGCCTTTGGCCTGCTCGGGGGCCATGTACTCTGGCGTGCCCACGGTGATGCCGGTGCGGGTGAAGTGGCGGCTTTCCTGCATCAGGTAGGCCAGGCCAAAGTCCATCACCTTGGGCTGGCCTTCGGGCGTCACCAGGATGTTGCGGGGGGTAAGGTCGCGGTGGATCACGCCGCGCTGGTGCAGGTGTTGCAGGGCCTCGAGCACCCGCGCCGAGGCGGTAAGCAGGCGCAGGCCCTCCATGCCGTCTTCAAAAGGGCCGATGCGGTCGTAGCTGCCACCCTCCACCAGCTCCATCACAAAATAGGTGCGGCCTTCCTCCTCGCCCAGATCGAAAACCTGCACCACGCCGGGGTGGGAGAGCTTGGACAGGGCCTTCACTTCACGAAAAAAGCGGCTGCGCTCGCTGGGGTGCAGGTAAGTGTGCAGAATTTTGACCGCCACCGGGCGATCCATGCGAAGGTCGGTGGCCCGCCAGACCTCGGCCATCCCCCCCTCGCCCAGGAGGGCCTCGAGCCTGTAGCGTCCGGCCAGCTTCACCTTATCCGTGGTGCTCATGGGCTAGGCCACATTATGAAATATCGAGCGGTTTTCAGATAGAGCGGTCTTCAGAGAGAATGGCACCATCACGATCGTAACAAGTACTGTTCGAGGCTTATTTTTTGCCGCTGGTAGCAGCGGCAAAAATAGCGAAGACCGCGATAGGCTGCCGCCAAAAGTCGGGTCAACCCAGGCGATCGCCCTCCCGCAGGCGGGCGCCCCGGGCCCAGTCGGCGGCAGGCATGGGTTTTTTGCCTTCGGGCTGAAGCTCCAGGAGGCCCACCTGCCCCTCTGCGGTAGCGACCACCAGCTCGTGGGCAATGTGCACCACTGTTCCAGGAGGATGGGAAGGGCCGGTGGCAGGCTCCGCCAACCTCATACGCAAGACTTTCACCCGCTTACCCTGATGAAGAAACCAGCTTCCCGGCCAGGGCTGTACCCCCCGGTGGCGGTTGTAAATAGCCACCGCGGTACGCTCCCAAACCACCTTGCCATCGTCTTTTTGCAGCATGGGGGCGTGGGTGCCCTGGGCAGGCTGGGGGGTGGGCTGGAGGCGCTCGAGGTCGGCCAGGGCTTGCAAGAGCAGCTCGATGCCTTTGTCGCGCAGGCGGTTGGAAAGCTCCAGCGCGGTCTCATCGGGCTCGATGGCGGTGCGCCACCTCGCCACCACCGGGCCGGTGTCCATGCCTGCGTCGGTCTGCATGATGCAGACGGCGGTCTCGAGCTCGCCGTTGATGAGCGTCCACTGCACCGGCGCGGGGCCGCGGTACCTGGGCAGGTCGGAGGGGTGCAGATTAAGGAAGCCAAACCGGGGGATTTCCAGCAGTTCGGCAGGCAGGATTTTGCCGTAGGCCGCCGTAACCGCCACCTCCAGCTTCAGCCCCCGCAAAAGCTCCATAAACAGAGCGTTCTTGCGTAACCTGGCGGGCTTTTCGACCCGCAGGCCCTGGGACTCTGCCCACTGCGCCACCGGGCAGGGGGTCAGGTGCAAACCCCGTCCGGCGGGCTTATCGGGCTGGGTAACCACCAGCACCACTTCGTGCAGCGGGTGCAGGGCCTGCAAAACCGGCACCGCCCAGGCCGGCGAGCCAAAAAAGGCCACCCTGCGGCGCTGGGGTTGAGGGCTTTTGGGCTCTGTCTCGGTCATCCGACACCCTTCGCACAAAAAACAGCCTTCACGCTACCCCCGCTATTTGTGCTTCCCTGACTGGCGCAGGGCTTCTTCGCGCAAAAAGGCCTTGGCCTGGCGCTGGAACTCGGCCAGGTCTTCCCGGTGCTCTTCTAGGAATTTCTGCCGGTCGGCAAAGAACATGCGCTGGAAGAAGAAGATGCCATCGAGGTGATCAATCTCGTGCTGGAGGACCACCGCCAGGTAACCCTCGGCCTCGAGCGCCTTTTTTTCGCCTTTATGGTCCTGGTACTCGACCCGCACCTGTAGGTCGCGCTGGGCCCCTTCGGCGTACAGGCCCGGCAAGGAAAGGCAGCCCTCGAGGATGGACTGCTGGCCCGCGCGGTAGGTGATGACGGGGTTCACCATCACATAAAGCTCTTTGACGCGGGTCTTGAGGTCGGCCTCGGGGCCTTCTTCTGGGTCGTCCTGGTACTCGGCAGCCACAAACAGCCGCTGGCTGAGGCCCACCTGCGGGGCGGCCAGCCCTACCCCGCGGGCTTCAAACATGGTCTCGAGCATGTTCTCGGCCAGGGCTGGGATGCCGCTAAAGTCCTGTACCGGCTGGGCTTTTTTCTTCAGGACGGGGTCGCCATACAGGCGGATGGGGAGAATCTCGGGCATATATCCAGATGATTGTACCGGCAGAAAGCTGGAACGATGGAAACTTCGGGTCGGTTTTTGTCGTTGTCTTTGCAACACAAAGGCAAAAAGCCATTTGGGACAGCATTCATACCCAAATCTACAAAATTGCGGTGGGGTTCATACCTGACCTGCTTGAATGAACACAGCTAAGGTGAAGCAGGGCTGGCCCGCACCACCTTCCCCAGGGTGTTCACGATAACGACACCCACCAGGGCAACACCCCCGCCCAGCAAAGCCAGCACACCCGGCACTTCCCCCAGCCAGAGGTAGGCAATCAGGGTAGCTGCTACCGGCGAGAGGTATAGGAAACTGGTCACCCGCGAGGCAGGAGCCCGGCTCAGGGCATAGTTCCAGGTCAGGTACGAGAGGCCGCCGGGCACTACCCCCAGGTAGACCACGCTCCAGGTTGCGGCAGCCGAAGCCGACTGTATCTCGGGCCACAGCCCCGGCCAGAACACCAGCAGGGGTAGCGTCCCAGCCCAGATGGTGTAGGCCGTGAAGTTGAGGGGGTTGTACTTTTTGACCAGGCGGCGCTGAAACACAAAATACACCGAGGTCACAAAGGCCGACAGCACAATGAGCATAGCGCCCGGCTCCAGCTGAAAGCTGCCGGGGTGGTTCCCCACCGCAATTAAGGCCACCCCCGCAAAGGCCACTGCAATGCCCAGCCAGCCCCAGGCCGAAAGCCGCTCACGCAGAAAAAAGTACGACATCAGGGCCACAAACACCGGCCCCACCGCTATCAAGAGGGCCGCCGGCCCGGCTTTCACGCTCACCTGACCAAAATTGAGGGCGGTGTGGTAAACCGTGATGCCCAGAAACCCCAGGCCAAAGATGGGCAGCCAGTCGCGCCGCTCGGGCAGGGGCATCCGCACCAGCAGGGCATACACCACCATTACTGCCGAGGCCACCAGAAAGCGCAGCAGGGTAAGGTGGCCTGGGCTGTAGTCCTGAAGCCCGGCCCGAATCCCGGCAAAAGCCGAGGCCCAGGGCAGGATGGTAAGGCCAATGGCGAGGAGGACTCGAGCTTCCACCGGAACAATCCCCTTTCGGGGCGGGCTGCGCCCCATTCGAGGATACTAGCATAGGCTAAGCTATAAGAAGTCGTAGGCACTGGGGAACCCATGACTCACGAGATGCTCGAGTTCATCCGAGGCCTGAATGCTCAAGGAGCCCGCTCGATGATTATTGGCGGATACGCCCTGGCCTTCTTGGGAGTGCCTCGCTACACCAAAGACCTGGATCTCTGGGTAGACCAGCGCGAAGCACCTTTGCTTCTAAAGGCCATCAAAGACTTTTTTGCGGGCGACGACCTGGGACTTTCGTTGGAAGATTTGAGCACCCCTGGGGTGGTTCAGCTTGGCTACGAACCCAACCTGATCGATCTGGTGCTGATGAGCGGGCCGGATTTTGATCAGGCCTACGCCCGCAGTCAGGCTTACCAGGTGGAGAAAACCACCTTGCGCATGGTCGCGCGAGAAGACTTTATCGCCCTGAAAAAGGCTTTTGGACGCAGCATTGACCTGTGCGATATCGAGGAGCTATGAAGCCCGTTGCCCGCAAATACCGCTTCGACGAGGTTCCCTCGGAAAAAGAGCGCTGGCAGGCTTTGCCGCTAGAGGTGCGCTTGCAGGCGGTGGTCGAGATGGCGTTCAGTTGGGCCCGCCTACAGGGCCGGCAGAACCTGGAGAAGATCCAGCCGGTGGCCCGCAAAAGACCTCTGGCCCAGGTGAGGAAACCTAGGGCTCTAGGGGAATCCGGTGGCTGTAGCTGATGCTGTTGCCCTGGCGCAGGCCCAGCCACAGCACTTCCAGCGTGCTGGAGAGGGTTAGCTCGAGGCGCACCGGCCCCGAGACGTTTTGCCAGAAGCGCGGCTGCGAACCCACCGCCAGGGTGAAGCTGCCTGCTGGAAGGTTGAGGATGACCTGCTGGCCGGGTACGGTGCTGTGCTCGAGGGCTTGCTCGAGGCGCAAGCCCCGCTGGCCGCTCCGGGTGGCCCACCAGGTCTGGCCGTCAAAAAGCGCAAAGCTCACCTCGGCTTTGGGGGGCAGCTCGAGGCGGGCATTGACAGGCGGACTGAGCCGGGCATAGAGGTTGTTGCCCACAAACACCCCGAGTGTGCCGGAAGCCGTTCCGGAAAGCACCAGCACCGTGCGCTCGGCCAGGGCGGGGGTCAGGCGCACCTGGGGATCGAAGGGCCGCCCGATAAAGTTCTGCACCACCATCACCCGACGCCCCTGGCGCACCAGAGCCACCCCCAGGTGGGTGAACCCGGGCTTGAGCAGGTTGGCCCGGTGGCCGGGACTGTTCATCCAGCCAGAAAGCGCCCGCTGAGGGATTTCGGCATCAGGGTAACCCTCGAAGCCGGCCAGGTTCTCCCCCACCACAACCTCCAGCACCCCGGCAGCCCGCATCCGCTCGGCGGCCCCCAGGCCCTCGGGGTTCTGGTGGGCGAAAAAATTGCGCCGCAGCATGTCCTGGGCATGGCCCCGCGCGGCTTTATAGGCCAGCGCGTCCCACTGTAAGGGTCGCAGACCGCGCTCGAGCCGCACCTGGTTGGTGCGTTGAAGTACCTCGAGCTCCAGTGCGCTCTGGGCCAGGGCCCCACCCCACACCAGGCCAATCAGCAAAAACCACCCCTTCACCCCCGCATGATAGGGCCGGGGTCTTAAAAAATGCGTTTATATTTCCTCAAGAAATGCTCCGGCAGCCTGGTGTTCCGCTCGACCTCCCGGGGCAGCAAGCGCCCTCAGGCAGGCACCAGGCTGTAGAAAAAGCTCTGGTTGAAGGGCCGCGACTCTAGAAGACCGTTTACATCGGCTAAGGTGACAGCCTCGACCTTGCGGGCTACCTCACTCAAGGGTTCGTAAGTCTGGTTATAGACGTAGTTGATGCCCACGCTCATCAGGCGCTGCATGGGGGTCTCGCCCGCAAATACCAGCGCGGTAGCCAGCTTGTTTTTGGCCCGCTCGAGCTCCTCCTGGCGCACCCCGAAGCGCTCGAGGCGCTCGAGTTCTTCGCGCACCACGGCCTTGACGGTCTCCTCGTTGGCCGGGTCGGTCTGGGCATAAACGTAATAGAAACCAGCCTGGTCGGCCTCGTCTATCCCAGCCCCCACCGACTCCACCAGCCCTTTATCGCTAAGGGCCCAGTGCAGGCGGCTGTTGCCCTCCTCACCCAGGATGTTGGCCAGAATGTGGGCCGCATAACGGCGCGGATCCTGGGCCGAGACCCCCGGCGCAAAAACCGCCAGGTAGGTCTGGGTGGCCTTGGGGTAGGGCTCGCGCAGTTCGCCCACAGCAGGGTTAAGCGCAGGGTAGGCACGCTCGGCCTGGCCTCTGGCCCAGGATGCGGTTAACTCGGCAACCTGCTCCAGGGTGCGTTCCCAGTCCACCTTGCCCGCCAGGACCAGCACCAGGTTGCCGGGCGCATACCGCTGGGCCTGGTAGGCCGCCATCTGGTCGCGGGTCAGGGCCGATATCGATTGGGCTGTGCCCAGCACGCTGTTGCCCAGCGGGTGCCCAGCAAAATAGCGCGCCCGTCCCCAGTCAAAGAGCATCACGTTGGGCCGGTCCTGATAGAGGGCAATTTCCTCCAGAATTACCTTTTTCTCGGTGTCGAAGTCCTGCTGGCGCAGGGCCGGACGCATCAGGTCGGTCCACAACGCCAAAAGCCTGGGGGCAAACTCAGGGAGCACGGCCCCGTAGTAGACGGTGTTCTCCTCCGAAGTAAAGGCGTTGTACTGTGCCCCCATCTGGTCGAACTCGAGGTTGACCTCCAGGCTATCGCGTCTGGCCGTGCCTTTGAACAGCATGTGCTCCAGAAAGTGCGAAACACCGGAAATCTCGGGGGTTTCGTCGCGGCTGCCGGTCTTGCAGAAGTAGCCCAGGGCCACGCTCTTGGCCTCAGGGTTAATCTCGGCGATTACGGTGAGCCCGTTCTCGAGGGTGGTTTGTTTGAAGGTCGGTCGGGTTAGGGTCATGGCTGCTCCACAGTAAGAAATCTTCTCGGCTCGCATCTGGACATCAACACTGTTGTCGTTCACAGGCTGGCTTTGAATGCTCCGGATATACCCATATCAAGCTCGATGGGCCAGGCATCACGCAAACCAGGTGGCATGGAAGCACAAACAGGACTTTTTGCCCTGCTGCGCCTGGCTTTACTCCACACCTGCCAGCTTGCGTGGCCCCAGGGTCGCGATCCAGGGGTTCTGGTAGGGGTGCGAAGCCAGGTGGCGGTTGATGCGCTCCACATCCACCGCTGCAATCTGGGCCTCGATCTCGTCCAGGGTGCGAACCCGGCCCAGCATATAGAGATCGCGGGCGATGCTGGCGGCCCTCGAGCGCGACGATTCATCCTGCATCACCAGGGCGGCCCGCAAGCCTATCTTGGTGCGGATCAGCTCGTCCTCCCGCACGCCTTCCGAAAGCCGGGCGATCTCGGCCTGCATCACCCGCAGGGTCTCGTCGGCCCGCTCGGGGGTGGTGCCGGCGTAGGCGGTCAGGTAGCTGTAGCCCTTGACCCCGTTGGGAGCAGCATACACCGAGTAGACCAGGCCGCGCTTTTCCCGCACCTCGGTAAACAGGCGGCTGCTGCTGCCCCCGGAGAGCACCTGCGAGGCCAGCCGGGCGCTGTAAAACTCGGGGTGGTCGATGGTAACGTCGGGGTAGATCAGGCCAATCTGCACCTGGGCGGTGTCCTGCTCGAGGTGAATGGCACGGGGGGGTGTAAGTTCGACGGGGGGATAACCCGCCCCAGAACCGCTCCAGTCGCCAAGGGCGTTCTGCATAGCTTCTTTGGCCTGCTCGAAACTAATTCCGCCCACCAGGGCCACAATAGCGCCCTGGGGCGTATAACGGCGGGCAAAGTCTTCTCGCAAGGCTTCGGCAGTCATGGTTTCCAGATGGGCTTTGTTGCCGCTGGGGTTTCGCCCGTGGTTGCTGGCAAATACCGCCCGGCGCAGGGCCGAAAACATCTTCTTGGGGGGCTGGTCTTCCAGCGAGGCCAGTTCCTGCAGGGCAATCTGCCGCACGGCCTCGAGGGCCTCAGTGGGCAGGTGAGGCCGCATCAGCAGGTCGGCAAAGAGCGAGAGCACCGCCTCCAGCTTGTCGGCCAAAAACTGCGCCGCAAAGGTGGTGTGCTCGAGGGCACTGCTGCTGCCACGGCGCACCCCCAGCTCGTCAAAAGCATCGGCCAGGGCCCGCGCATCCCGGCTACCGGCCCCTTTCCATAGCCAGCCCTCCAGCAGGCTGGCCGCGCCCTCCATGCCTTCGGGGTCGTTCACCGCGCCCACCGGTAGCAGCAACTGCAAAGCGACTCCAGGTGTCCAGGGGCGTTCTTCCACCGCCAACCTCAGGCCGTTGGGCAACACTTCAACTTGGGAAAATGCCATACCCACCAAGTATACGAGCTAGACTCATACAAACCATGACTTTTTAGACATTGCCCCATTCGGCAGCCTGCCCAAAGCCACAAAACCCCCCATAGGCTTCGGTAAAATAACTCAAGTTGCCACCTAGACATTCCGAGCTAGAAAGCAAAAACTAAGGCCACTATGAACTGGACTGTTCTAGTGGCCTTCTGCATTATAGACGATCTGCTCAAAGTCCTCGGACATAAGGACGACCCCCAGAGCAAGACCCCCGCCAGCGTCGTCCTCACCATCTGGATACTGGCCGCCCTCATCTTCTCCGGCAAGCACAA
>NZ_JBEVAL010000030.1:0-33670 GCF_051297115.1 Meiothermus cerbereus
TGCTGGGGGTGGAGCGATATTACCTGCTGGAGTGAAGGGGGGTGCGGAATGTGGGGAAAAGGTAAGCAGCCTGTAATTATGAATGGGCTGATAGGACATGTAACCTACCGCGGTGATTTACGGACATTTTCCACCCTGCTACGTTTTGGGGAACTGGTGGGGGTGGGTAAGTGGGCACACTTTGGGGCAGGAAGGTATCGGATTGGGGGGAGAGCATGAGCTACGAGAGAGACGCATCTGCTGGGCTGTGCTGGACGGGTCACCCGCTGATAGACATGGGCGTGGCGGGTCTGACCGTGTTCGCACAGAAACGCAACCCCGAAGAGGTGACGGGGGCTGACCTCGAGCGCTTTGTCGAGTGGGCCGAGAAGGCCTACTTTACCAAGGAGATGACGGGCTGGATCGCGGTTGCTTTCACCAGCAATTTCATCAACCCCAGTTTCGAGGCAAGCAAGAAACGCCAGGTCGCCAAGAGCATCCTCGAAAGCTTCAAGAACCCGACCACCCTCGGGGCGCTTAACTGCAGCTACTTCCAACGCCCAGCCCAGCAATTGGTCGCCCGCGATTTCGTGCCGATGCTCACGGGGCGCGAACCCTCGAACTTCTTCCCAGACGGACAACCTCAACTGCCTATCAGTGGACTGGGAATAACCGCACTGCAAGGGCTCTCCGTAGCCTGCCCGCTGGTGGGTGGGCGGCTGATGGTGGTGGCCGCCGATGACCCTAAGCTATTGATGCTCTTAGTGAGGCAGTGGCAGCCAGAGATTCGCAAACGGGTGCAACTTTCGGAGGCTTCTGGGAAAAAATGCTCAGGCTGGAGTGGGCCTCGTTCACGGTTAATTGAACAGCTAATAAATATTGAAGAGCTTCACAATCGTAGCAAAGACTCCGACCTTGAGTACACCGGCAGTGCTATCATCTACCACGCCAGCAACAGCGGTCAGGGGCCAGAGCTAACCATCTACACCCTCGAGCTGCCCGCCCTGAGCTTCGTGCGGAAAGCTCAAGGTATTAAGTACCGCGAGGCCTGGAACCGTTTGGTCTCAAGCGCTTGGCGCGAGGCCGATGGTAAAGATAAGGATGCTCAGTATGCGAGGCGCAATGATGTCTATGAGGCGATATTCGACTTACCCCAAGGCTCTGCAAAGTTCGTTCGACGTTTTTTTCTGAGGCCCATTGTTTCCCAACTCAAGGGTGCGAAGCCTGTTGAAGGAAAAAAGCGAGTCAAGCAATCAAAAGGTGAAAACGCAGCAGCGCATACCGTATCCACCCCACACCCTGCAGCTTTGTGGGATTTGCTCGAGTTGTTTCTAAGGGAGGTTTTAGGAATGGAGCAGAACCGCATTCAAGCCATTCGAACCCTTGCCGACCGTCTAGCAGATGCGGTCAAGGATGATAACGACCGTCGGTTGTTTCGACGCATTTATACTGCCCGAAAACCCTTTGAGGTTCGGCAGCTCTTGATTCAGATGGGGATGCGACGGCTTAGGGAGGGCCTTGAGCCAGCGGTAAGGTTCGATGAATTTTTGGAGATTTTTGAGGAGGGTGATGAGCTGGCTCGAGCCGATTTCGGCTTAGCCTGGGATTTGACCCGGATTCGAGTTATCGAGACTCTGTTTGACAAGCAGTGGTTTGATAACAACAAGGAAGTGCTCGAAGACCTACCAAAAGAAGAGGAGGAGGAATAAACATGGCCTTTATCGCTGGAATTTTGATGCTGGATGCACCTGCCTCGGCCCTCAACAACGCCAACCGTGCCTACGATGCTGACTACGACAACGAAGTGGGTGTGAAGCTGATTCGTACCAAAGATGGAGCCTTGCCCTATGTCTCGGCGCAGTCTTTTAGGTTTTGGCTGCGCAGCTCCCTCGAGCAGCAAGAGGACTGGGCTGCCCATACGGCCCCTGTTTTTCGAGAGAATAAGGTGGCTTATACCGATGCCAATCCGCTTGAGTATTGGGACGATGATCTTTTTGGCTATATGCGGGCCGAGTCCAAAAAAACCAGCGCCAGAGAAACCAAAGCTGGGGATGCTTCGCGTGAAGGTGAGACAGAAACCAAGACCAGCATCACCCGCACATCGCCTTTTCGCATGAGCACTTTGGTCTCCATTGCCCCTGTGAGCATCGTCAAGGATTTTGGCACCATGAGCCGCCACGAAGGTGACCCTGTGCCGCATGTCCACCAGTTTTATCGTGCCACGCTTAAGGGTCTTTTTTCACTGGATTTGAACCGGGCAGGCACCTTTAGCTACCGCGATCAAAGCGGCTCACGCAACCTCGACGAAGTGCGTATTCAGGCCGCTAAAGATAAGGGGCTGGAACACGACGAAGCGAACAAAGAATTCCGCCTGCCAATAGAAGAACGCGCAAAGCGTATCGCAGCCCTCCTCAAGGGCCTAGCACACCTCGAGGGTGGTGCTAAGCAAGCCATCCACTACACCGATGTGACGCCTGCCGTCCTGATCGCGGCGGTGTTCAAAGGCGGCAATAACCCGCTGCACTACGTGGTTGGGGCCGACGAGAAGGGCCGTCCGAAAGTTCACGTTGAAGCTTTGAAGGAAGCCTTGCAGGTCTGGCGTGACTCGCGGTTGAGCGATTTGTACGTGGGCTGGGTACAGGGTTTCCACGATGAGCAGCGGGCTAGGCTCAAGGCCACTCTCGAGGAACTGGGCGTGAGCTTTCGACTCGACCACCCCAGGGCGGTGCTGACCCAGCTCGCCAACGACGTGCAAAACCCCGCCAACCACCACTGGCTGGAGTAGGCCATGCGTGTCCTCAAGATCGAACTCGAGGGCACCACCACCTCGTTCCGTTACCCCCACTTCCTGGTGGGTCGGCAGCCGTCGCTGCCCATGCCCCCGCCCGCCACAATTTATGGACATGTTGCCAGTGCGCTAGGGGAGTATCCCGAGCCCAATACCTTCCGCTTCGCCTATGTCTTCACCCATCGGGGCAGCGTGGATGACTATGAGCATACCTGGCTAATCTCAGTGGACGAGCGCCAACGGATCGCAAAAGATTACCCCTATCCACCCAACATTGTCGCGGGCATGACCCCCACCTCACGCGAGCTGTTCTTCTCCCCACGTCTTACCCTGTATTTGCAAACACCAGACCTCGAGGCTTGGCGCAGGGCCTTCCTTGAGCCTCGCTACCCCGTTTTGCTGGGTCGTTCACAAGACCTTGCCAGTTATCGCAGCGTGGAGCTGATAGACCTCGAGCAACGCGATACCGGCTACTACGAGCACACCCTACTGCCGTGGTCGTACCGCCCTAGGGTACGGGTGGGTCAGGGCATCCTGATGCCACGCTGGATCAACCCTGACAATCGCCGTGAGGTACGCTGGGCCAGGTACGTGGTGCTTAATAGCCGACTGTTTCACCCTAAGCCAGGGCAGCAGGAACCTCTGAGCGAGGTAATCATGGTCAGCGGTACGGACGAGGCCCTTTGGGTAGACCCCACCAGCCCCGTTCACCGCGAACGGCAGCGTATCCTGGTCTGGCACAGCCTGTTGGGCGAGGAGAGTGAGACTCTTGAACCCAGCGCAGCCCTTTGATCTGCTCGCCAAGAGCGCTAAGCTGGGTTGGGGGGGAAAGCCCGAGACCCTTGAACAGCACACCCAGCGCGTGGTGGAGCGTCTGGCAGCTCTTTCTTGCCGTTCGCCGCAACTGCCGCAAATAGCGGGCTTTTCCGAGTTCTGGCACATCGCGTTTTGGTCGGCGGTGATTCACGACTTTGGCAAAGCCGCCAGCGGTTTTCAGGCACGGCTCAATGGTGGTGGTCAGAAATACCCACACCGCCATGAGGTGCTGTCACTGGCCTTTCTGCCCTGGGTCGCCGAGCCGAACGAGACTCGCCTGATCGCGCTTGGGGTGATCTCCCACCACCGCGATAGCGCGGTTATCAAAACCTTGTACCAGGACTCGAGCGGCGCGGATTTGCTGAAAGAGTTCGAGCCTCGAGCCATCGAGTGGCTGAAAGACTGGCTCGAGCAAGTTCCCAACAACTGGGTAGATCGCTATGATCTGGCCCGACTCGGTGTGCAGCAGAAAACCTTTCAGATAGACCTCAACCGGTTTCCCAAGCAGGCGGCGGAGGCACTCGAAACGGGTATCAAACTCTACGCCAACGTTTATCCACTGGATGAGCCCTATCCCCACGAGCCGGAATTCGCGCAACTCCAGGCCGAGCGCCGCCTGCACATTCTGCTGCGCGGGATCATCACCCAGTCCGACCGGATGGCGAGCGCCCACGCCCCCACCCCCTCGGTTCTGCGGCTGCCAAGTCTCGCGCAGATCACCGCACAAATCTCGGCTCGAGAGCAAAAAGAGATTCAACCTAGAGCACACCAGATTGCTGCCCAACGTGAGGGTAACCTGATTTTCAGCGCCCCCACGGGTAGCGGCAAGACCGAGGCTGCACTGGGCTGGGCAGCCAAACAGCAGACTCAAGCCCCAAGGCGGTTGATTTATGCGCTGCCTTATCAGGCCAGCCTAAACGCCATGAAAGAGCGCCTCGAGCGCGACCTCCAACCTGCCGACGGTGTAGCCATTTTGCATAGCCGCGCGCTACAGGTGTTGTACCGGCAGCAAAAAGAAGACGCTGAAGACCTGGAGGAGCTTACCCAAAACGTCCGTCGTCAGAACGACTTCAACCGCTTGCACCAGCCCGCTGTGGCGGTACTGACCCCTTACCAGATGCTCAAGGCCATGTACCGCCTCCCTGGCTACGAGGGCCTGCTGACCATGCTGGCTGGCTCAAGTCTTGTCCTCGACGAGATCCACGCCTACGAGCCGACCCGACTGGGGATGTTTTTGGCCCTCACCGAGGCCCTGCGCCGCGACTTCGACGTGCGGGTGTGTGCCATGACGGCCACCATGCCGACCTGGTTACGGGAGGAACTTGAGCAATGCTTGGGGGTGAAGGCCTTGCCCCCGGACGCCGAGCTATTCCAGGCTTCCAGGCGGCATCGGCTTGAGCTACTCGAGGCCGACATGGAGAGCCCAGAAGCCCAGAAACGAATCGTGGATGAGGTAGAGGCGGGACGTAGCGTTCTCGTCGCTTGCAACACGGTCAAGAAGGCGCAAGCGGTTTGGCAAACCCTTAAGACCCAGCTTGCCCCCGAGAAGGTCTTGCTGCTGCACAGCCGCTTTACCGGGCGTGACCGCCTTGCCAAAGAGCAGGTCATCCAGACCCGCCTCGATGCCAGCCGAGATACCCAAGACCCCATTGTGGTAGTGGCGACCCAGGTTATCGAGGTTTCGCTAGACCTAGACTTTGACCGCATCTTTAGTGAGCCTGCGCCCCTCGAGGCCTTGGTACAGCGCTTCGGACGGGTTAATCGCAGAGGCAAGAAGGGTGAAAACGGCATCGTGCCGGTCACCGTTTTGACCCAGCCTCGTGAAGGCCAGCGGGTCTACAACGATGAGCTTGTGCAGCGGGGGCTGGAACAACTCGAGGCCAATGTGGGTGCCGAATTGGACGACCTGATGATATCAGGCTGGCTGGACCAGGTGTACAAAGAACCACTCTTAAGTCTTTTCCGTGATGAAGTGCAGCGCAGCGCCAAGGAGTTCAGAGCGGTCGCCGTCAATACCCTTAAAGCCTTTGCCCAAGACGAGACCCTCGAGCAGAAGTTTGACGACCTGTTTGACGGCATTCAGGTATTGCCCAAATGCTTTCAGCAGGAGTACGAAGAAACCCTTAAGGTTTCCCCCATCGAGGCCAGCAGCCTGCTGGTGAATGCCCCGCGCTGGATCACGGCGGGACTGCGGGAGCATGTGTGTTGGAGCGAGACCCTAAAGCTTTTCGTCGCCGACCTACCATATAGTGCAGAACTCGGGATGGAGTGGAAGGTTCCTGAGGTACGAGAAGACTCGTGGGGACGGCTGGACGACTAAGGATGAACCATGAACCTAATCATCGAAGAGCGGGGCACCTTTATTGGTCTCAAATCGGAGCGGTTGCAGTTTCGTGTGGAGGGGCAACCGCTGCGGGAGGTAGCCCTGCGCGACCTCGAGACCCTCTCGGTGGTGACAACGGCGGTGAGTATCTCGATGGAGGCCATCCGGGCCTGCGCCAAGTTTGGCGTTCAAATTGACCTACTAGATGGTTTGGGAGATCCCTATGCCAAGATCACCAGCCCATACCTGGTGGGCACCGTAACCACCCGACGGGCCCAGATGCTGGCTTATACCAACCGCAAGGGTCTCGAGGTGGCCAAACACGCTGTACGCGCTCGGCTTAGAAACCAGGTTAACCTGCTGCGTTACTTCGGTAAGTACCGCCGTGAAGCCGATCCAGCTGCCTACGCTGTAATTGAGGAAGCCATACCGTTGCTGCAAGCCCTCGAGGTCGAACTCGATGGCGTCGAGGCCCCCACTGTGGATGAGGCCCGGGACTTCCTGCTGAGCGTTGAGGGGCGTGGTGGGGTGGTGTATTGGGGCGCGATAGCTGCCTTGCTGCCCCCGGATCTAGGCTTTTCGGGCCGTCTGGGGCGAGGTGCAACTGACCCGGTCAATGTCTGCCTCAACTACGGCTATGGCATCCTCTACTCACAGGCTGCAGGTGCTCTTTCTACAGCGGGCCTCGAGCCCTTTGCGGGCTTTTTGCACACCGATCGCCCCGGTAAACCCAGCCTTGTGCTTGACTTCGTGGAGGGCTTCCGAGCGGCGGTGGTGGATCGGGCTATTATCGCAACCCTTGGCCGTGGCTGGCGACCCGAAATCCAAAACGGAAAGCTCGAGCCCTCCTCTCGCAAACGCTTAGCCGAAGCGGTGCTTAACCGGTTGGAAGCACGAGATACACACAAAGGCAAGCGGTTTCGCCTCAAAAGCATTATGGTGGCCCAGGCCCGCAGCCTGGCTTTGTTTCTACGCGACGAGGGCGAGTATCCCGTTTATGTGGCGAGTTGGTAAAACATGCTAATTCAAGACCCTCGTAAACCTGGTAAGCCGGTGCTTGTGCTCTACGACATCACCGACGACCGTATTCGTGCCAAGGCCAGCGATGCCTGCAAGGACTACGGGCTGGATCGAATTCAGTTTAGTGCTTATAGCGGCAGGTTAACTAAGGCAGCGCGAGAAGAGCTCGAAATTCGCTTGGGCAAAATCCTGGGTGACCATAGCGGGGCTATAACAGTAATTCAGCTTGAGCAGGCGCAATTTGAAGGCGCATGGAAAAAGGTGAACCCATGATTACCCCGGTTGAGTTGCGACAATATCACTACTGTCCACGAGTTGTATTCTTTGAGCGCTGCACTCCGGTTTACCGGCGTGAGACCCGTCGCATGCAGTACGGGCGCGAGGCTCATGAGGTGGAAGTGGCCCTCGAGAAACAGCGGAGTCTTCAGCGCTATGGCCTGCACCAAGGACAGCGAGAGTTTAGTGTGCATTTACACAGTGATTTGCTAGAGATAACGGGCATTGCCGATTTGGTGGTGACAGTGGGAGTGGAGAGCTATCCGGTGGAATTCAAGGATAGTACTCGAGAACCCGACTTGGGGCATCACATGCAAGTTTGTGCGTATGGCTTGTTACTGGAGGCTACCCGCAAAACCAAAAGCCCCAAGGGTTTCTGGCATAGTACCCGTACCCGTGAAACATATGTTATCGAGTTTGATGCCAAATTGCGCAAACGAACCCTACAAGCAATTCGCGATATCAACGCGTTCATTAAAGCTGAGCGCTGTCCAGACCCTACCTTTCAGGTTGGGAAATGTCTTGAGTGTGAACTCAGAAATTTCTGTGGTGATGTCTTGTAGCCGCAAATCCTTTTTTCCCACCAAAGTCCCACCAATTTGCGAAAGCGTGCCCGACGAGAATTGTGCACAGTCTTGATGGCTTTACAACCTACCCAACTTTGGCGGAGCCATCTGATGCTTTACCGAACCAACTATTCCACTCGCAAATCAAAGACCATCTAGTCCAAAATTCGATTTGCGGAGTCTATTCGGCTGTAAAATAATACGGCGTCGATAGCACGCAAAAGCACCTTGATAAATGGATTACAGAGGCATCAATAATGGCGTTTTGAACGCCCTAGAAATGCCGTCCTCGAGCGATAGAGGACTGAAAGGCACCAGCAGCGGCAGCCGCGTGTCGTCAGGCTCGCTAGAAATGCCGTCCTCGAGCGATAGAGGACTGAAAGATATGCCGAGTCCACCATACCACGTTGTTGAAGACGCTAGAAATGCCGTCCTCGAGCGATAGAGGACTGAAAGAAACAAGCGGGCGATGCGATTCTTGCGTTTGTAAATCCTAGAAATGCCGTCCTCGAGCGATAGAGGACTGAAAGGCTTTGGTTCGCCTTATGGCCGCTCGCAGCTTCTAGCTAGAAATGCCGTCCTCGAGCGATAGAGGACTGAAAGGCACGGAGGCACTCGACGCCAAACGCTGGTTTGACCCTAGAAATGCCGTCCTCGAGCGATAGAGGACTGAAAGGAACGTCGAGCAGGACGTTACAGGCAATGCCTCTCTGCTAGAAATGCCGTCCTCGAGCGATAGAGGACTGAAAGAGCAGCGCTACGGGGTCAGCGTAGACACAGCGAAACTAGAAATGCCGTCCTCGAGCGATAGAGGACTGAAAGAGATTATTGACAACAGGGCGAAGGCTCGCACCACGTCTAGAAATGCCGTCCTCGAGCGATAGAGGACTGAAAGACTCCGGCCAGGCGATTTTGTTGAGCGCTTCAACGCCTAGAAATGCCGTCCTCGAGCGATAGAGGACTGAAAGCGATACGCTGAGGCAGCGTTGCAAACCAGTCAAGGAGCTAGAAATGCCGTCCTCGAGCGATAGAGGACTGAAAGTTACGCATTCAGGGGCATCGGCGCACCGGGGGCGCTCTAGAAATGCCGTCCTCGAGCGATAGAGGCTGAAAGTTGCGGGCAACGGATTTTAAGTCTGAGATTTTGCCAACTAGAAATGCCGTCCTCGAGCGATAGAGGACTGAAATCAAGCAAGGGCCAACTGGATGTAAAAAGCTACCGGCGCAAAAAGGCCCTTACCAGCCCTGCCACCACCACAAAGAGTCCTGCGATTACCCCATACACCACCACCGGCTCGGAGGCGTGGGCTACCCAGATGCCCACAAAGGCCCACAGCAACACCAGGTTGAAGGGGATGTCGCGCCGGGTCTGGGCAAACACAAACCCGATGCCTGCTGCAATCAACACCAGCAGGGCAGCCCAAACCTGCCCAGAGATGCCCCCGCCGTTCCAGCCCAGCTCGAGCAGCGTGGCAACTGCGTTGGCAACGGTCGCAACGGTAATCCAGCCCAGGTAGATGCTAAAGGGAACTCGAGCCAGCCAGCTTTCGGCAGCCGGAACGGCCTCTTTTCCTATTCCCAGCCGTTCGTACAGGAGCACCAGGGTGGTGAGCAGGCCCAGCATCATCGCCATGCTGGGCAGAATCAGCAGGTAGTGCCAGCAGAGCAGCCAGGCCACGTTGAACCCACAAGACAGCACAAAAAGCCCGCGGGTAGCCGCCAGCCGGGGGTTGTCGCGCTGGGCGGGCAGGGCCTGGTAGACCGCGTAGGCCAGCAGGGCCAGGTAAATCAGGCCCCAGATGGTAAACACGTAGCCCGCCGGGGTAAAGAAGCTGGGAAAGCCATCGGAAATCTCGCCGGTGCGGCGGCCCGCGATGGGCAGGATGTTGGCCAGGGCATTGACCGCGATGGTGGCGATAATAGCCAGCACCACCAACCATTGCATCAATGGCGTAGCGGAGGGTAGGGGAGTGCGTATCGTTTTTTGCACGTTTCTACCCTACTTCGTTTTGCCGTTATGGCATTGAGTGCTGCGAAACATCTTTGCTTTTGGGCGCTTCTTGCTCCGATCTGCGCTGCATCCAGCTTGTGCGGTATGGTAGAAGCCGTATGTTTCGTTCCCGCCGCACCCCCACCGGAGGAGGGGTTTTCCTGGAGATGGACCGCGCCAAAGCCGAGGCCCGCGCCCGGGGGCTCGAGGTGGTGGATCTCTCGATTGGGGCCTCTGATCTGCCCCCGCCCCCCGAGGCTTTGCAGGCCCTCAGAGAGGCCATAGACGACCCCTCGACCTACGGCTACTGCCTTAAGTCGGGCACGCTGCCGTTTCTGGAGGCCGCCACCGACTGGTACTTCCGGCGCTATGGGGTAGAGCTCGACCCCCGGCGCGAGGCCCTGAGCCTGATCGGCTCGCAGGAGGGGCTGGCCCACCTGCTGATGGCCGTGGCCGACCCCGGCGAGGTGCTGCTGATGTGCGAGGTGGCCTACCCCTCCTACTTTGGGGCGGCTAAGGTGGCGGGCCTCGAGGTCTACCTGATGCCCCTGGGCGAGCACCTGCTGCCCGACCTGGGGGCGGTGCCGGAGGAGGTGGCCCGGCGGGCTAAGGCGGTGCTGCTCAACTACCCCAACAACCCCACCGCGGCCCTGGCCTCCGAGGCTTTTTTTGCGGAGGCGCTGGAGTTCTGCGCCCGCCACAACCTGCTGCTCATCCACGACAACCCCTACCTCGACCAGGCCCTAAAACCCACCCCCTCGCCGCTGGCCCTGCCGGGGGGGCGGGAGCGGGTGGTGGAGCTTTTTAGCTTCTCCAAGAGCTACCACCTGGCCGGTTTTCGGCTGGGTTTTGCCCTGGGCCAGCCCGAGGCCATGGCCAGCCTGGAAGCCCTCAAAGCCCCCATCGACTTCAACCCGTACCTGGGCATCCAGCGCATGGGCATGGCCGCGCTGGCTATACCCCAGGCGCGTCTACAGGCCGATGCAGAGGTCTGGGCCACCCGCCGCCAGGCCATGGTAGCGGCCCTGGCCCAGGAGGGCTGGTCGGTTCCGTTCCCCCAGGCCGGCATGTACCTGTGGGCCAGACTGCCGCCGGGGCTGCCCCTGGACGACCTGCAGTTTGCCAAAGAACTCGTGGCCCAGACCGGCGTGGCCCTCTCGCCGGGGCGGGCCTTTGGGCCCGGCGGGGTGGGCTATGTGCGCTTTGCGCTGGTGCAGCCTGAGCCGGTTTTGCGCCAGGCGGCTCAAAAAATAGGGGCTTTTATTCGCACGGCAACCAGAGATTGACTGACCCCCACGGGGCATCACGCCTCGGAGGGCCTAAACTAAGGCTAACCCAGCACGCCCAGGGGCCCGCCCAGCAGTTGCATGGCGGCTTCCTCGGGGGTCAGCTCGCCCTGGGCCACCCGCGCGATCAGCGCCTGGCCTTCGCGGGTCTTGCGGCGGCCCCATTCCTGGATCACGCTCTCGACCTCGAAGCGGGCCCGCTCGAGGCGGTGGGTCTCGAGCAGGCCATGCTGCACCAGATGCTGGTAGTGGGCCTCGAGGGCCTCGAACAGCTCGGAGATGCCCTCGGCCTTGGGGGCGATGGCGGTGAGGACGGGTGGCTTCCAGCCTGCCGGACGTGCAGCGGCCAGCTCGAGGGTGGTTTTGATCTCCTGCACGATGCGCTCGCCGCCGGGCAGGTCGAACTTGTTGACCACGAACACGTCGGCAATCTCCATCACCCCGGCCTTGAAGGCCTGCACCGCGTCGCCGGCGGCGGGGGTCAGGATCAGCACGGTGGTGTCGGCCACGCGGGCGATGTCCACCTCACTCTGCCCCACCCCCACCGTCTCCACGAAGATGCGCTCGAAACCAAAGGCTTCCAATAGCGCCAGGGTGGCGACCGTGGCCCCGGCCAGCCCGCCCAGAGCCCCCCGGCTGGCCAGCGAGCGGATATACACACCTTGGTCCTGGTGGTGGCGCATCATGCGGATGCGGTCGCCCAGGATGGCCCCCCCGGTAAAGGGGCTGCTGGGGTCTACCGCCAGCACCGCTACAGTCTCGCCCCGCTTGCGGGCCTCTTCGATCAGTCGGTCGGTCAGGGTGCTTTTGCCAGCCCCAGGGCTGCCGGTCAGGCCCACCACCCTGGCCTGGCCACGCCCACGCAGTTTCCGCAACAGGGCCTGCCCTTCGGGGTAACCCGACTCCACCAGGGTAATGGCCCGGGCCAGAGCCCGCATGTCCTGGGCCAGAAAACGTTCGTAGAGGTTCATGGTGTCAGTCTATCGCGCTTCGGACACCCAGCAGACCCGCTAAACCAGGGCGATGCAGGCCACCTCGACTTTTACATCGCGGGGCAGGCGGGCCACCTGTACGGTAGCCCGGGCGGGGAAGGGCTCGCGCACGTACTCAGCGTAGACCTTATTGAACACCGGGAAATCGTTCATGTCGGCCAGGTAGCAGGTGGTCTGCACCACCTTGTGGTAGGAGCTACCGGCGGCCTCGAGCACGGCCCCCAGGTTCTTCATGACCTGATGGGTCTGGGCCTCCACATCGCCCGCGACCAGCTCGCCGGAGGGGGTCAGGGGAATCTGACCCGAGCAAAACACCATACTGCCCGCCACGATGGCTTGGCTGTAAGGGCCGATGGCCTGAGGTGCGTGATCGGTCTGAACACGTTTCTGACTCATGCCAACAGCTTATACCAAAGCCGGGCAGCAAGTAGGGCGCTGGGTTAGGGCTAAAAGCCCTGGGTGGCTTGTGAGGCGGGGGTGGGCGGGGGTGCGACGGTGCTTTTGGGCGGGTAGACCTCGAGGCCCAGGTAAGCCAGCGGTGCGTTGGACTCGAGGTCGGCGGCCATGACCAGGTAATCCACTTGCGAGAGCGTCCAAAGCTGAACCCCGTGGGCTTTGGCTAGGGCAGCAAACGAGGGGCTGCTGGGTTCATCGAGCAAAACCAGCACCACCCCATCGGCGCGGTGGGTTTTCTGGGCCGCCAGCACGTCTTCCAGGGCGGAAGGGTGGGTTAGCACCTGGAACAAATAGCGCGCACCGACGGGCGAACGGGCCAGGGCGTAGCCCTGATCCGGGGTGAGCGAGGCCACCCAGGAGGGGCAACGGTTCAAAAGACCAGCCACGAAGCGTAAAAAGGGCTTCGGCTCAATGCGAGCAGCATCTGTCCGTGCCATATTTAGGCCATCATGCTATAGCGCAGCCCATAAATGCAAGTGAAACACATCCGCATGGGACTCGAGCGCCTTGTGGGTTTGCTCATTATTCCCTCATTTATTAGCACAGGGGGGCTGTGGATAACTCTGTGGATAACCCGGTATTACCTGTGGATAACTTTGTGGGTATCCAAATGTTTCTCGGCTGTGCACAACAAGTTTTTCTGTTCCAGACGCTATTTTATTTAAAAGGCCGAATGTGAAACGGTTGCCAATTCATGCGGTTTGCATTAGAGCTGCTTAACCCAAAAAACCATGGACTTGGGGGTCTCCTGGGGCTGGCCCAGGTCGCGCCAGGTGAAGGTACAGACCAGGTCGGGCCGCTTGGAAAACCCCCGGTGCTGCCAGAAAGCGTCCAGCGGCCTGTGGTCGGCAGGCTTGAGCGGGTGCTGGGCAGGGCGCTCGACGGCGCAAAAAGTAACCTTGCGGTAGCCAAGCTCGAGGGCGCGGGCCTCCCGGAGACGAAAAAACGCCACCCCCAGCCCCTGGCCTCGGTAAGCTGGCTCCAGCACCGACTCGCCAAAGTAGTACCACTCGGCGGGGTTCAGCCCAGCCCCTACAAAGGGTGCCTGGAACTCGGCCTCGGCCTGGGCGAGCGGCAGGGCGGTCGAGGCCCCCACCACCCGCTGGCCGTCCCACACCAACACCAGGGTGCTTTGGGGGAGGTTCACAAACTTGGCCAGGTAGTGCGTTTCGTACTCGAGGCTCCCCTCGTACAGGTAGGGCCACTCCCGAAAAACGGCCATGCGCAGGCGGGCCAGCTCAGGGATAAACAAGGCCACCTCGGAACCGGAAAAAACCTCCACCCGCAGGTTCATGGCTTAAAGCATACCGGGTGATCCAGCGAGCACACGGGCTGGGCCCGGTAGAATTGGGGGGATGGTTATTTTTGCTGAACCACCCGCCCAGGCTTTGCTGATCGATAGCCGCTCCCCTGCCGAGTATGCCCAGGGCCACCTGGAGGCTGCCATTAACCTGGATCTTTCGGGGTTTCGCGGGCGCTTGCGCAGCGAGGAGGAGTTCCGGCGGCTAGAGCAAACCCTGGCCGACCTGAATGGCCGCATAGGGGCGGGCCCCAAGCGTCCGGTGGTGGTCTACGACCAGGGCTTCAATACCCGCCTGAGCAAAACCGCCTTCATGCTGGCTTTGGGTGGCCTCGAGGTGTACCTGTGGCCCCAGGGCTGGGAGGCCCAGGCCACCAGCCAGGCCCCGGTAGAACCGGTGGCCGCTGAGCCCTGGGCCCAGCTCCGGCGCGATATTCTGCTAACCGCCGACGAAATCCTGGCGTTTCCTCACCCTTTGCTGGACGTGCGCGAGCCCCTCGAGTTTGCCACCGCCCGGATTCCCGGCGCCAAAAACATTCCGCTGGGTGCTTTCGGCCTGGACAACGCCAGGGCCCTGGGCTTGCAAGCCGGTCAGGAGGTGGGGGTGCACTGCCGCAGCGGAGCCCGCAGCGCCAGCGCCTTCTGGCTGCTCCGGCAGCAGGGTGTTCTGGCCCGCAACTACCTGGGCAGCATGCTCGAGTGGGAAGCCGAGTCCGACCTGCCCGTAGAGCGGTCCTGATTGCGCTGGGTTTATTACCTGTAGGCTATAGCTCATGAAGGTATACGGTTTTGCGGTGGGCCCTTTGCAGGAAAACACCTATCTGCTGGTGGGGGAGGACGGACGGGGGGCCATTGTAGACCCCGGTGATGAACCCGAGCGCATTTTGGCCGAGGTGCGCGGGGTGGGCCTGCGACCGCAGGCGATTCTGCTGACCCATGCCCACTTCGACCACGTGGGGGCGGTGGCCCCCCTGGTCGAGGCCCTGGGTCTGCCGGTGTACCTGCACCCAGCCGACCTGCCGCTCTACCAGAGCGCCGCCCAGAGTGCAGCCCGCTGGGGGCTCCACATTCCCCAGCCACCCGAACCCACCCTGCCCCTGGCCGAAGGGCAGACCCTGGATTTGGGACTGGGCCTCGAGGTGCTGTTTTTGCCCGGTCATGCGCCGGGGCATGTGGGCTTCTACCGGCCAGGCCACCTGATAAGCGGGGATGTGCTCTTTCGCGGGGGCATTGGCCGCTACGACCTGCCGGGCAGCGACCCCCAGGCCCTGTTTGTATCGCTACAAAAACTGCTCAAGCTGCCGCCCGAAACGGTGGTTTATCCAGGGCATGGCCCCAAAACGACCATTGCGGAAGAACGGGCCAGCAACCCCTACCTGAGCTAGCTGGGGGCCCGAAGGCCAAAGTGCTGCACAATAGTCCTGGCAGCCTCCTGGGGCGAAACCAAGCTGGTGTCTACCCGCAGGCTTGGCCCAAAGGGAATGGCCTGCAAAGCCCCCTGCTCGAGCATCTGCAAAAGCCGCTCGGGGCGCGAGAGCTTCTTCAGGCTTTTGCGCTCGGGGAGAAGCACCCGCTGCAAAAGCACTTCGGGCGGGGCCTCGAGCTTCACCCACAGCACCTCGATGCCGGATTGTTCGCATACTTCCAGCACCTGCCGGATAAATTCGTCGCTGCTGGGCGGGGTGTAGACGAAGGTGAAGATAAGACCCTCGAGGCCCATCTCGGCCATTTGCCGAAAGGTAAATAGCCGCAACGCACGGAGGAGCCTTACGTAATTGGGCGAGTTCCACTCGAAGAGTTTAGCGGCGTAGTCTATGGAAAGGTGGTTGTCGAAGATGGGGTAGCCGGTAAGCCGGGTCAGTTCCCGGGCCACGGTCAGCTTGCCCACCGCGGCCGGGCCATACAAAAACAGCAGCTTCATGGGGCTCCCTCCAGGTAGGCCACGATGGCCTGGGCGGCCTGGGTGGGATCAAGCTCATCGGTGTCTATTTGCAGGCTGTCGGCAAAGGGCACCGGCAGGAATAGCTCGTATTCCTGCAGAAGGCGCTCCAGAACCTGCACGTTCTTGAGCTTTTTGAACTGGCGCCGCGACTCGTCTTCGACCCGCTCCAGCAGCGTCTCGGGCTTGCAGCGCAACTGCACAAACACACACTGCCCACCGCGGGCCTCGACAAAGGCTTTGATCTCCTGCACCTGGGCGTCGTCCTTTGGTGCGGCATACACAAAGGTTGCAATCAGCGAAAGGTCTTCCTGCAGGGCCAGCTCCAGAATCTGAAAACGCAGCTTGCGAACCAGCTCGGCAAAAGGGGGCGTGCCTTCGGCGAAGACCGCCTGGGCCAGGTCGCTTAGGAGGTGGTTGTACAGCACTTTATAGCCGGTTAGCCGGGCCAGGGCCAGGGCCACCGTGAGCTTGCCGGCAGCGGGTGGGCCATACAGAAAGACCAGCTTCATGACAGCAGCATATCGCGGCGCGGCGCTCTGCTGGTTTGCCTGGCAGGATCGCCCTGGTTCAGCGCAGGGCTTTGGGCGCCAGCAAGATGCTCAGCAGGCAGAGCGCCAGGGCCAGCTCGAGGCCCCACAGCGGGCTTTGCCCGATGAAGGGCGGGTAGACCAGGCCCGCCACCGTGCCGCCCAGGTAAAAAGCTGCGATGTAGGTGCTGCTGACCCCGCTGCCGCCCCGCCCCGAAACCCCTCCGGCGATGGCCTGGGCTGTAAAAATGCCCGCCATCATCACCACAAAACCCACCAGGATGAAGAGCGGTTGGTTGGGAATTTGAATCAACAACCCCAGCGCCACCACCCCAAAGGCCAGCCGAAAGGCCACTACCGTGCCCCATTTTTTGACCAGCGTGCCCGCCAGGGCGCTGCCGGGAATGCCCGCCAGGTAGGCGAAGAAGATGCCCCCGATCTGCCCCTGCGACAAACCCAGGGCCTCGAGGCGATAGGGCATCAGGTTGGCTACAAAAAAATTGATAAACAGCAGGGCAAAACCCAGCGCATACAAAGGCCAGGCCGAAAGGGTATAGCGCGGGGCTGGCAGGGTTAGCAGCTCCTGCGCTCGCAGGACGAAAAGGGCCATTGCCGCCACCGGAAGGGCCAGCAGGACGATCGCCCAGCGCTCGCCCAACCACTCGGCAAAGAGCCCTCCCAGCCCTCGCCCCAGGCCTCCCCCCAGCACATTACCCGCTACCCAGAACCCTGCCATCTGGGCGTGCTTGCGGGGGTAGAGCCTGGGTAGCAGGGCCAGCGAAAGCCCCGGAACCGCAGCCGCAAAGGCCCCTTGCAGTGTGCGGCAGAGTGTCCAGATTTCCAGGCTGGGGGCCAGCCCAGCCAGGATGCCGAACAGGCCCACGCCCAGAAGCCCACCGCCAATGACGGTTCCCACCGGCAGGCGGATGCGCGGCACCAGGGGCGAGAGCAGCACCAGCAGCAGAAAGGGCAGGCTGATGCCCAGGTGGGTGCTGCCGGGGGCGGTTCCAAAGAGGCGCTCGAGCCCAGGCAGCATGGGCACCACCGCGTACAGCGCCACGTAGATAAAAACACCCGATGGAATCAAGGCCCAGGCCACAGCCAAAGCATAAGCGGGCTAGCCCTGTTCCTGTGCACGTAACGCCAGAACCCGAGTTTACGCTTGTTTTTTGCAACGAGGGAGTAAAGGGCCCTCCTAAAATGGCCCCATGCTGCATTCATCCGAATTGGTGAGGTCCTGGCTTCAGCGCTTGTATTGGCATACCAGCTGGTTTGGCGGGGTGGCCCTGGCCTTGAGCCAGCTTTGGGCGGGCTCGGAGGCGGCCCAGTTGCTGGCGGTGGCCTACCTGGTGGTCACCTCCATGGCCTTTTTGCTGGCCCAGCCCTACCCCCAGTGGGCCCCGGTCGCCCACCTGGGGCTGGCCCTGGGGCTGCTGGTCTGGGCCTTGCAGCAGCCCGGGGCGCTCGTGCCTGGTTGGAACCAGGAGATGGTGCTTTATGCCGGTGCAACCCTGGCTACCCTGGGCCTGACGGTGCTGGGCATGTTCGGTGGGCTGTGGGTGATGCTGGGGGGCCTGGTTTTGTTGGTGGCGCTGGTGCCCCATCCCGCATCGGGGCCGTACTGGGCGGTCTGGCCGCTGTGGGCCCTGGGGGGGCTGGTGGGGGTGGCGGTTTTCCGGGCCATCGGCAGGCTCGAGGCGGCCCAGCAGGAGCTATCCAGGGTGGCCCTGCAGGATCGCCAGACCGGCCTGAGCACCCGCCTGGCGCTCGAGGCCGACTACCAGCGCTACCAGGCCCTGGCCAGCCGCAGCGATCAGCCGCTTTTGTTTTCCTACTGGCTGCTCTCGGCCTCGAGCCCAGATGACCAGCTTTTGCAGGAGCTGGCCCAGCTTACGCGGGAGGCGCTGCGTCAGGGCGATGGGCTGTACCGCATAGACGAGCACCATTTTTGCGGCCTGCACATCGGGCTGGTGAGCGGACACGAGCTGACCGAGCGCCTCAGCCAGCGCTTTGCCAGCGCCCGGGTGGTCTGGGTGGCCTGCAACGGCCTGAGCCTGGAGGAAGCCCTGCGCCAGACCCAGGAATTGCTCTACCGCAGCCCCCGGCGGCCCGTGCAGATCCTTTCTGCAACCCCCAAAGCCTAAGCTGCACCAAGGGGCCGGGGTGCAACCCGGGCATCTTCGGGTAGTCTGAGCGGGATGTGGGTCTTGAAGGTTGCCCTGCCCTTACCCATTGAGCCGATGTCGTACCTGCCCCCCCACGCCGACGGGCGGGAGGCGGTGCTGGGCTACCGGGTGGTGGTGCCCTGGCGGGGTGAGCTGCGGGTGGGGGTGGTGGTGGGGCGTGAAGAGGGTTTGCACAAGAGCTTTGCTTTGCGCGAAGCCCTGGCCTACCTCGACGAGCGGCCCTGGTTGAACCCTTCGACCATTGAGTTTTTGAGTGTGGCAGCCCGCGATAGCTTTTGTACGGTGGGTACCCTGCTGCATGACCTGCTGCCCTTCCTCGAGCCCCCCCTGCTGCACCGCGTGCGGCTTCTGCCCGAGGCCGACCCGGCGCTGCTGCCCAAAGGCCTGGAAGCCCTGGCCCAGGGCTGGCAGGAAGCCCAGGGCTTCGACCCCAAGCTGCTGGATTTCCTGCGCGAGGCCGGGGTTTTGCAAGAAGAAGTGGCCGAACGGCGTACCCTGACCCAGGTTCTGGTGGTGCTGCGCGAACCTTCGGAGGCCCTGAGCGATAAGGCCAAAGCGGCCTGGTATGCCCTGCGCGACCTGCGGCAGGCGGAGAGCATGGCAGCGCTGGCTCGAGCTGCCGGCGTGGGGGTGGGGGTGGTCAAAGGCCTGATGGAGAAGGGCTACATCGGGCTGGTGGAAGTAGAACCGGCCAGCGAAGCGGTGCGGGAGGAGCTCGAGTCCCCTGGTGTGCAGTTACCGGCCCGTCCCGAAGGGGATCGTCCCGTGGGTGTACGCGCACCGGCCCGTCCCGAAGGGGATCGTCCCACGGGTGTACGGGCACCGGCCCGTCCCGAAGGGGATCGTCCCCAAGTGCCAGTGCGGATACAAGGGGGGCGGCTGCTGGAGCGCCTTCGCGCCCTGTTGGGCCTGGTGCAGACCGGGCCCGCCCTGGTGCTTTTTCCCGAGGTCTCGCTGCTCAAGAAGTGCCAGCCCTTTTTCCCCCAGGCCATGGTTTTGCATGGCGAGATGAAAGCCGAGGAGCGCCGCCGGGCGTGGGCCCAGGCGAGCCAGCAAACGGGCCCGTGGAAATGGGTGCTAGCCACCTACCAAGGGCTTTTGCTGCCGCTGGACTTCGAGCGCCTGGTGGTGGTGGAAGAGGCCGCCGAGGCCTACAAGCTGCCGGGGGGCTCGAGGGCCTTTGTGCCCCGCCTGGCCCGGCTGCGGGCGCAGGGGCTGGGTGTGCCCATTCACTACATCTCGAGCGTCAATAGCCTGGAGGTCTGGGACGAGCCGGCCTACCTTCTGCCCCCGCCCAGCCCACGACTTCACCTGCTGGATCCGCACCGCGAGCGGGGCTGGCCCCTCACCGGTGCCGCTATTGCGCTGCTGCAGCAGGTGCAGGAGAAAAACCGTCAGGCCATTGTGCTTTCGGCCAGACGGGGTTACAGCGCGGTGCTGCGCTGCAGGCAGTGCGAGTGGAAGGCCGTGTGCCCCAACTGTGCCCTGCCGCTGCGCTACCACAAAAGCGGGCGGGCGGGCCTCTTGCAGTGCCACCAGTGCGGCCACGAGGAAAAAGCGCCCGACCTGTGCCCAAGCTGCCAGTCCGACGTCTTCGACCCCAAAGGGCCGGGGGTGGAGTGGCTTCTGGAGGCCCTGGCCCAACACCTCCCCCATCTGCCCCGCTACCGCTACACCGCCGATGCCAAAGACGACCTGCGGCCCCTGCTGGCGGGCGAAGCGGGGGTACTGGTGGGCACCACCGCTATATTGCGGGGCCCGCTGCTGCCCGAGCTGGCGCTGGTCTTGCTGCCCTATGCCGATGGGTTTGTGCTTCAGTCCGACTTTCGGGCGTCCGAGCGCTACCATCGCCTCCTGTGGCAGCTGGCCGACCTGCACCCGCGTCGCCGCCCCCTGCTGGTTTTGCAGACCTTTGAGCCAGGCCACCCGGCCCACAAAGCGCTCCAGGCCGCCGACCCCCAGGGCTTTATGGACAAAGAGCTGGCCCTGCGCCGGGCCCTGGGCTACCCTCCCGCCAGCCGGATGGTGAAGCTCGAGGTGGCCCACCCCAAGGAGCCGGTGGCCCGCGACGCCATCTACCAGCTGGCCCAGGCCCTCAAGGCCAACGCCGAGCCGGGTGAACTCCTGGGCCCGGCCCCGGCCCCGGTAGCCCGCCTGCGGGGCCAGTACGTGTTTCACCTGCTGCTCAAAAGCACCGCGCCGCGCCTGCAGACCCTGATGCAAAACCTGCCACCTGTGCGCGGCGCACGGCTGCGGATTGACCCCGACCCGCAGAGCTTTGTGGGGCTACTAGAGGACTAAAACCGCCGACTGCCGCTTTTTTCCCTGCCCCAACTGGATACCATGGGCTTTGCCATCCGCCCCTATGCACCCGCCGACCTGCCCGACCTGTACAACATTTGTTTGTGCACCGGCGATAGCGGGGCCGATGCCAGCGGCCTGTACCAGGATCCCCTGCTGCTGGGCCACTTCTATGCAGCGCCATATGCGGTTCACGAGCCCGACCTGACCTTTGTGGTGACGACTCCCCGTTCTGAAGAACGGGGCTTCTCAGGCATTATGAGACTGTTTGCACAGCGCCCATTCCCGAAGGCTCCGTCCGAGCCCAGAAAAACCTTGACTCCGTATCGGCAGACGAGCGCAATGCTTCTGGCTCTGCCACGGGTGTTCGTTTGGAGTTTTACCCATCGGACTACCCGATGGAACCCCCCACTCCAAGTTTCAAGGTACACGGGGAACACTGCCCCCAAGAGGATTTTACCACACATCCGCCGCCCACTATGCTATGTCCGCCTCCGGCGGACGTGGGGGAGTCCATGTATCCCACGGACTCAAAGTCCGGGGGATTATAGCTCCCCCACACCCCCTCTTTTTTCTAACCGACCCGGAAGGGGTGTGTGGCTACGTGCTGGGTTGCCGCAGTTCGCTCGAGTTCGCCGCATGGATGGAAGCCTTTTGGCTGCCGCCGCTTCGCCAGAAATACCCGTTACCTACCGCAGATGATACTTCCAAAGATGCAGCGATGATTCGACTCATACACAAGGGCTACGCGCCCTCGCGCTGGGCCGATGCTTACCCGGCCCACCTGCACATCGACCTGTTGCCCAGGGCCCAGGGGCGGGGGCTGGGCCGCAGGCTGATGGAGGTTTTCCTGGCCCGCCTGCGCGAGCTGGGTGTGCCGGGGGTACACCTGGGGGTGGGCCAGCGCAACGCGGGCGCGCTGGCTTTTTACCAGCGGATGGGGTTTGTGCGCTTGCAGACCCATCCCTGGGGCTACGAGTACGGCCTGAAACTCTAGCGCCCTGCCAGAAGCGTTCTGTTTAGGGCCCTCATATGAAATCCAGCGCGATTTCATTTTGGGATGCGCCCGCCCTCAGCCTGAAGCGATGAGGGCGATGGCCGCCAGCGAAAACAGCACCCCCAGGGTCTGGCTCCGGCTCAAATGCTCGCGCAGCAGGCCCCAGGCCAGCAGGGCGGTAAAAGCCGGGTAAAGCGAGGAAATTACCGCGGCCACGTCCAGTCGTCCGGCCTGGGCCGCGACCAGAAAGAGCACGTTGCCAAGCGCGTCCAATAGCCCGGCCAGGCCCACCAGACCCAGGTTGGTGCTCAGACCGGCTTCCCGCCGCAAAAGACCCAGCCAGCCCACCAGCCCTAGCATCAGGGTGGTGGCCGTTAGCTTGGCGATGGCCGAGGGCCAGAACAGGCCCTCTACCTGGTGAATCAGGGCGAAATAACCCCCAAAACCCAGGCCCGCCAGAAAGGCGTAGGAAAGCCCCCTCGAGGGGCCGTAACCACCTTGTGGGCGGGCCGCCAGCCAGACGCCCAGCAAGCCCACCCCAAAGCCCAGCAGTTGCAGCGGCGCAGGGAAGCCCTCCAGCGCCAGCCCTACCAAAGCCGCCAGCCCAGCCCCCACCACCCCGGCTATCGGAGCGGCCAGGCCCATCTGTCCGGCCTCGAAGGCCCGGTACAAAAACACCAGCCCCACACAGCCCGCCAGGCCGGCCCCCACGCTCCAGGGAACATCCTGGGCTTGAAAGGCCTCCCCGCGCAGCAGCGCCAGCCAGGTGAACAGCAGCAGCCCGGTGGCGTGAACCAGCAGGGCAATCAGGTAGGGGTTGAGCCTGCGGGAAGCCACACCCCCGCTAAAGTCGCCCGCGCCCCACGAGATGGCCGAGAGTAGGGCAAACGAAACAGCGACCAGTTCGGGACTCATTAGAGGCTCCACAGCAGGCATACTGACTGGGGGTAGGAGGTTCTGGGCCGCATGTTGCTAAGGCTTTCAGCTACCTAGCGCTGTGTGCCCAGAAGCCAGGCCGCAAGGCTGTTGACCACGTCGTTGTCGCCGATGAGGTTGGGCCGCTCCAGGGCGGCCTCGAGGAAAGCCCTTATTAGGGTTTCTTCGGCTTTTTCTAGCAGCTCGGCGACGCTGCTGCCGCTGTAGGGGCCGCTTGTGAGCTTTCGGCTGAGGCTGGGGATCTGCTGGGCCCTGGGGGCCGCTGCACGCAAGGCCGCCTGAACCCGCTGGATGACCAGGGCCTCGCCCTGCTCGGAGAGCATCTGGGTGCTGCTCAGCAGCGGGGCGTTGCCCAGGTCGCGTAGCTCGATGCCGGCGGCATAGAGCTTTCGGCTCAGGCTGGGCTTTCCGGCGGTGAGCTCGAGGCGGGCGCGGGCCGAGCCGTAGGCCACCTCGAGGATGTAGCTGCCCTCGGCGGGCAGTTGCACGGCGGCCCCGGTCTGTACAGTGCCGGTGGTTAGGGGACGCAGCGAGACATTCTCACTGGCGCTTTGCAGCACCTGGCCCCGCTGATCCAGCAAACGGGTGACCAGGGTTCCCGAGGCCAGATAGGGAAACCCTTGAAGGTTAACCTGGGGAAAAACTGCTTCGCCTGCCGAAAAGGGGCGGGCCTCGAGGTCGTCGGCCCGCAACATCAGGCGCTCCAGCGCAACCGTAACCCTCGCGGTAGCAAGCTGCTGCACGGCGCGGCGGGCCCAGGGTGCCAGGGGGCTTTTAGGGTGGTTTTGCAAGAAGCGCTGGTAGTGTGCCAGGGCCTGTTCGCTCAGGCCGGCCCGCTCGGCCAGGTAGCCCTGCCAGAACTCCAGCCGGGGTGTTTTGGCTTCCTGCAGGTCCTTCAGGGCGGCCTGAAACTCCTCCCCCTGGTCTACCTGCAAGGCCAGGCTGTAGGCCTCACGGGCGCCCAGGTGATCGCCGTAAAGGGCCCGCACCAGCCCCAGGTTGTAGGCGGGTACGGCGTATTCTTCGCGGCTTCTGGCCTCGAGCTTCAGCGAGCGCAGGGAGGCCGCAAGTGAGCGGGCATAATCGCCCAGCAGGTAGTAGGCCCAGCCCAGGTTGGTCCAGTAGAGGTTTTTTTCCGGCAGCAGCGCCAGGGCCCGCTCGAGGGCTCTTTTGGCCAGGGCCGCGTCGTTTTTATCAAAGGCCGCAAAACTCAGCTCTTCCCAGGCCAGGGGCAGCTCGGGGGCTATCTCGGTCAGGTTGCGGGCCACTGCACCCCACTGGGGGTCTCCCAGGCCCCTGAACAGCAGCAGGGCCGTGAGCCGCTCGTAGACCCTGCCCTCGGCCAGCTTGCGGGCTGCACGCAGGGCCTCGCTGCGGCGCTGCGCGGAGAAGTCCAGCAGGGCCTGGTAGGCCAACGGGAGCTTGTTTTGCTGCATCTGGATCCAGAAATCCTGTAGTTCCCTGGGTAGCTGCTCGCTGATCAGGAGCGAGGCCACCCCATCCTCGCGCAGGGCCAGCGCGGCCCGGTAATAGGGCAGGGGCAAAGGGGTGTTCTGCACCGCCAGATTGCCCTGGGCCAGCCGGGCAAAGTCTTCTTCCCGCTCGGGCTCGAGCTTCCACCGGCCTGCCTTAAGGCCAAGCCGGCCCGCTGCCCAGTACATAGCCAGCTCGGGTCGGCTAAAACGGCCCTGCTGTAGCCCCGCAGCATCAGCCAAAAACACCCGCACCCATCCCTGCCGGTCTACCGCGCCCACCAGAAGCCAGTCGGCCCCGCTTACCTCACGGGCCAGCCGCGCCCCCCCGGCGCTGCTCAGCGAACCTGCGGCCAGGTCGTAGCTGCCCTTAAAGGGCAAGGGCGGCAACACAATGGCGGCCAGCGAGGGCGGCGCTACCCCCAGCCCTGCGGCTACAGCATGTGCAATGGATTGACCGCCCGGCCCGGAAAACGGCAGTACCACGCCCTTGGCCCAGGCCGAGGCCGAGAGCAGCACCACCAGCAATACCCTAAACCAGCCCGTCATGGGGCTATCTTACCTTCAGGGCGGGTTGTGAATAAGCCACCTGGGCAGGAGCCTTGGGGGCCGCATTCCTCCCGGCGTGTTTGACCTGTGCCCACCAACCGCACTGCCCCGCACCCGTACCCATAAATGAGCCTTGCGGTCTTGAGCCCCAGGCTTCTGGCCTTTAGCCTATAGCCAGTGCGTCTGTTGCGGTTGCGGCAAAAAAACTTTCGAAACCTTTCCACCCCGCTTTTTGTGCCGGGGCCGGGCCTGACCACCATCGTGGGCGGCAATGCCCAGGGCAAGACCAACCTGCTCGAGGCCATCGAGCTGGCCCTGGGCGGTGAACTGCGCAACGGCATGACCGAGCGCATTGCCTTTGGCCAGAGCGAGGCCTGGCTCCATGCCGAGATCGAGACCCAGTTTGGCAATAGCCGCCTGGAGGTGAAACTGAGCCGCGAAGGCCGCGAGCACCGGCTCAACGAAGCCCCGGCCTCGCTGCGTGAGCTGGCCCAGTTGCCGGGCGCGGTTCTGCTGGGTCCCGACGACCTGGAGCTGGTGCTGGGCCCCCCGGAGGAACGCCGTCGCTTTTTGGATCTGCTGCTTGCGCGCTTTTCGGCCCGCTACCGTGTGATGCTGGGCCAGTACAGCCGGGCTTTGCAACAGCGCAATGCCGTTTTGAAAAGCAGTTTTAGGGGGCGTGGGGGGGAAGGCGCAGGACGGGCAGATGCCCCTATGCTCGAGGGCAAACAAGGCGGTATCCGGGCCGCCATTGGCATCTGGAACCACGAACTGGTCAAGTATGGCAGCGAGATTCTAAGCCTGCGCCGCCGGATGCTGTCCAGGCTAACCCCCCTGGCCCGCGAAGCCTACCGCGAGCTTGCGCCGGGCGAGCTAAAGCTGGAGCTGTCCGAGACCACCGAACCCGAACGCTTCTTGCAAGCCCTTGAAGACAACCTACCAGAAGACCTCCAGCGTGGCGCAACCAGTGTAGGACCCCACCGCGACGACCTCATCATCCTGCTCTCGGGCCGCGAGGCGGCGCGCTACGGCAGCCGGGGCGAGTGTCGTAGCATTGCCCTGGCGCTGCGTCTGGCCGAACACCGCCTGCTCTGGCAGCACTACCAGGAGGCCCCGCTTTTGCTGGTAGACGAGTGGAACAGTGAGCTGGATGCGCGCCGTCGGGGGGCCTTGCTGGCTTACGCCCAGAGCCTGCCGCAGGCCATTCTGGCGGGGCTGGAAACCCCAGGCGCAGGGGCCGTGGTCGAGATCGAAGCTGGGGTCTGGAGCCAGTAATGCCGAAGGAAACCCCAAACACCCATTCGCTACAGGAAGCCCGGCGCGGGCTGGCCTGGGCCTTGCTGCTGGGGCTGGCCATTCTGGCTGCGATGGTGGCGCTGTTTATGGGATTTGTTTTGCTGCGGCTGCTGCCTTATGCCGGCTTGTTGGTGACCTCGAGCGAACCCCTTAGCCTGCCCTCGGGGGAGCGGATACACCCCTCCTGGTTTCGACTGGCCGCTTCTGTTTTTGCTGTTGCGCTGGGGTTGGTTGTGGCCTCGGTGTGGGGTTTGTTCCGGTTGCGGCGGGCCTGGGCCAGGCCTTCTGCGCTTGAACCACCCCACACAAAGACGGCCTCGAGGCCAGGAAAAAAACCCAGCAAGAAGCGCAAATCCTGAAAGCGCCAGCGCAAAACCCCTTCAGAAAAGCAGCAAACGAAGGCCGCCCAGCAAGGCCAGGGCCAGGGCCATCCACTCGAAGGTGCTCTGCCGGATGTGGTTCAGGAGCCGACGGCCCGCCACCGCGCCCAGCACCACCGCGGGCACCAGCCACAGGTTGAAGGCGAGCGACTCCCAGGTAATGAGGCCCAGCCCTGCCGCAAAGGGCACCTTAAACAGATTGACCACCAGGAAGTACCAGGCGATGCTCCCCACCACCTCGAGCTTCCCCATCCGCATGGCCAGCATGTAGATGAGCACAAAAGGCCCGGCTGCATTGGCCACCATGGTGGTAAAACCAGCAGCCACGCCCATGCTGGGGGCAAAGGCGGGGTGCTTTGATATGTTCACATCGCTCAGGTTGCGGGCCTTGCGGTAAAGCTGATACAGGGTCATGGTTGCCACAATGGCCCCAATCACCCGCTGCACCTGCGTATCGTTGCTCAAGTAGAGCATGACCGTACCCAGGACAACCCCCACTGCGGTCCAGGGAAAAATACGCAAAAGCTCCTGCCAGCGCACGTTTTTGTGCAGCATGCTTACAGCCAGAAAATCGGCGCAGATCAGCACCGGCAGCAGAGCACCGGTGGCCTCGCGGGCCGGAATAATGCTGGCAAACAAGACCACCGCAATGGTTACCGCGCCGGACAACCCGGTTTTGGAAGCGCCCACCAGCCAGGCAGCCAGCAGGGCCACGGCCCAGGATTGGGGGCTGAGTTCCATGGCCGCTACCATACTCCAGCAGAGCCCATTGGTGGGTGGGGTAGTAGCCAAGGCTGTCTTTTTTGCCTAGCCTTTAAGGGGATGTCCAGGGCCAGACCATCTGCCGAAATTGTCGCTAAAATTTTGCGCCAAAAAGGGCTTAGCGCTGGGATTCGGCGGGGCCGGGCGCTGGTGCTGTGGCCCGAGATTGCGGGGCCAGCCCTGAGCGAGCTCACCGAGGCCGAGCGTCTGGAGGATGGGGTGTTGTTCGTCCGCGTGGCCGACTCGGTGGTTGCCCATCAGCTTACCTATCTGCGGGAAGAGTTCATCCGGCGCTACCAGGAAAAGCAGCCAGGCCTGGTGCAGGAGCTGCGGTTTTTGGTGGGGGCTGAGAAAAAAGCCAGACCCAAAAGCAAGCCTACAGCACTGCCCAAGCTGGATCCCGAGGAAGAGGCCCGGCTGCAAAAGCTGGCCCAGCGCTCCCCCCAGGACCTTCAGGGGGTGATTCTGCGGGCCGGAAGGGCGGTGCTGCAAAGGCAGAAAGAAAACCCCCACCCACCCTGCCCCATCTGTGGCGGGCCCAGCCCGGAGCACCCCTGCAAACCCTGCCAGACGCTCCTGGCGGCACCCGCTGTGCAACGCGAGGCGGGACGCCTGACCCGCTTTCCGCTCAGAACACGCCTCGAGGGCGAGCCCCTGCAGGCTGCCCGCTACCTGGCCCAACAAAAGCTCGAGGCCCAGCTACGCGACCTGCTGCCCCAGGTTATCCAGCAGCCCGAACTAATACCCATTCTGCAGGATACCGCGCGGCGCTACCTGCAACTTCGCACGGGCGAAAAAGAGGTTCGGGCTTACCGCCACCTGCTACCCGAGACGCTGGGCTCGTTGCTCAAAGAGGTATGATTGGGGTGTCCGCGTTATAGCGCCAGGGATTTATATCAGGCGCACCGGGCCCATCTGCGGCAACCTTACGGAGGAAACATGACAACCGAAACCAAATCCAAAAATGTTGGGGGCGATAGCAAAATGAAGGCCGGGCTGATCTGGTTCAACGGGCAGATGGTGCCCCAGGAAGAGGCCAGGGTCTCGGTACTGACCCACGCCCTGCACTATGGCACCAGCATATTTGAGGGCATCCGGGCCTACGAGACCCCAGAAGGCCCCGCCATCTTCCGCCTGCAAGAGCACACCGAGCGCTTTTTTCACAGCGCCAAAGTCATGATGTTCGAAATGCCCTTTAGCCCCGAGCAGATTAACCAGGCCGTTCAGGAGGTTATCCGGGCCAATGGCTACAAAAGCTGCTACATCCGCCCGCTGGCCTGGATGGGGGCCAACACACTGGGGGTGAACCCCCTGCCCAACAACCCGGCCGAGGTAATGATTGCCGCCTGGGAGTGGGGCACTTACCTGGGCGACGAGGCGGTGCGCAAGGGAGCCCGGCTCATCACCTCGTCCTGGGCCCGCTTTCCGGCCAATGTGATGCCCGGCAAGGCCAAAGTGGGGGGCAACTACGTCAACAGCGCCCTGGCCCGCGTGGAGGCCCAGCAGGCCGGGGCCGATGAGGCCCTGCTGCTCGACAAGGAGGGCTTTGTGGCGGAGGGGTCGGGTGAAAACATCTTCTTCTTTCGGGGTGGCGTGCTGTACGCAGTCGAACACTCGGTCAACCTGATGGGCATAACCCGCGACTCGGTCATTACCATTGCCCGCGACCTGGGCTACGAGGTGCGCGAGGTGCGGGCCACCCGCGACCAGCTTTACATGGCCGACGAGATGTTTATGGTAGGTACCGCCGCCGAGGTTACACCCATCTCCTACCTTGATCACCGGCCCATCGGCACTGGCAGGGCTGGTGAACACACCATGAAGCTCAGGGCGGCTTATATGGATGTGGTGCACGGTAAAAACCCCAGATACAAAGCCTGGTTGACCTACGTCAAATAGGGCCACTTGCCAGCCTACACTTATCGCTTTAGTGCACGACGGCGTATCTGCTGGCACACCGACAGGGGTTTGCCAGGCCACCCAGGATGTACACTGTTGACCGGTGAAACCGCTCTCGTTGTTGTTTCTGACGCTGTTCAACAGCATTTTGGGCCTATCGGTTTTGTTTCCCATTCTGGGGCCGCTTTCGCGCGAGCTGGGCTTGAGCGAGGTGCAGGTCGGGCTGTTTTCCACCGGCTATGCCCTGATGCAGTTCCTCCTGGCCTCCTACTGGGGGCGCCAGAGTGAGCTGATGGGACGCAAGCCCATCCTGCTGGTGGGCATTTTGGGCTTCGCCTCAAGCTTCTTCTTGTTTGCCCTGTTCGCCTGGCTGGGCTACCAGCAAGTGCTTTCGGGCTGGGGACTGTTTGCTTTCCTGCTGCTTTCCAGGCTGCTGGGTGGGGCTTTTTCCTCGGCCACCCTGCCTACCGCCCAGGCCTATCTGGCCGACATCACCCCGCGCGAGCAGCGCACCCAGAGCTTTGCTGTGCTGGGGGCTGCGTTTGGCCTTGGTGTGATTTTTGGTCCAGCGATTGGGGCTGGTCTGGCGCACTTTGGCCTATTGGCGCCGGTGGTTTTTTCGGCTAGCCTGGCCCTTCTGAATGCGCTGTTTGTGTGGCGGGTTTTGCCCGAGTCACGCAAGCCCCAGGAGCGCCCCCCAGCCCCCCCCAGGCTGGCCTGGACCGACCCCCGCATTCTGCCCTTGCTGCTCATCGGTCTGAGCATCAACCTGGCCTCCATCGCCATGGAGCAGACCGTGGCCTTTTTGTACCAGGATCGCCTGGCGCTAAGCCCCGCCCAGACTGCCCAGGCCGTAGGTACAGCCCTGGTGATTTTTGGCGTGGTGGGGGTGCTGGTGCAGGGTTTCTGGGTGCGGCTGGTCAGGTGGCCGCCCAGGGCCTTGCTGGGCCTGGGTTTGCCCCTGTTGCTGCTGGGCTACCTGGGCCTGGTGTTTGCCCCCAGCTTTGCCTGGCTCACAGCCTCGCTGGTGCTGCTGGGGCTGGGCTCCATGACCGGCCCGGGTCTAACTGCGGCCCAGTCGCTGGCGGTTTCCGACCACGAGCAAGGTGTGGTGGCGGGCCTATCCAGTGCCGCGCAGGCCCTGGGGCGCATGTTGGGGCCGGTGCTGGGCACCTCTTTATACGGGCTTTCCCCGGCCTATCCCTATGTGTTTTCGGCGGTGCTGATCGGGCTGGCGCTTTTGCTCTTTCTGGCTAGGCCGCAATTGGCCAGCCCGCGTTAGCGCCTTTACCCTACCGGCAGCCCCGCTTCTTCCAGCAACCTCTTCAGCATCTCCAGGTTCACCAGGGCATGGCCTCTGGTGGTGTTGTTGAAGATGAACCAGACCTGGGTCAGGGGGTGGTGCTCGAGCGCTTCTTGCAGCGCTTGTACCCAAAAGCGCAGCTCGCCCTCGAGGTAGCGGTAGTCGTGCCGCTCAGCCTGGTCCTTGCCCTCGTACCACTTCGCCTTGTTGCGCCCCGAGAGCCGGATGTAGGCGGTTTCGCTGGTGATGTGCAGCTCATTTTTGGGCAGGCCGGGTAGGGGGGGGTAGTCGGTGCTGACCCAGATCAGGCCGGCCTTGCCAAACGCTTCGCGCACCTCCTTCTGATCCCAGGAGGCATGGCGAAACTCCACCGCCAGCCCGCCGGGGGCCAGGCTTTGGTCGGCGAAGCGCTGGGTCAGCTCGGCAAGGTACTTGCGGTTCTCGGGGGTGCGGTGGAAGCTCTGCGGGAACTGGGCCAGAAAAGGCCCCAGCACCCCCGCCTCCCGCAGGGGGGCCACCGACTCAAAAAGCCGCTGGTAATCGTCGTTGCTGGCATTGCGCTGGTGGGTCATGCTCTGGTGAATCTTGATGGCCCAGTGCACCCGCCCCTGGCTGCGCCTGAGCATTCCAGCAAAGGCTTTGCGGCCAGGGATGTTGTAGAAGGAAGAGTTCAGCTCTACAGCGTTATAGTGCCGGGTGTAAATGGATAGCCACTCCTCCTTTTTGGCCTCTGGGGGGTAAAGCAGACCCACCCAGTCCTCGTTGGTGTAGCCGCCGGTGCCCAGGTAGATTTCCATGCTTCTTATTGTGGCAGGCCGTGGGCCCAGCACCACCCCATCCCGGCAGCACCGGCATGGGGGCGGCACAAAACCAGTCAAGGATACGCCGGGCGCTTGGTGGGCCTGGGTTTGTGAAGAACCAAAGGGAAAAGGGCTCTACTCCACCGTCACGCTCTTGGCCAGGTTGCGGGGCTGATCCACGTCGCGGCCCAGACACACCGCGGTCTCGTAGGCCAGCAGTTGCAGGGGCACCACGCTGACCACCGGGGCCAGCAGGTGATGCACCTTGGGCACATAGATCACCTCCTGGGCAAACTTCTGTACCTCGGTGTCGCCTTCGGTGGCTACGGCAATCACCCGCCCGCCCCGGGCCCGCACTTCCTGGATGTTGGAAACGGTTTTTTCGTAGAAGGGGCTTTGCGTAGCGAGCACCACCACCGGCAGGCGTTCGTCAATCAGGGCGATGGGGCCGTGCTTCACCTCGCCGGCGGGGTAGGCTTCGGCGTGGATGTAGCTAATTTCCTTGAGCTTGAGGGCCCCTTCGTAAGCGGTGGGGGCCTGGATGTGCCGCCCCAGGAAGAGATAGTCCTGGGCCTGGTGGTACTTCTCGGCAATGTGGGCCACGTGGGGGCGATGCTCGAGCGCCTCTTCCACCAGCCGGGGCAGCTTACGCATCTCGCGCAAAATTTCCCCTGCAATGCGCTCGTCCAGGGTGCCCTTGGCCCGGCCCATCCAGACTGCCACCATCGCCATAGCGGCCAGCATGGCGATATAGGCCTTGGTCGAGGCCACCCCGATCTCGGGCCCGGCGTGGATATAGAGGGTGTCGTCTACCTCGCGGGTGATGCTGCTGCCTTTGGCGTTGATGACCCCCAGGGTTCCTGCGCCCTTGCGCCCCGCTTCGCGGATGGCCTCCAGGGTGTCGATGGTCTCGCCCGACTGGCTGATGCAGATAGCCAGGGTTTTGTCGTCCACCACCGGGTCGCGGTAGCGGTACTCGGAGGCCACATCAATTTCCACCGGAACCCTTGCCAGGGCTTCCAGCAGGTACTTGCCTACCCAGGCCGCATAGTAGGCGGTGCCACAGGCCACGATGTGCACCTTGTCGTAGCGGGTGGGCTCCAGCTTGAGGCCCAGTTCCACCCCAGCCTCCTCCTCGTGCAGGCGGCCCCCCAGGGTGTTTTCCAGCACCCGGGGCTGCTCGTAGATTTCCTTGAGCATGTAGTGGGGGTGCCCACCCTTTTCGGCGGCCTCGAGGCTCCAGTCCACCGTTACCACTTCGCGCTCTACCGGATTGCCGGCCAGGTCGGTTACCCTTACCCCCTCGCGCTGCACCACCGCCATATCGCCATCGTGCAGGAAGATCACCCGACGGGTGTAGGGCAGCAGGGCTGGCACGTCCGAGGCCACAAAGTTTTCCCCCTCGCCCAGCCCGATCACCAGCGGGCTCACCGTGCGGGCCACCACAATCTCTTCGTGATCCTGGTGGGCCACCACCAGGGCGTAAGCACCGTAGGCCTCAGCCAGGGCCAGCCGCACCGCCTCTACCAGATCGCCCCGGTATTTCTCCTCAATCAGGTGGGCCAGCACCTCCGAGTCGGTCTCGGAGGTGAAGGTATGGCCCCTGGCAATCAGGCCTTCCTTGAGGGGCAGATAGTTTTCGATGATACCGTTGTGGATGACCACAATCTCGCCCTTCTCGGTAGCGTGAGGGTGGGCGTTGGGGTCGGTGGGGGCCCCGTGGGTAGCCCAGCGGGTGTGTCCCACACCAAAATGACCGCTCAGGCGGTGCTCTTTTAGGCTGTCGGCCAGCACCTGAAGCTTGCCGGCTTTTTTGACCACCTCGAGGTGCCCGTTTACCTTAACCGCAATGCCCGCCGAGTCGTAGCCACGGTACTCCAGGCGCTTTAGCCCGTCTAGAATTACCTCCGATGCATTTCGAAAACCCACATATCCCACGATTCCACACATCTTTGCAACCTCACTCTCCAATAACTCAAACCATAGCCCATTTTGCGGGCCGGCCCACTGCCATTTGCACCAGACTGGGGCGAAAGACCCCAGGGGCAGCCCGCCACCAGCGGCCCGTGTTTCGCCGATTGGCTTCTATCATTCCCTTTGAACCCTGCCCTTTGGTTGTCCGCCGCTCACGCGACCGGTTTTCCCGCAGGGCTCTTCTGGTCCCCGACCTGTTTGGGGCCAGCGGAGAGGGGGAGGTTCACACCCTGGCGGCATCCGCGGAATAGCTCGATCTTTTGCAGCTTGCTGCTTATCTCTATTAGAGACCGCCACCTCGTAAGGTCGAGGAAGGCCTTCCTAAGACACCTTAGACACCTTCGCCTTGCCTTCCCGACCCCCTGCGCTCCTCGCTTTGTACCCAAGCCTCCTTTCTGGGTCTTAATAAACCCCTTGTTATTGTACGGTTTTTTCGTCTGAGTGCTTGTTCATACTTGACAGCGGGTGTGTCCTGGATTTAGGCAACTAGGCTGCAGCGGGGAAAGCGGCGTGTCGGACGGCGTGGAAAGGTATGACGGGGCTGTGGGAGAAGA
>NZ_JBEVAL010000031.1:0-33649 GCF_051297115.1 Meiothermus cerbereus
AAACACCTTACAGGAGCGGCCTGCTTTTGCCTACTCGGGGTTTTGTCGTGTACTTAGGAAGATTGCTCTAAAAAATGCCCTACCACCTGCTCGAGCGTTGGGCCCTCGCCTTCGGAAGCCCCGTGCAACAAAGCCTGGGCTCTTGCCCTGTCGGCTGCAAAGGCCTGGGGGTGTTCAGCCACGAGCCGCAACACTTTTGGAGTCTCGGGGCTTTCGGTGCCCAGCGCAATGGTCCAGCTACACAGCACCTCGAGCGCCTCGGGGATCTGCTGGGCCTGCCAGGCCTGGCCCAAAGCCATCCGAAAAAAGCGCTGGGCCTCAGCAGGCTGGCCCTGGGCGCTGGCGACCTGGCCCAGCAGGTTGTATAGCCATACCTCGTCGTACTGCATGGGGTGCTGGGTAGCCAGTTGTAGCGCACCCTGGGCGCATTCCCAGGCAGGCTCGAGCTGCCCCAGCATCAGATAGCAGCGGCCCAGATACATCAGGGTCTCGCCCCAGACCATCAGCTCGCCGCTGGTCTGGCACTCCTGCAGGGCCTCCTGCAACAGCGGAAGCGCCTCCTCAAAGCGACCCAGGTCTATCAGCAGCTTTCCCAGGCTGGAGGTGTTGTGGAGGGCGCCGATGCGGTTTCCCTGTTGCTTGAAGAGAAAAATGGCCTCGCGGTAGTGGCCAATGGCTTGGCCATGCTGGCCCAGCAGCTCTTCAGAGATGGCGACCCAGCCCGAACAGACCGCAACCAGGCGGGGGCTGGCCATCTCGCGGGCCATCTTCAGGGCCAGGAGGCCGTGGGCCAGGGCGGCCTGGTTCTGGCCCTGGGTGTTGGCCACCGCCCGCAGCGTGCCCAGGCCCCAGATTTGCGGCTCCGGGTCGGGAACCAGATGGCTTTGCAGCAAATCCAGGCCCTGCTGGGTGGTTTGCGCGGCCTCTTCCTGCTGGCGCAGGCGCTGCTGGAACTTGCCTAAAAACACCAGCACACTGCCCAGCGCAGCCGGCTGCTGCGGATGGCTCGAGCCCAGCGCCTGGCGGGCTTCCTCAAACATCTCGATGCCCTCCTGGTAGCGCCCCCGTGCGTCCAGGAAGCGCATCAGGGCTTCGGCGGCATCCTTGATGGCCTGAAAACGCCCCATCTCCAGCGCCCAGCTCCAGGCCAGCCGCAGGTTGCCCAGCTCTTCTTCCAGGGCCAGGAGCGTGGGTTTGGGTTCGGGGCCGCGAATTTCTTTCAGAGCGCGGCTCAAGTAGCGCAGGTAGTACAGGCTGTGGTTGCTGCGGGTTTCCTGCTCCTCCAGGGGATGCTCGGCCAGCTTTTGTTGCATGTACTGGTAGAGCAGGGCGTGGCGGTCGTAGCGGCCTGTGGGGGTCAGGCGCAGCAGCGACTTGTCCACCAGGGCGGCCAGCACGGGCAAGGGCGTGCTGCTGACCTGCTTCACGGCCTCGGCGCGAAAGCCACCGAAGAAGACCGACAGCCGCTGCAGGGCGGTTTGTTCGGCTGGGGTCAAAAGCCGCCAGGAGTGCTCGAACACCGCCTCCATGCTGCGGTGGCGCGGCTGGGTATCGCGGCTCTGGCTGACCATCAGTTCGGGGCTGCCCACCTCCTGCACAATCTCTTCCAGTGGCAGGGTGCGCACCCAGGCCGCGGCCAGCTCGAGCGCCAGCGGAAACCCCTCCACCCGGCGGCAGACCTCGAGCACCAGCGGCAGGTTCTGGGGGTTCAGGGCAAAATCGGGCCGTACCTGCTGTGCCCGCAACACAAACAGCCGCACCGCGTCGTAGTGCTGGGCCTCGAGCAGGGGGACGGGCGCTTCGGGTAGCGCAAGCCCCCGCACCTGAATGACCCACTCGCTGTGCAGGTTGAGCCGCTCGCGCGAGGTGACCAGCAGATGCAGCCGGGGGCAGGCTTCCAGCAGCCGGAGGGCAAGGCTGGCCCCCTCGAGCAGGTGTTCGTAGTTGTCCAGCAGCAAAAGCATGGCCCGCTGGCCAATATGGTGCTCGAGCTGGGCCAGCGGGGGTTCGGGGCCTTGCAAGGGGAGTCGCAGGGCCTCGGTGATGCGCAGCGGGATTTGTTCGGGGGTCTCCAGCGAGTCGAGCGCCACAAAGTGGGCCCCCTCGGGGAAGTGGGCGGCCTGCTCGAGCAACGTTTGCAGGGCCATGCGCGACTTGCCCACCCCCCCAGGGCCGCTCAGTGTGAGCAGGCGGCGGTCGGGCTGTTGCAGGGCCTCGGCGATCTCAGCAAGCTCGAGGTCGCGCCCCACAAAGGGCATGCGGGCCATCGGGGCGTGGGGGATTGGCGGAGGGGGGGATGGGCCCACCAGGGTCTGGCTTTTTTGTCGAATGGACTCAGCCAGGCGCTCGAGGCCCAGGGTAGGCGGCAGGTTTAGCTCCTTGTGCAGCAGCTCGAAAAAGCGCTCGTAGGCGCGAAGGGCTATGCGGGTCTCTCCCAGGTGAGCGGCCATTCGCATGTAGCGCTCGAGAGCTTCCTCGTCGAGGGGGTTGGAGTCCAGCAGGGTTTGCAGCAGCTCTAGGCCCTGGCCGCTTTGCTCCAGCGCAACGCTTTGCTGAAAGACCGCCCCCCGCCAGCGCTGGGTCAGGTGCTCGCGCTCGGTCTCGAGCCAGGCAGCAAACTCTGGGGTGTCGTCGGCGCTAAAGCCCTGCAACAGCTCGCCCCCAAAGGTCTGTACGGCGGCGGCCCAGTTGGACTGGGCACAGGCGCTATTAAACGCAGCCACATCGGTATCTACCTGCCAGCGCAGGTACTCCTGCCGGGTCTCGAGCCTGGGCTGCCACGCCAGCGCCCGCACCCGCGAAAGCAGGTGGCGCAGGTTTTTGCGGGCGCTGGTGCTGTCCGAGTCCGACCAAAACAGGCAGGCCAGGTGCTCGCGGCTCACCCAGTCGCCGCTGTGGGCCAGGTAGGACAGCAGCAAATAGCGCTTGTCCTGGAGGAATAACAACACCTCAGAACCCAGCCTGGCCTGGGGCCTGCCCATCAGCCGAATCGAGTTGTGGGGCATACAGTAATACCGGCTTCACAGAGATACTCTTCCAACCCCTCATTTGATGTATATCGTGAAGCCCAATACACTCCCGTTGGTGCACGGAGCACACTCCGTCCCGAAGGGGATCGCCCCTTTGCTCGGGATGAACAGCCCTGAATGTTCACCCAGACTCGGTGCTACCCCACATTTTACCGCAAAAAGCGCCCATCCCCGATTTTTTGCGATTTTTCTAGAACAGAAGCAGTTTTCTGGCGCTAAGTACCGCACACTTCTGTTTTCCGTATACCCCAGGTTTTGCCATCGGGTAAACTAAGGAGCGATGACCGCAAAGCAGCACGACGAGCTTCTGCAGGTGCTCAAAACCCGCTTTGAACAGCACCCGCACCGCCACGCGGGGCTACGCTGGGCCGATGTCGAGGCCCGGCTGGCCGCCCAGCCCGATAAGCTGGCCTCGCTCTGGGAAATGGAACAGACCGGCGGCGAGCCGGATGTGGTAGGCCACGACCCAAAGACCGGCGCTTTTATTTTTTTCGACTGTGCCCTAGAGAGTCCCAGGGGCCGCCGCAGCCTCTGCTACGACCGCGAAGCCCTCTTGTCCAGAAAACACAACCAACCCGCGGGCTCGGCCCTGGAGATGGCCGCCGCGATGGGCATTGAGCTGCTGACCGAAGAACAGTACCGGGCCTTGCAGCAACTGGGGGCGTTCGACACCAAGACCTCGAGCTGGCTCCAGACTCCCCCCGACATCCGAAAACTCGGCGGGGCCATCTTTGGCGACCGGCGCTACGACCGCGTGTTTATATACCACAACGGGGCCGACTCGTACTACGCGGCCAGGGGCTTTCGCGGCTGCCTGAAGGTCTAGCGGCCATCCGGGTTTCCCCCGTGTGCTGCCCATGCCCAATCCAAGGCCAGGGCCGATACCGATTGAAGGGTTTGAAGCGTATCTCGGTGAAGCCGGTGCGATTCGGCAAACGTTAGGGGGTAGGCGACAGCTCCCAGTCCCATTTCAGCTCAATGCCCTGGGCCCGCAGCGTGCCTTCCAGGCTATTTTGGTGTTGCCCCAGCCGGTTGATGAGGCCGTGCAGGGTTTGGGTGGCCAGCAGGGCTTCATCCAGGCTAATCAGGCCGATCCTGAGCGCCTCGAACAATTCATGGGTATCCAGCAGGGTCAGGGTTTTGTCGAAGCCGATGCCCAGGTCGAGGTACAGGTCCCTCACCTGTAGGACATGCCCCTCCCGCTCGACCTGCACGATGTCGATGTAAAACTCGAAGGGATAGTTGTCCTGATGGGTAAAGTACTGGCAAATTTGCAGGTGATGCTGGGGCAGAATATGGGCCTTCCAGTAGCGGTAGCTGGGATGCCCTACGAAGGCGCGCTCGAGGTAGAGCCCGTGCTCATGCTCGTGGTACAGCGCCACTGGAAAGGTTCCCGCCTTGACCGTATGGGTTCTGGCAACAAGGTGGTGGGTTTCTACCTTGAGGTGCATAGTTAAGTTTACGATTAATCGGCAAAAGCGGGCTGCTTTCAGCTTGCGCTGATGGGGGAGCCTCCTCCAAGGCATCCGGGTAGATTTGCTTAGCGCCAGGGCTAGAGCCTGAAAACACCCCAACCCACACTGGGGCTCATGTCCTACTTTTGCGGCCTTTTGCGGTTATCCTGATGGGTGTGGAAGTATTGGCGCTCATCTATCGCAACCTGCGGGCTCGGCCTATCCGCAGCATTCTAACCTTGCTGGGAATCGTGGTCTCAACAGCCTCGATGGTGCTTTTTATGTCGTTTGGTGAAGGGCTGCGCAAGGCCCTGGGGGCCGAGCTATCTGCAGTTGGGCCGGCTGTTCTGGTCTTGCCCGAAGGCGTCGAGGCCTTTAGCCCTGGTTATCCCGAACTTCGCCCGGAATTGGTGGAAGACCTGAAAAAAGCTGCTCCAGACCTGGGTATTAACCAGGTTATCCCTTACGTGGTGCTGACTCGAGGTGGTTTTGACCCCCAGAGCTCCTTTGTTTTCCAGGGGATACCAGATGGGTTGAGCCCCAAGGCGCTTTACCCCAACCTCACCCTGGCCGAGGGCTCCCTGACCCCCAGCCCCCGCGGCGCGGTGGTGGGCAGTCGGCTGGCCGAACGCAGCCAGCTCAGCCTCGGCAAGGTTTTGCGCCTTTCGCCCAGGGTTTCGCTGCGGGTGGAGGGTATTCTGAAGGGGAGCGGGGGGCTTTCTGACAACATCATCTTTGTGCCAGCCAGCGTGGTGCAGGAGGCCCTGGGTACCCGCAACTATACCGCAGTGGCTGTGGGCGTAAGCGCAGGGTTTACCGCCGACCAGGTGGCCGAAGCCATCAAAGCCCGGGTTGCCGGAGTGAGCGCTCAGACCACCGGCGATGTGATGCGCTTTGCCGAGCGGGCGGTGCGGATTTCCGATCTGGTGCGCTTTGGCATTAGCCTGGTGGCGCTCATCGTGGGCGGACTGCTGGTGGCCAACACCGTGATGATGTCGGTCTATGAGCGCATCCGCGAGTTTGGCCTGATGCGGGCGCTGGGGGCCAAGCAGGGCTTCATCTTTGGCCTGGTGCTGCTGGAGGCTTTGTTGCTGGGCGTGGTGGGAGGTCTGTTGGGCCTGGTTCTGGGCCAGGCGGCTTCGGGGCTGGTTAACTGGTACACCGGGCGCGAGGTGGGCGTTGCGCTCTCGGCCGTAACCTTCCGCCTGGCCTCCTTTGCGCTGCTGGTGGCGGTCGTGCTGGGCCTGCTGGCCGGGTTTTTGCCGGCCCGTACTGCCAGCCGCCTCAAAGTGGTCGAGGCCCTGGGGAGGCTGTGATGCTGGAGGCCATCAACCTGCACAAACGCTACTACCAGGGCGAGATTGATGTGGTGGCGGTGGATCACTTCACCTACCGCTTTCCTGCGGGTCTGACCGCCATTGTGGGGCCATCGGGCTCGGGCAAGACCACCCTTTTGAACCTGCTGGCGGGCTTCGATGTGCCCAGCGAGGGAGAGGTGCGCCTCGGCACCACCCCGCTTTCCACCCTGTCCGAGGATGGCCGTTCGGAGGTGCGCCTTAAGCACATGGGCTTTGTGTTTCAGCAGTGGAACCTGATTCCTACCCTGACTGCCCTCGAGAACGTGGCCTTTCCCATGATGCTGGCGGGGCTGGGCCTCAAGGAGCGCAACGCCAGGGCCGCCGCGCTTTTAGAAGCGGTGGGGCTGGGCCAGCGGGGCAAACACCTGCCCAGCAAGCTTTCGGGCGGGGAGCAGCAGCGCGTGGCCATTGCCCGGGCGCTGGCCCTGAACCCCCCCATCTTGTTCGCCGACGAGCCTACCGGCAACCTCGACTCGGCCTCGGGAGCCCGGGTGGTGGAGCTTTTGCTGCATCAGGCCCGGGAGGGCCGCACGGTGATTCTGGTCACGCATGACCTCGAGCTCGCCCGCAAGGCCGAGCGCATTCTGCACCTCAGGGATGGCAGGCTGGTCAGGGTGGAGGATTTGGCCCCGGCCTCTGCGGCTGTAACCAGCCCTTAGCGAAAACCGCCACCGAGAGCTACTGACCCGGCGCCCGGTAGTGCGGGGTCAGCCGGGCGGCGGTGTCTACCTCCTCTGGCGTCAACAGCACCACGGTCTCGCAGGTGACGCGCCCGCTGGCCCCCAGCGTGAGCGCCAGTGCAGCCGCAGCCTGAGCGTTCGGCAGCTCGCCGATGGCATATGCGTCGGTTTCGCCAAAAGCGAAGTACATCGTTTCCAGGCTCCCACCCAGCGACTTGACCAGGGCTTCGGCAGCGGCCTTGCGGCGTGTACCACCCTCATCGAGCAGGCCTTGAATACCTTCACCTACGTAGTTCACCTTGAGCAGATACTTGGGCATAACCGTCTCCTTTACTTTGGATAGGGGGTTTGGGGTCGAGGGCCGTCTACGTTGCACCTCCTTCGGAGCCGGGGTTGGGGAAGATGCTCTGGTCGGTGGTGGCGTTCCAGCTGCCCACCTCCACCAGCTGCACCCCCAGGTGCCTGGCCAGTCCCCTGGCCCCTGCCGACATGCACAGGGCAAAGTGTTTTTCACCCTGGTAGCCCCACGCGCTCAGGTGGACGAAGGTATGGCCCTCCTCCTGCTCCAGGGTGCAGCGGTAAAGCACTTGCGAGGTGTGGGCCTCGAGCAGCTCCATGGGCCGAACCTCGCAGACCCGCAGCTCCTGTGCGTTGAGCTGGTAAATGGCTTCTACGCCATCCGCCCGGCCCGGCTGTACCTTTTGGACGCTTTGGATACTGGGCCACCAGCGGGGCCAGCTCAGAAGGTCGGACAAAGCCCCCCACACCGGCCCCAGCGCGGCCCGCAGCACCCAGGTGCTCTCCAGGGAATGCTCGAGGGGGTTCATGGGCAACCTGTCGCTTGTCCCTACGACGGCCCCGAGAGCCGCCAGAAGCCTTCCACGCCCGGCCCAGGAATGTCCGGGCCCACCGGGCCCAGGTTCCAGAAATGGTCGTTGTAGTTGTTGACCCCTCGAGCATCCCAGACCCCCATCACCGCGTAGATTTCTGCCGGGGTCTGCACGCTGCTGGCGGCGTTGGCCCAGGCCTGGCGCAGGGGCAGCTTTTGCTCGAAGAGGCCCTGGCCCAGCAGCCGGCCCTCGAGGCTGTTGTCGTAGGTGGTGTTGGCGTAGCCCAGCAGCAGGTGCAGCCCGTTGAAGGCGCCGCCCCACTGCCGCCACCAGGGGATGCCAAACTCGGACTCCTGCAGCGGCCCACAGGCCGCAATCAGCAGCCACTCGAGGTCGCGCTCGCCCCAGCTGGCCTGCTCGGAGTAGAAGAAACGTTTTTTGCGCTCGGTAACGAAACTGAAGCCCAGCCCGTTGGCGTGTCCAGTGTAGAAGCCCAGGTCCACACTGTCGATGCCGAAGCTGTCGGTCTCCCGGGCGAAATCGCTCTGGTAAGCCAGTTGCTCGCCAAAGTTGAAGGCCACCTGTACCCCGGCCTCGCTGGCCTGGCTTAGAAAACCCCCCACGTTGCGGGCCGAGTACGGCAGGTTTTGCGAAGCGCCCACCCAGGCTGCGCCTACTGTGTGCGGGGCCTGGGCCTGGGGGGCGGCTTTAGCCATCGGCGCAGGGGCATTGACCATGACGACCTGGCTGGCCCAGGTGCTGATGCCCTCGGCATCGGTGACCACCACGCTAAGGGTCTCGCGGGACACCGCCTCGCGGCTCGAGACGTTGTAGCGGATGCTCTGCTCCTGCGCGTTGAGGGGGAGGGCGGTGGTGGCAGAAGCCCAGGAGTAGCTGTAGGGCGCCTTTCCGCCGCGTACCGTGGCCCGGCCTTCTACAGCGAGGCTGCCGTCGCTGGTAACGCTCAACCCGACCTCGGGTGCGTTGGCCAGGGCCGGAATCAACAGGCGGCGAATTTCCACAGTGGTGCCGTCCAGCGAAAACCTGCCGGTAAACAGATAGTGCGGGGCAATCTGGGTGACCGGCAGGCCCATGGGGGGTGCGTAATAGACTAGCTCGGACTGCAAGCACAGGCTGCCTGCCTGGGCTTGCACGCGGGCACACTGGCCCTGGAGCGTGACCTGGGCTTGGTCTACCCCGAAGTACTGGGCAGCGGCCCGCCGCTGGGCTTGTGGCCCAGAGAGGATGGCAGCCCTCGAGCCTTCTGCCAGCACCCGGTAGGCGTACTGGAGCTGGGTGACTTTGCCCTGCCCGTCGAACACCACCTTGATGCTGGCCCCCGGCCCGCGCAGGGGATAGTTGTTGGGGGTTACGGTGTCGAAGTCCACCTGGGTGTCGAGCACCACGTCGGCCACCGCCTCGCCCCTGACCGAGACGGCCTGGAAGCGCGAATGCCCTACGCTGATGGTGGCCCTTCTGGGGTTGAGGCCGGCTTTTTGCAGGGCCGAGACTGCCCGCAGCCGGGCCTCGTCCGCGGCCAGGGGCTGGATGGCCCGGATGGCCTCGAAATCAAAGCGTTCCTCGCTGGGGATGTGGCCCTCCTCGTCGGCTGGGCCTGGGCCTACCGGAACCATCGGCAGGTGCTGAAAGAGGTTCTTGTCCAGGTAGCGAATGCTGCCATCGCTGGCGATGATGCTGGTCTCGATGCCCAGCGCCAGCGCCAGTTCGCGTGCCCGGGTAGGGTTGACGGGGTTCTCTACCACGTAGAAAACCGGTAAAAAACCGATAAATTCGAAAGCCAGGCGGGTGTTGCTGCAGGCCACCAGTAGGCCCAGCAGTGCCAGGCCCGCCAAGCGGGTGAGGCGTGTGCGCATGAGGTCTCCTAAAAAGCCAGCGTGGCCTCGGTGGTACCAAAGGTGAAGGTCAGGATGCTACCGGGGGGCAGTTCGGGGACGCTGGTGGCCTGGATGCTCAGGTAAATTTCGGCCTGGTTGGGGCCGCCGCTGGTAATCAGCTCTTGCAGCTGGCGCACTGCCGCGGCCTCGAGCACATTGCCCACAAACACCTCGGGGCTAAGGATGCGGTAGGCGGTGGGGTCGGTGGGCTGCTGCTCGAGCTCGACCACCTTGTTGAGGCTAAAGGTGGGCAGGGTGAAGGCGTGCTGGGCGTCCTTCAGGTGCACCTGGATGTCCACTTTGGTCAGGATGATGGTGCAGGGCAACGAACTGCTGGGCGCGCTGAGCCTGACCTCGGACACAAAGCCGACCCGGAAAAGGGTTTGTTTGAGGCTTACCGGAATGGGGCTCGAGGAGGTATCCACATCGGCAAAACTGGTCTTGATGGTTCCTAACCCGGTGGCGGCGCGGGATACTGCGCTGGCGCCCACCTCTACCTGTACTTGCTGGCCGCTGAGCCCCAGGGGGTTGGGCACGTTCTGGGGCGGAATCAGGGAGCTACAGCTCGCCATGAGATAAGCAGCGCCAACGATTGCAAACCTGGTCATTCTCTTCATAGCACCTTCTTCCGATCTGGCTGCGAAAAAACAACGCGAAAATACGGCGCAGCGCTGCGACAGTGGATGCTGGGGAATAAGCGTCTTCAATGCAGGCCTTGGGGGTATTGCGCCAGGGTCTGAACCTTTGCAGGGCGGGACTCTATGGAGGAGGGGCTGGGTTGCCGCCGGGAACCCGGTACCCTCGAGCCCCTTTTTACTAGGCTCGAGGGGTTGCTGTGCCGATATGCTCAAAGCAGTCTAACACCAGCTCTAGTTGCGCTTACCGAACACCAGCGTCCAGTAGTGCGTCCACTGGCTGTTGGCGTTGAAGCCATAGCCGAGGCCAATCTCGTTGGAGTTGGCGCTCATCATGGCCTGGCAGTGCCCGCCGGTGCTGTTGCGCCAGCTATCGAAGGCGCCCTGTACGCTGGCGTTGCCGGCGGCGATGTTCTCGCCTTGGGGGGCCCCGGTGTAGCCGGTGGCGAGGATGCGGGTTACGAAGGTGCTGCCGTTGAGGCCGGTGTGGCTGAAGTAGTTGTTGGCGGCCATGTCCTCGCTGTGTAAGCGGGCGGCGGTGTTAAGTTGCCCCTGGAAAGCCACGGGCGGGACAGCCGGCATGTTCTCGGCCACGGCGCCGTTCATGCAGACTCGAGGCTGCGAACGGAACTCATTAATCAGGGCCAGGAAGGGGGCCAGGTCGGGTGGTGGCGGGGGGGCTGGGGGGGTAATGGTGATGACCGCACTGGCGGTAAGGGTGCCCAGGGTAGCGGTTACGGTGGCGGTACCTCCGTTGCCGCTGGCGGGCGGAATATAGGTGAAGCTCGAGCCCGCCCAGCTAAAGGTGCCGGGGCCGGTCATGCTCCAGGAAACCTGGTTGCTCGAGGCCGTAATGATCACGCTGGCCCCGCCCACCTGGGTGGTGGCAGTGGTGGGGGATACGGTTAGGGCCGGTGCGGCAGCATTGATGGTGATGGTGACGCACTTGCTGAGGCTGACACTAACCGCCGCGCACAGGAGGGCCGTACCTGCACCTCCGGTGGTGGGGGGGGTGTAGGTGGTGGTGGTGCCAGTGGTGTTCGAGATGCTTCCGGGCGAGCTGGCGCTCAGCGCCCAGCCAACGGTCTGGTTGGTATTGGTGGTGGCGGTAAAGGTGATGGGAGCGCCACCCACACTCACCGTAGCCTGGGCGGGCGTGATGTCCAGGGTGGGGGCAGGTGCGGCGGCATTGATGGTGATGGCGGCGGTAGCGGTAAGGTCGCCTGCCCTTGCAGACAGAATAGCTGTGCTGGCGCCTCCGCTGCTGGGCGGAGTATAGCTGGTGTTGGCGCCCGTGGTGGTAGAGAGGCTGCCCGGCCCGACCAGTATCCAGCTAATGCTGGCGGTGGAGTTGGTCAGGGTGGCGCCAAAAGCGATGGCACCTCCACCTGCCGTGACGGTAGCGGCAGTGGGGTTGACGCTAAGGGTAGGGGTGGGGGTAGGAGGGGGGTTGGCGGCCCTGGGGGCGGTTAGGATATGGGTCCAAAAGGCCATACCGGTGGTGTTGCCGCTCTCGTACTCGCCCCACAGGCCTGCACCCATTACGGTGAAAGCGGGGTTCATCATGTTGGCGCAGGCGACCGGATCGGCAGCCCAGACGCTGAAGGCATCGTTGGGGTTGGCGGGCAGGCGGGTCCGGCTGCGGTGCTCGGCCACCGGGCCGGGGTCGAAGCCTCGAGCCCGCAGACGGTCTGCGGTGCTGGCCCCCTGGTGGCTGTCGCTGTTGGCCCGGCCCATATCGATGCTGTGAAACCAGGCCGCATCGCCCACCGCCTCGACCCAGGTCAGGGCGGGGGCGGCGGGGAATTGCTGGGCCCCGCAGGCTCGAGCCTGGCTGCGAAAGGCGTTGACCAGCCCCAGTACCTGGGCTTCTTCGGGATAGGGTACAAAGCGTGTGTTGTTTGGGTTGGGCGTACCCCCACACGCCGCAATTAGCAAAACCAGGATGGCCCATAAACTGTAGCGTTTGAATTGTTTCATAATGCTTCCTTGGCATGGTGCGTAATTCAATAACCCTGCTGCTTGTGCTATCTCAGTGCGATGCAGGTGCGGTATGGATAGCTCCGAACAGATGCCAGCACAGGTACAATCACCTTGTTTATCCCTCCTCTTGTTTGATAGGAAGAGTATGCTGTGCCCCCCGTCGCATCAGCGTCGTGTGTGAAAAAATACACATAAGGCCCCCGAGAGGCATATAACGGCGGCGCGTTTGCAGAGCGCCGATGAGAAAAAACGCCGTCACCTGCGGGGCTTTTCTACAATGCTGGAAAGCAGCAGGGCCCCAATTCCAAAAACGGCTGCCTGGGCAATCCAGCCCAGGGCGTAGTTGTTGCTGAAATCAACCAGCAGACCAAACAAGGGAGGCGCGGAGGCGATGCCGATGGAGGTAAATACCAGCCCAAACCCCACCACCCGGCCTTCCCAGCCGGGCGGCGATAGTTCGGTAAGAAGCGAAAAATGCAGGCCTTGCCAGCCCAGGGCGGTGGCTCCGTACAGCACCACAATCAGGGCCTTGAACAGCAGGGGTGTGCCGGGGGGGAGCCAGGCCAGCACCAGTGCGCTCAGCCCAGCCAGCCCCACCATCGTTACCAGCAAGGGCTTGCGCCGACCCCCCATTTTGTCGGAAAGCCACGACCAGAGCACCCGGCTGAAAGCACCGGCAAACTGGGCTGCGGTGAGCAGGGCGGCGCCGGTGAGTTCGGGAATCCCATAGCGCTCTTTGAGAAACAAAATCAGGTAGGTAATCATCACAAACTGCCCGGTGGGCAGGGTCATGCCGGCGGTAGCTGCCAGCAGGATATTGCGTTCGCGCAGCACCTGGGTTAGCCCGGGAAGGGCCCCTTTGAGCGGGGCTTTGCGGGGCAGGCTTTCGTGGTAGAGCCGGGCTGCGACCAGGGCCGCCGCAATGGCAATGAGGGCTGCCACTACCGAGGCCCAGCGCCAGCTGGTGAAGTAGGCCACAGCAGGCAGAATGGCCGCGGCCAGCGCGCCCCCCAGGGGCACGGCCATCTGACGCAACCCGATGACCAGGCCGCGCCGCTCCGGCGGAAACGACTGGGCCACCGCTTGAGCCCCGGCTGGGGTGGCCGAAGCCACCACCAGCCCCACCAAAAACAAAAGTGGAACCAGCACCCACTGGGATTGTGCCAGCACCGCAATGGCAACGGCCACTCCGGCGCCTGCCAGGGTTCCGGCAATCATTACCGTGCGGCTGCCCAGCTTATCGGTGAGCCAGCCCGAAGGCAGTGAACCCAGCATGGTGCCCATGTAGATAAAGGTATTGAGCAAGCCCACGGCAGCCAGGGAAAGCCCCAGGTCGGCGCGGATGTAAGGGGCCAGGGTTGGGTAGGCCTGCCCAATGAGGGACACCGCGGTTCCGGCGGTCATGGCAGCAATGAGGACGGCCCGGGGCGACATGCGAGGTTCAGGCTACCTTATTTGCCCCACAAGCGTAAAACCAGACTGCACATATACCCTGTCTTTGCCTGTGCATTTGGGAGGCCAACGGTGTGTTGTGGTTTGCGAGAAGGCCGGGAAGCCATTGCAACCGTTGCCATTAGAGCACCCTTTATCAATTGAACTGCTCACAACTTGATTGCTGTGTGCTGCACAGCCCAGTTGCCTCCCGGATGGGAGGCCACGTCTGTGAAGAGTGCGATAAGTGGGCCGGGCCGCTACACTAAAAGGGAATGCGCGACCTCGACTCCCAGGAAACCTACCTGGCCGACCGGTTTGGTCTGGCCTTTGAACTGCGCGATCTGGTGGGCAGTGGGCCGGTTCCCCAAGCCAGGTATGCCCCCCCTTATGGGGTGGTGGGTTTTGGCGAGGCCTGGTGGGCGGCGCAGCTGGCCCGCGATTTTGCCCAGGAGCTTACTGCCACCGGGACGCAGTTTGTGTTGGAAGGGGGTTACGACTTCGGCGGTGCGGCCGGGGCCGGGCTTTACGCTTCTGTGAGTGGTGCGGAAATCGTTCGTCTGGGTTTTCGTGAGAACGTCGAGGTAGAGGTGCTGGCGCATCCTCTTGCTACCTACCGCTACCTGCGTTTTTTGCTGCTGGCCACGGGCCAGCAAGCCGAGCTGAGCCGCATAGACCAGGCCTTGCTGCTCGAGCGTGATCGCCTGCGCCCCGAGGTAAGCCTGAGCAAAAACCCCGCCAAGTTTCTGGCCTACTCGCTTTTGGAGCGCACCCCCATGTGGGTGGTTCCAGACCGCTATCCTGGGCTGGCTGCGGCCTTACAGCAAACCTTTAGCCGCATAGCCAAGAGCCTCTCCTTTACCCCCCCACCTTCGGCCCTGGAGTTCTTCGTGACCGGCCTCGAGGCCCGTCACGAGCAGGGCGATCCCCTTGCTGCGGTGTTGATCGGCGACGATGAGCGCAAGCACTACGCCCAGGAAATTCTGGAAAATCGCGTCGACACCATTATCGAGCTGCCCGAGCCCGAGGCCGAAGGCACCCTGGCTAAAGCCCTGTGCTACTGGTACCGCGTGGCCTGGGCCAGCTACTACCTGGCCTTGTTGTACGGGGTGGAGCCGGGCGACTGGGAGGTGCTGGACAACCTGAGGCAGGCCACGTAGGGCCATTATCAGAAAAGGCAGCCCGGTCTTTGAAAGCCAAAAGGACGTAAGGGACTCTTTTTTCGCCTAAGTGTCTCTATAAGCGAAATGCGAGATGCCGTACCGAAAGTTCGCTTTAGGAATTGCGCCAGGCATGCATTGACTCATTCCGCTGGTTTTGCCAATCTGCCCTGGCGCAACTTAGTACCCGCACCACAAAGCTTTCTTGCAAGACCCCAATTCGGGACAGGGTATCGCCAGCGCGCCCAGACGCATTTTCGTGAAACCCGCTTTTTGATTCCCAAATTGCTTTTCCTGACCCGCTGGTCAGCGTATGCTCTTGGGGTGTTGCCTTTTTTGCTCTCCTGGCTGCATGCCACCAACGACTTATTCGGCGCATTTCTGACCCCCCTGTTGCCCAAGCTCCAGACCGCTTTTGGTGTGAGTTATGGGGCGGTGTCGGTTCTGGTGGCCTTGCAATCCCTCACTGGCAGCCTCTTACAGCCGCTGGCTGGATTGGTGGCCGACCGCTACGATCGCCGGGTTTTGGCCGCATTAGGGCCGTTGCTCATGGCATTGGGCGGTGGCCTGCTGGGATTTTTCCCCAATCTCTGGGTAGCGGGCGCCGTGCTGGCCTTGTCGGGGCTGGGTTCGGCCCTGTTTCACTCGGCAGGCGCTGCCCTGGTGGGGCAGTATGCCGATCCGGCCCGGCGGGGCTTCTGGATGAGCTTTTTTGGTACGGGGGGCTATATTGGCATCTCGCTGGGCCCCATCGTCTCGCTCACCGCGGTGAACCAGGGCGGGCTACAAGCCCTGGCCTGGTTGATTCCCCTGGCCCTGATACCTGCTTTTTTGTTGCTGCGCCAGGCACCCCCCACCCGGCTGCAAACCAAGCCCTCAACGTTCGCCGATTTGCAGCGGGTTTTTCGTGGGCATGTGGCTCGCTTGTGGGCGGTCTCGACCCTGCGCAGCATCGTGTTTATGAGCTTCTCGACCACCATCCCTTTCTGGTTTCACCAGCGCGGAATCTCCGATGCCCAGGTGGCCCTGACCCTTTCCATCTATAGCATTTCGGCAACCATCGGAGCCTTTCTGGGTGGCACCTTATCGGATCGGATGGGGCGGCGCAAGGTGCTGGTAGGTACCATGCTTTTTGCTATTCCGCTGTACGTCGCCTTGCTGCTGGTTCCGCCGGAAAACTGGTTTTATGTGGTCTTGCTGGCGGTAACGGGGGCCTTGATGAACGCAGGTGTGCCGGTAGCGGTCACCATGGCCCAGGAGCACGAACCCAGCCAGATGGCCACAGTTTCGGGGCTTTTGATGGGCTTCACCTGGGGGTTTGCGGGCTTGCTGTATGGGGTGGTAGGGCCTATTATCGAGCGCTTTGGGGTGCTCGAGAGCTTGAGCGTGCTGGGGCTGTTGCTGATACCGGCCCTGACCCTATCCCTGGCGGTGCGCGAGGCCCAGCCCCACCCTAAAGGTGCCTGGGGTCACAAGTAGCCCTATTCCGAAAAGCAGGCCGGGCAAAGTACAATGACCCATACACACGGAGCTTTGGAGAAAGGGAAAGTCTGCCCCTTAACGCACCCGCTCTTTGGAGGTGTTCGCTATGACCAGCACGGTACGGCAGTTGCTTCGGGCCAAGGGTAATACGGTGTACGCCATCTCACCTGGGGCCACGGTTTTTGAGGCCCTCGAGCGCATGGCCGCCTACGATGTGGGGGCCCTGATGGTGATGGACGGCGAGCAACTCGTCGGCATCTTTTCCGAACGCGACTATGCCCGCAAGATCATCCTGATGGGCCGCATTTCCAAAGACACCCTGGTGGGCGAGGTCATGACCAGTGAACTCATCACCGTTACCCCCGACGCCACGGTTGCCGACTGCATGAACCTCATGACCAACAACTGCGTGCGCCACCTTCCGGTATTAGAAGATGGCAAGCTGGTGGGGGTGGTCTCCATTGGCGATGTGGTCAAGGCTATCATGACCCAGCAAGAGTTTATGATTGCCGAGCTGGAGAGCTACATTACCGGTTCGCGCTGAGCTGGGAAACCGCAGCTTTTGGTCTCCTCGAGGTGTCTGGCAGGAGCACCTGTAACTGGCTGGCTTTAGCCCCCAGTGTTGTCGAGGGTTTTCGTCGGGGCTCATTTGCGCTGGTTCGAAGGCCCAATTAGCAGGTTCAGGCCAAAGCTGATGACCGATAGCAGGATGGCCCCAACCAAAGCGCCGCCAAACCCGCGCACCTCCAGGGGGGTCAGGCTGGCTACCACCAGCACAATCACGGCGTTGACCACCAGGGTAAACAAACCCAGGGTCAGAACGTTAAAAGGCAGGGTAAGCAACAGCAGCACGGGCTTGAGCAGGGCGTTGGCCAGGCCAAATATCAGCCCGGCCACCAGATACTCCCCCAGACCACTGCCCCTGGCAAAAAAGAGGCCGCCGTAGACCTGGGTCACGATCCACAAGGCCAGGGTATTAAGCAACAAGCGTAGCAGGAAATCACGCATAGCCCAGGGTACACCTATTTGGGTTGCGGGGGTAATACCGGCTTAGGGGTTGTGCTGGGCGAAGTGGGGCGATTTTTGGCAAGGGCCCGGTTTGAGGGCAGGCGTGATGCAGGGATTTCGACCGGTGGCTTTGGACGATTTTCTGGTTTCACCTTCGCGGAAAGCGAAAGGCCAGCAGAATAAACAGCACCCCTAAAGCCGCGCTCAGAATAGCCCAGGGGATGCGGTTCTGGATGGCCCGCACGGGGGGCAAAATACCACTCTGGTAGGCCCGAACCTGGCTTGGTGAGAGCACGTCCACAGCGGCGGGGGCGTCTGCCGGGCCATCGATGGTCCAGGTGCCACCACCGGGGCGCACTGGCCGGAAGTGCCAGGGGGTGAAAGGGTCGTAAAGTCCTACAGCCACATAGTAGCCGTAGTCTCCCGCGGGCAGATTGGAGGAAAGCTCGAGCCAGTCACCATTTTTTGCAACCGACACAGCCTGCACACTACGGTCGGGACGGTGCTCTTCGGCTTTCCAGCCGGTAAGCAGGTAGGCCCAGTTCCAACCCTGCCCTGGTGGGGTTTTGAAACCGGCGCCGGGCAGTTCTTCCTGGCCACCTGGTTCGGTGTGTATGTAAATGCCAACGGTCGCGAGGGAGAAACCGTGGGGGGCGTTGTGGGGGTTAAGGTAGCGGCGCAGCCTGACCCGCAGCACCACTTTTTCCCCTCTGTGAAGGGCCTCAAAGCCGGTCAGGTCGGCAAAACCGGCCTCGGCAAATAAAGCAGCGCGGGGGTAGGCGTAGCCCAGGCCGTAGTCGTCGCCTACAGGGTCGGAGAAAAGTAGAGGGATCATGGCGTAGGGGTTTTTCTGCAATACCCAGCAATGCCATTGAGGTATGTAAGTGAAATATGGGTGGGCCTGAAGCGACCCACAAGCCCACACCCTACCCTGTCTGGGGCCTTATATCAAGGGGATTAGCGCAGGCTTATCAGGGCTTTGACCAGGCGAATGGGGTCGTGTTGGGCAAAACCGGGCTCCAAAAAGTCATCGGCCACAAGCTGTACCCCCAGGCCCTCGAAGCGCCTGGGATTGAAGCGTACCGGCGTCTGGCCCTCGGCCCGGTAGCGCCCCAGCAACGCCTCGGGTATGCGGGCGGTGTTGACCAGCACCACATTGGGCCTGCGGCCCAAATGCTGCTCGATGGCATGAAAATGGTCGTAGGCATCCATGCCCTCGGTCTCACCCCGCTCGCTCATGATGTTGACGATGTAGACCAGCTTGGCCGGAGACTGCTGAATGGCTACCTGGATGCCCTTAGGCAGGAAGCTGGGAATTACACTGGAATAGAGGCTACCAGGCCCCAGCACGATCATCTCGGCTTTTTGCAGACCCTGAGCGGCTTCGGGCATGGCTGCGACCCCAACCGGCGCTAGCCCCACCTTGCGGATTCGGCCCGGTTTTTCCCGCAGGGCGGTCTCTCCCTGTACCCGGGTGCCATCGTCGCGCTCGGCCCAAAGGCGGGCCGCCTCGTAGGTGGCGGGCCATACCGCTCCTTGCAGGCGCAGCATCTGGTTGGCCTGACGCATGGCCTTGGCAAAGTCGTGGTTGAGTTCGGACAGCGAGACCAGCATCAGGTTGCCGAAGGTGTGGCCTTTGAGCTCTTCTCCACGCTGGAAGCGGTACTTCATCAGCTCGGGCAGTCCTTCGGCATCCGATAAAGCAGCCAGGCAGTCTACCAGGTCGCCCACCGCCGGAACCCCAAACGAAACCCGCAGGCGTCCGGTAGAGCCCCCATCATCGGTGACCGCTACCACCGCGGTAATGTTGGCGGTTTCCATCTTGAGACCGCGCAGCACGCGCGAAAGTCCTGTTCCACCGCCCAGGGCCACAATGCGGGGGCCGCCCTCGAGCTTGCGGCGAATGTACACCTGTTTAGAAACCGAGCTGGGGTCGGTGATGGCCGAGAGCATGCTGCGGTTCATCCAGCGCAGACCCGTTAAGAACAGAATCAGGCCGCCCACCAGCCAAAGCCCCCCCGAGACCCATAGCGGAATGGAAAAATAACCAGCCCAGCGGGTGGTCTGTAAGAACCAGGGCAAGAAGGAAGTATGCCACGAGAGGTGAACCACCCCGGTGAACATACACAGCATGCCCAGGGCGGCTAAAAACGCATACCGCTTGACCCGCATCCCTGGCAACAACCAGCGCAACGAGCTAAAGAAGCGGTCATCGGCAGGGTTGGTTCGCAGGCTCTGGACGATGGCCCGCAGGTTGGGGCGTTTGGCCTTGTTCCAGATCATATTCGTTGGTCTTGCTCAAGTATGCATGGCTTTTTCCAGGTCGCGGTGCTCGAGCTCCACCCGAAAGCGGCTCGAGAGCTCCTGGGCCAGCCGCTCTGCCACCGCTACGCTGCGGTGCTGGCCCCCGGTACAGCCGATGGCCACCGTGTACGCGGCACGTCCGGTCTGGCGGGCGCCTTCTGCCGAAAGCCCAATGGTGGCAAGCAAAGTACGGTAGAGGGGTTCGTTTTTTTTGTCGGCGAACACATATGTGGCTACCTCGGGGTCGGTGCCGGGGCGTGCTTTGAGCACAGGGTCGTAGTGGGGGTTGGGAAGTGAGCGCACATCCAATACCAGATCGGCATCCTGTGGCGGCCCCCACTTAAAGCCAAAGGAAAAGATGCGTAGCAGGAAGCTCTCCTCTTCACCCAGGGCTGCCTCGAGGGCCTCCTTGAGCTGGCGTGGGGTGCGCTCGGAGGTGTCAATCACCAGGTCGGCGCGGTCGCGCAGGGGGGCCAGGGCCAGGCGTTCTTCTTCGATTTCGCGCAGCAGGTTGCCCATACCCAGCGGGTGGAGGCGGCGCGACAGGTTGTAACGCTTGAGCAGGATGTCCGATTTGGCTTCCAGGAAGATGATAAAGGGCTTGAGCTCGCTGAGCACCCGCTCCACCTCGCTCAACAGATTGCGGGCTCGGATGTCGACCACCACCACCACCTTGTGGATGTTCTGGGCTTCCACGGTTTTGAGCAGGTCGGCCCATAGCGGGGGCGGAATGTTGTCTACCGAAAAATAGCCCAGGTCTTCCAGGGCCATCCGGGCCGAGGTCAGGCCTGCGCCGCTTTGTCCACTCAATACCACGAACCGCATTGGCTTCACCACGTTCCCGGTGCTCCTGTAGCCTATTTTCTGGGAGCTATTCAATCTCCATAGTGGTCTAAGAGCGGGCCTAAGCACTTCATTATGTCATCCCCAACGCACCAGACTACTTGGACTTGATGCTTGAGGTCGTTGAAATGAAAATTTTGCGACGAAACTCGGCAAACCCACGCTCTCAGTATACCCCTTCTACTGTTGGGGCATGAGGTTTGCCTCATGATGAAGCTGTAAGATACGGCATAAATGGTTAAAACTTGGCTTTATGAAAGCCATGGCAATGAGTTCAAGTAACGTTTTGTCACAGAATAATTAATGGCTGCGAAGTACAAATTGACTTTTTTTTCGAACTGATTGTGTGTTAAGTTAAATCTATGAGAAAACTCCACGGCATTCTTTTATTTGTTTTGGTTGCGTTATCAGCATGCACAAGCCCTAGCTCAACTCCAAAAAGCCTATATCAAGGAGACTGGGACTGGGCTGCAGTCAATGCGAATAATCCCAACGACTACGTTACGGGAATAGCCTCATTTAGCATAGAGGTTATCAACAGCAATACCTCGAGTCCGCAGTATGGCAAGAAGGTTGCAGGTGGCTGGTATGACATCGACGGGATTTCCATAAGACCGGCTGGAATGGCCTTAATGGGGCCTATAATTACTCCCCTTGATATGGGTTTTAGTGTGGGTTCCACAAGCCAGGTTTTGATGGCAGGTATTGATAGCGATGGCTTTATGGGCACTAATTCTTCTGGTAGAAAGGTTTTTTCAGGGATGGGGCGGGTTTATGGTAGTAATGGGGTCTATATTGATGTAGCTATTGCTCTTGTTCAGAGGGATGATAGCCCTACCTATAGTCGAGTTACGGGAAGCTTGCCTATGTCAGACCTTGCCTCCCAAAGTCGTGTATGGGAACTACACTCTTCCAATATTCAAAAAGACGCTCAATCCATTGCTGAAAAATTGGCGTCCTTAGGAATAAAAGCGCATGGACAGGGTGAACTCAGACAGCTATTCAAGTGACATTTAGATAGAACTCTAGAACTCCCGGGCTCGTGTATTGAGCCCGGGAGTTGTGGCTATAACTACCTGATCTCCAGCAACTCCACGTCAAATATCAGCGCCGAGTTGGGGGGGATGTCGGGGCTGGGGCTGCGCTCGCCATAGGCCAGGTTGGCCGGGATAATCAGGCGGCGCTGGCCGCCGACGCGCATGCCCACGATGCCCGACTCCCAGCCGGGAATCACCTGCCCTGCGCCCAGGGTGAACTCGAAGGGGGAGCGGCCTGGCTGGCAGGAGGTGTCGAACTGCTTGCCATCGACCAGGCGTCCGATGTACTGCACCCGCACGGTGTTGGAGGTAATGGCCTGGGGGCCGCTGCCTTCCTTAAGGTCTTCGATGCGAAGGGCAGTAACGCCTTCGTTGGTGAGGCCAGTCGCGGCGGGGGGCTGGTTGGTGCAAAGCGTACCGCTGCCCACCTGGGCCTGACTGCCAGAACGTTGTCCCAGGAAGAAGTAGGCTCCAAGGCCCAGCAAAGCCAGCACGGCCACCACAATAAATGCGAGGTTTCGGTTCATACCGCCGCCCATTGTATGGGTTTTGCGTGAAAGGCGTTAGAGTGGTTTTCGCAAGTAACCGTGTGGGAAAGACTGTGCTGGGTTTTTGCTGCTGGAAAACTCGAGCCTCAACCACTTGTGGGCCACGCCTGGGTGTGTAACAGGGGCCTGCACACGGTGGCTTTCTCATTTTTCGCGTAGCGGCAAAAATAGGGGTGTTTCCACCATCACCGCTTACGGCTTAGAAAGTTGAACCTGGGGCTGGTCGGGTTGCTTGAGCGCGAGCTGCCCGCAGGCAGCGCCCACATCACGCCCCCGGCTCCAGCGCACCGAGGTGGGGATGCCCTGTTGCTCCAAAATGGCCGCAAACCTCAGGATTTGTGCCTTGGGGCTGCCCTGGTGAGGAGCCCCCTCCCAGGGGTTCCAGGGAATCAGGTTCATGTGGGCGCTGATGCCCTTGAAGAGCCCAGCCAGGGCGCGGGCCTGCCACTCGTGGTCGTTAACACCCTTGAGCATGGTGTATTCCAGGGTGATGCGGCGCTTGGTCTGGGTGTAGTAGTGGCGCACGGCTTCCATAATTTCGGCAATGCGGTAGCGGTGGGCGGTGGGGATAATCTGCTGGCGGGTTTCGTCGTCGGGGGCGTGCAGCGAGAGGGCCAGGCGCACCTCCAGCTCCGACTCGGCCATTTTGTAGATGCCCCTGGGAATCCCCACCGTCGAGAGGGTAATGCGGCGGGGGCTCATGGCCAGCCCCTGGGGGTGCAGCATCCGCTTCAGGGCTGCAAACACGTTGTCCACATTCAAAAGCGGCTCGCCCATGCCCATCAGCACCACGTTGCGGATCTCGCGGGGGGCGTGGCCCTGGTGGTGGGCGGCAAACAAAATCTGATCCAGGATCTCGGCGGCCGTGAGGTTGCGCCCAAAGCCCATCCTGCCGGTTGCGCAGAAAGTACAGCCCGCCGGGCAGCCCACCATACTGGAAATACAAATGGTCTTGCGGTTCAGGTAGGGCATGTACACGGCTTCGGTCTTCTGGCCGTCCAGCAGGGTAAAAAGATACTTCACCGAGCCGTCCTGGCTTGGATAAGGTGCGACCTGGGCAAACTCTGAGATGCGATACTGCGCGGCCCACTCGGCCCGCAGGGCCTTGGGCAGGTCGGTCATCTCCTCCCACTGCCTGGCCCCCTTGGCGTAGAGCCAGGTGGCGAGCTGTCCCCGACGGTAGCCCTCGCCCGGGAGTTGTTCGATGGGCAACGAGAGCAGCGGGGTTTTGTCTTGTGGCAAAGCCATAACGCTTCAGTATAGCCTGCAGCGCTACTTCAAATGGTGGGCGGCTCAAGGTTTTACCCACCTCCGCCGCGCCGACCTGCCTGGCGGCCTTCTTGTCTGCCGCCCGTATACTGGTACAAATGCGCGCCCACACCAACCCCTGGTACTTGGTGCTTTCTTCCTATTGGTTTGCAAGTAGCTTCAAGTGGTTTTTGATTTTGCTGGTATTGTTGCCGGCTCGAGTGGCCGAGCTGGTACCCGAACCCGAGCGGGCCACCCGCCTGGGGCTGCTTTTTGCCCTGGGTGCAGTGATGGCTTTGATCGGGCCGCCGGTCTGGGGCTACATCTCCGACCGGGCAGGCCGCCGCATGCCTTTTTTGGCACTGGGAACTATCTTGACGGCGGGCTCGCTGGTCTGGATGGCCTATGCGGGCAGTTACTGGCAGCTGGTGGTGGCCTATTTGCTGCTTCAGATGGCCGACGATATGGCAACCGGCCCATATTCGGCCCTGATCCCCGACCTTACCGCCCGGCGCGAGCGCGGGGTGGCCTCGGGCTGGCTGGGTACGCTCCAGGTGGGCGGCCAGGTGGCGGCCGGTGCGGTGGGCTTTTTGCTGGCCAACCTGCAGTGGCAGTTCCTGCTGATTGCCTTGCTCAATCTGATCGCAGCCGGGATGGTTCTGAGCCTGATCCGCGAGGTGCCGGGCCTGAAACCGCAGCGGCGGGGGCTTTGGGAGAGCATGCTGGCCCCCTGGCGCAGCGCCGACTTTCGCTGGGTCTGGTTCACGCGCTTTCTGGTAATGCTGGCGCAGTACGTGGTGCAGACCTATTTGCAGTACTACCTGGCCGATGTGGTAGGGACCTTCCAGGCTTTCGGCCAGACCCTGGCTACCGAGGCCTTCCAGGCGGTAGCCCTGCTGGGGTTGCTAATTTCCCTTGGCGCTGCTGCTTCTGCCGTGCCAGCAGGGCGTTTGTCCGATCAGCATGGCCGCAAACCCATCATCTATGTTGCGGGGGTGGGGCTGGCGGTGCTGATGCTGCCGATTTTGCTGCTGCCCCGCTACGACGTGCTGATTGTGCTGGCGCTGGTGTTCGGGCTGCTGTACGGGGCCTACCTGGCGGTGGACTGGGCCCTGGTCTCGGATGTGCTGCCCAACCCCCAGGCCCACGCCACCGATATGGGTATCTGGCAGACCTCCATTGTGCTGCCGCAGGTTCTGGCAGGGAGTTTTGGGGCCATGCTCGATGTGTTCAACCGCCAGAGCCCTGGGCTGGGCTACACGGTACTGTTTTTGATTGCGGCGGTGTGTTTTGTGCTGGGAACCGTTTTGGTTCGACAGATTCGCTCGGTGCGATAGAGCGGTCTTCAGAGAGAATGGCACAACCCCGAAAAGGGCTCTACAGGCATATTTGCTGCCGGGAAACTCGAATGCTCCTATATTCTTGTTCTCGTGCAGCGGCAAAAAAAGCGTGAAGCGCGGTACTTGACATGTCAGGGGTGCTTGCCCATAGTAGGTATGCGCCGGGCCTGGAGGGATGGCTGAGTGGTTGAAAGCGGCGGTCTTGAAAACCGTTGTAGGCGTAAGTCTACCGGGGGTTCGAATCCCTCTCCCTCCGCCAAGGCTGGTTCAAATGCCGGGTTTTGTGCTAGAGTATCGTTTGCGGTTTAGGGGGCGATCCCCCAAGACCGAAAAGTTGGGATGGAGGGGTGGCCGAGTGGCTGAAGGCGGCGGTTTGCTAAACCGTTATAGGGAACGAAAGTCCCTATCGGGGGTTCGAATCCCCCCTCCTCCGCCAAACTAAAACGCAAGGGTCGGGGACGTTGATCCCCGGCTTTTGCATTGGTCGCCTCGAGGCCAGGACTTCTCGAGGTTCCGAACACCTCGGCAGATGCTCTACACCAATTGGGCCATCCTGGCATAAGCTAAGGGAACATGAAAAGCGCTTTGTTGACCCGTTTTGAGCTGTCGCTGGCCGGCCTGCCTCAAATTCTGGGCAAGGCCACCCCCGAGCAACTGCGCCTGCGCAGCCTGCCCGATAAATGGTCGGCCCACGAGAACTTTGCCCACCTGGCCCACTTCACCCTGGTTACCCAGGACCGTATGGCCCGCATCCTGCAGGAAGAGGCCCCCTTAATCGAGCGGCTAAAGCCCGATACCGAACCGGCCTTTTTGCTGCTGGTGGAGCGTTCCCCCCAGGATGTGCTGGCCGAGCTCAAAGAGCTTCGGGCCCAGCTCAACCAGCAGGTAGCGGCTTTGAGCGAGGCCGAGCTCGAGCGCATCGGCATTCACAGCGCAGCAGGGCCGATGCCGCTAAAGGCGTGGCTCGAGCTCTTCCTGGTGCACGAAGCCCACCACCTCTACCTGGCCTTCTGGCGCATCCGCGAGGTGCTGCAAAGAGCTCGATGAACTCGATTTACCCATCCACGTTTTGGCAGCAGAGCTGCACCCTGTGCGGAGCCTGCTGTGCCGCACCCGATATTTCGGCCCTGCACAAGCCGCTGGCTATGCCCTGCGTCCATCTCAACGCCGATTGTCAGTGCGAGATATACGTGGCGCGCCCGCAGGTTTGCCGTAGCTATACTCCGGACTGGGTGTGTGGCGAGGTTGCTCCGCTGCCCACGCTCGAGCTTCGAATTTGGCGCTTCCTGGAGATCTACGGCCTGGAAATGCCGGGTAGCACAGGCCCTTGCGCTAGTGCACCCCCGCCTCGGTAATGGCCGCCGCGGAGTTTTTGGCGAAGCGCACATTGCCCCTGAACTCGGTCAGGTTGGTGGCATTGACGTAGGTCATGGCGCTTTGCAAACCCTCGCGCAGGCGGGCGATGGCCTCCTGGGCGGTGTGGTGGAAGGCCCGCAGGGTCTGCGAGGAACCCTCGATGAAGTTGCGCTTCTCCGTAACCAGCATGGAGGCCATGCCATAAAGCAGGACGCCCTCGAGCTGCCCGTCTTTTTTGATCAAGACCTCGTCCTCGAAGCTGCCGGAGGCAAAAAACTTGCCCATCATCACCCCCTCGCTGTAGGCCAGGGCCTTCACAAAGTCGCCTGAGCTGTTGACCCCGCCATCGGAGATGATCTGTACGTCGGCGTAACCCACCACCGACTGAAAACGGCGAATTTCTTCCAAAAGCGACAACTGGCCCACCCCCACCCCTGTGTTGATGCGGGTGGTGCAGACCGACCCTGGCCCCACCCCCACCTTGAGGAGGAAGTGGCGGAAGCCCGAGAGCTTCATCAGCCAGTAGGCGTAGGCAAAGCCCTCGATGGAGCCCACGTTGCCCAGGATGACCCCGCTGTCGATGCCCAGCCCGCGAATCTTGGCCAGCACCGGCAGTACCGCTGCGTTGGCCCCGTGGGCAATGTCAATCGAGGCGAAAGCCAGGTTGGGCTGGGCGAAGAGCTCGGCCAGAAACTCTTCTTTCTCATTGGTGCCCAAAGCGGCCCCCACCAGGGCCGGGGCGCTGGCCTGCACATCCCGGATGCGCTCCTCGTCGGAAAGGCCCACCCTGGGCAAAATGTGCACCCCCCCATTCCCCCCGTCCCACACGTCGCGGGCAAAGCGGCTGCGCATCATGCTCATGGAGGCCCCAAAGGCGGGAAACAGCTCCAGCGTGCCTCTGCTGGTATAGAACAACTGCCGCGTATTGACCTGGCTGCGCGAGACCGGCTGGGTCAGGAAGGTGGGGATGATGGTTTTGTCGGCAAAAGTGTAGTAGGTTTCGAAACGCTCATAGGGGTAGCGGGCCAGATCGGCCTGGGCTTTTTCCAGGGCTTCCTGGGCAATGACATCAAAAATTCCGTAGTTCACAAGGCAAAATTGTACTAAAGGGCGGGTAGGGGGTCTACTAGCCGTGGTGCGGCCAGGTTTGGGTCCATATGCTGTTGGCCTGGCTTTACAAACGCATAAGCGCTCTGTATATTCAAATCCAGATGCAATTCTCTGCTCGAGGCCGCAGGTGCGCGCCTGCCAGCGAGCGCGAAGACGCAATCGAAGCGATGAAACCCCTTTACTCTGCTCGAGCTACCCTTTAACCGGATCTCTTCACTTTGCAAGAGGTCGGTAGGGTTTGCCTGGCGGAGAATCTTTTTTTATGCTGGGTTGGTTTGAGAGGCCACGATGAAAACCGCTGAAATCCGCGAAAAATTTCTCCAATTCTTCGAGTCCAAGGGGCATCTGCGCCTGCCGAGCTTTAGCGTGGTGCCCCAGGACGACCCCACCCTGCTCTTCATCAACGCAGGCATGACCCCCCTCAAGCCCTACTTTTTGGGCAAGAAGCCGGTTTTCCCCGGCCATGAGGGCGAATGGTACCGGGTGACCACCTGTCAGAAGAGCGTGCGTACCGGCGACATCGAGAACGTGGGCCGCACCAACCGCCACCAGACTGTTTTCGAGATGCTGGGCAACTTCAGCTTCGGCGACTACTTCAAAAAGGAGGCCATCGAGTGGGCCTGGGAGTTCCTGACCCGCCCTGAGTGGCTGGGCTTAGACCCCGAACGCATTTATGTGACCATCTACAAAGACGACGACGAAGCCTTTGAGCACTGGACGCGGGTGGGCGTACCCCCCGAAAAAATCCACCGCTTCGATGCCGACGAGAACTTCTGGCCGCAAAACGCCCCCACCAAAGGCCCCAACGGGCCTTGCGGGCCATGCAGCGAGATTTACTACGACCGGGGGCCAGCCTTTGGCAGCGACACCTGGGCCGACTATTACCAGACCCGCGAATCCAACCGCTTTGTGGAGCTGTGGAATCTGGTTTTTCCCCAGTACGACCGCAAAGACGGCGGTGTCTTGGAGCCCCTGCCCAAACCCAACATCGACACCGGCATGGGTCTGGCCCGGGTGGCGATGGTCTTGCAGGGTGTGACCGACTTCTACGAGACCGACGAGTTCCAGCCCCTGATTGCCAAAATCGTGGAGCTTACTGGCGTCAGCTACGAAGGCCCCTCCTCGGTGGCGCACCGGGTGATTTCTGAACACGCCCGGGCTGTGGTCTTCATCCTCTCCGATGGGGCCCACTTCTCCAACACCGGGCGGGGCTATGTGGTGCGTCGTCTGCTGCGCCGGGCGGTGCGCTTTGGCTACCTGCTGGGCCTGCGCGAGCCCTTCATGTACAAACTGGCCGAGGTGGTGGCCGGGGTGATGGGCGGGGTGTACCCGGAGCTAAAGGAGAACCTCGAGAGCGTGCAAAAGCAGATCAAAATTGAAGAGGAGCAGTTTTTACGCACGCTCGAGAGCGGCATCAAGCGCCTGGACGCTATGCTGGCCAACCTGGGGCCAGGCGACATCCTTTCGGGCCGGGATGCCTTTACCCTTTACGATACCTACGGTTTCCCGCTCGATCTGACCATCGAAATCGCTGCTGAGCACGGGATTCAGGTGGACACCGAAGGCTTCGAGAAGGCCCTGGAAGAACAGCAGGAGCGGGCTCGAGCTGCCGCCGCGTTCAGCAAAGAGCTCTTTAAGAAGTCCAACGAGGCCCTCGCGGCGCTGGCCGCCGATTACGGGGGAACCAAGTTCGTGGGCTACGAGAGCCTCGAGGCCACAGCTCAAGTCAAGCTGCTGCTGGTGGGCGAGCAAACCCTGGAAGAAGTGCCCGCCGGCACCGAGGTGCAGGTGGTGCTGGACAAGACCCCCTTTTATGCCGAGGGGGGCGGGCAGGTGGGGGATGCGGGCGTGCTGGAGTGGGAGGGTGGCTGGGCCAGGGTTTCGACCACCCAGAAAAACCCCGATGGCATCTTTTTGCATATGGCGCGGGTGGAAGAGGGCACCCTTAAGGCCGGCACGGTGGTGCAGGCTTTGGTGGATGCCCACCGCCGCGACACCGAGAAAAACCACACCGCCACCCACCTGCTGCACGCCGCGCTGCGGGCTGTGCTGGGCCCCCATGTGCAGCAGCGGGGCAGCTACGTGGGGCCGGATCGGCTGCGCTTCGACTTCAGCCAGTTTGAGCCGATCTCACCCAAAGACCTGGCCCGGGTCGAGCTGCTGGTGAACCGTTGGATTCAGGCCGACTTCCCGGTGAGCTACGCCTACAAGCCCCTGGAAGAAGCCCGCAAGGAAGGGGCCATGGCCCTTTTTGGCGAAAAATACGGCGACGTGGTGCGGGTGGTGAGCGTGGAGGGTGCGGTGGACAACGTGAGCTCCAAGGAGCTTTGCGGTGGCTGCCACGTGCGGCGCACCGGCGAGATTGGGGCCCTGGTGATTGTGGCCGAGGAGTCGGTGGCGGCGGGGGTGCGGCGGATCGAGGCCCTGACCGGAACGGGCGCTACCCAGTACGTGCGCGAGATGCTGGATCGGGTGGGTGGCCTGGCCCGTGAGCTGGGGACTTCCCCCGAACATCTGCGGGAGCGGGTGAACAAGCTACAGGACGAACTCAAGGCCCGTGAAAAGGAAGTTGAAAAACTGAAGCTCGAGCTGGCTCGAGCCCAGCTGGGAGGTACTGCGGCGGTAGCGCTTAAGGAGGCGGGCGGCTACAAGTACCTGGCGGTGAAGCTCGAGGGCCTCGAGGCTTTGGCCTTGCGGGGTGCGGCGGATGAGCTTCTGGACAGGCATCAGGCCGACCTGGTGGCGGTAGGCTCGGGGCAGAGCCTGGTCATCAAAGTGAGCAAGGCCGCCCAGGATAAAGGGCTGGATGCCGGTGTGGTGATGAAGAAGCTCTCGGCTACCGCGGGTGGGCGTGGTGGTGGCAAAGGGGTGCTGGCCCAGGGGGGTGGCTTCGATCTGGATAAGGCTTTTGGGGCGCTCGAGCAGGCCTTGGGTTAGCCTGCTGCGGGATGGGTATCCTGGCCTCATTTGCTTCTGTCAGCCAGCGGAAATAATAGAGCCGATGAAGGTAATCGCGCTGGACGTAGGAGAGGCCCGCATTGGCCTGGCGGTGGGGGAGACGGGTTCCCCCTGGGCATTTGGCCGGGGCTACCTGGTGCGCAAGAGCCTCGAGACCGACCTGGAAGCCCTGGCGGCCCTGGCCCAGCGGGAAGGGGCCCAGCGCTTTGTGGTAGGGCTGCCCCTGCGCACCGATGGTAAGCCCAGCGCCCAGGCCGAGCAGGTGATGGCGCTGGTAGAAGCCATGCGCAACCGGGGCTTGGAACTCGAGCTACTGGACGAGCGCTATACCACCAAGCTGGGGCAAAACCGTCTCAAAAATGCCCCCAAGCGCGTTCGACAGGAGAAGGGTAAGCTAGACGAGGCGGCGGCCATTGCCTTGCTGGAGTCCTATTTGGCCCGTACATAACCCCAATAGCCTTTTTTGGAGCCCCAAGCATGGATAATTCCGACAAGCCCACCACGAGCGTTACCCCTGAGGTCTCCCAGGAACAAAACAAATCGCCCACCCGCTGGATTCTGCGGGGGGTGCTGTTTATGTTTGCCCTGGTGGCGGTCGTGCTGGGCTATGCTCTTTACCTTTTGGGGCCTACCGGCACCACCGCCGAGGTTCGTATTCCTAAGGGCAGCGGGGCTGCAGCGGTGGGGCGTGCTCTCGAGCAGGCCGGGCTGGTGCGCTCGGGCTATATGTTTGCCCTTTATCTGCGCTTCTCCGGCCAGGACAAAGAACTCAGGCCCGGCTACTACAAGCTCGAGGGCAAGGGTCTGCGGGCCATCGCCCTGGCCATTACCGACGAGTCGCGCCCACTTACGGTACGGATTACTTTTCCAGAGGGTTGGCGGGCGGTGGACATGGCCCAGCGCCTGAGCGAAAACAACCTGGACGGGCCTAAATTCCTCGAGCTCGCCAATAACCCTCCTCCCGAGCTGCGCCCTGCCGAGGCCAGGGGGCCCACCCTCGAGGGCTACCTTTTCCCCGCCACCTACGAATTCCCCCTCGACTACACCGCCGAGGATGTGATCCGCACCATGACCCGCCGCATGCAGCAGGAGTTTGCCCCAGCGGCCCAGGCCCGTCTGCGCGAACTGGGCCTTGGGAGCATCCACGACTGGGTTACGCTGGCCTCCATCGTGCAAGCCGAAGCCGCCGATTCCAGCGAAAAGCCGGTGATTGCAGGGGTTTTCCTGAACCGTCTAGAAATCGGGATGCCCCTCCAGGCCGATCCCACCGTGGCCTACGGCCTGGGCAAGCGCCTGCCCGAACTCGATCGCAGGGCGGGCGACTTCGAAAAAGACACCCCCTACAACACCTACACCCGCCGCGGCCTGCCCCCCGGGGCCATCGGCAACCCCGGCAGTGAAGCCCTGCGGGCCGTGCTCAACCCCATCCGCACCAACGAAAAAGGCCAAAAATATCTGTACTTTTTGCACGCCCAGGGCCGTTTGTTTTTGAATGTAGACTTTGAAGGACACCTGCGCGATACGGCGCGGTACTATCGCTAAATCTCCTCAAAGAAGTCTCGATCAATACGCTTGATCTCGTAGCGCGCAGCTACAGTAACGCCTACGTTGTACTCAATCATGTATTGGGCTAGGGTTTCTCCATCAATCAAAACAATATTTCCAAGCCGTTCTGCGGTCTCGATTGCACCCTTAGAAAAATCGGATGTGGTAATGATGACGCCACGGCTGGCCTTTTTGAGTGCAAGACTTCCGGCAAAGGTACGAACCACCTCACTTGGAACCGTGTTGTTCCAGCGTTTGGCTTGTATGTAGATGTTACTCAGGCCAAGCCTGTCCTGCTTGATGATGCCGTCTATACCATCATCGCCGCTCCGTCCCACAGCCTTGCCTGCATCGCTTACCGAGCCCCCGTAGCCCATAGCGACGAGCAGCTGAATGACCAGGCGCTCAAAGAAGGCAGGTGGGCACTGCTTGATACGCTCCAGCAATTCATGGGCAAGCTGTTTTTCCAATTCAAGGTAAAGGAGTTCTAGCTGTTCGTCTGGAGTTTTCCCGGCATCCCCTATGACTTCGCTTTCGGCGTTGCCACGGTCTCTTCTACGGAATTCCACGAATTCCGGGAACTGATACAAGTAGTTTTTATCTATATCAGTAATGCCGGATTTCAAGACATCAAGTCCTCGCGGGGTGATCTTGAATTGTCCTCGGCCTGGAGACTCCAGCAAGCCTGCTTTCGTCAAGTAGGTTCTGGCCCATCCGACGCGGTTCTCGTACCTACTTTGCCTACCGCTAGGCAGCAATTCGGCCCGATCCTCTTCGGTCAGGTTGAACTTCTCGGCAAGCACCTCGTAGGCTTCATCCATCGAGTGCGCCTCACCGTCGGCGGCCATCTCAAGCAATGGGTACATGAATCGCTGGTAATTTGGTATTGGCATTTCGCTCCTATTGTACGGCCCTGCGGGAAAGCCCTACCTGATACAACACCACCCCCAGCGCCACCGCGGCGTTCAGGCTCTCGGCCCCTTGGGCCAGGGGAATCTTGGCCAGTTCGTCGCAGTGCTCGGCCACCAGGCGGCGCATGCCCTCGCCCTCGGAGCCGATCACAATCGCCAGCGGGCGCAGGTAGTCGAGCTGGTCAATGGTCTTGCTGGCCTTGCCGCTGGTTCCATAGACCCAGACCCCCTTTTGCTTGAGCTGCTCGAGGTAGCGGGCAATGTTCTTGACCTGCACCAGGGGGATTTTGCTGGCCGTACCTGCCGAGGCTTTGAGCACCAGGGCCGACAAGGGTGCGCTGCGGCGTTCCTCGCTCACCACCCCGTGTGCGCCCAGGGCAAAGGCGCTGCGGATGAGGGCGCCGTAGTTGCGTGGGTCGGTGATGCCGTCCAGCACCACCAGCAAGACCTGCTCGCCGCGCTTTTGCGCCAGGCGAAAAGGCGCCTCGGGGTCGGAATAGCTGGCCTCTTCAATTTCGGCCACCAGCCCCTGGTGCTGGGTGGTTCGCACCATCTGGTCGAGCTCGATGCGCGGCACGAGCTTGTACGTGGCCCCCAGCTTATCGAGTTCCTTTAAGAGCCAGGCTTCCACACCCTTGGCGACCCAAACCTGCCCCGCCTGGCCCTCGCGCAGGGCTTCCAGAACCGGGTTGCGCCCGTAAATCAGCATAGATAGAGTCTAGTCGATTCAAACCGAGATGCGTAGATGTCGGGAATCTGGGGGATATATACTCTTTGCAAAATAAAAATATAGTCCTGTTGACATAAAATAGTATCAATCAATAGAATACCCTACCGGGGTAGGATATACCCAAGGAGGAACGTCTATGAAAAAAATGCTTTTTGGTCTTTTGGTTCTGGTTCTGGCCTCTGTAGCTCTGGCGCAAACCCAAAGACAGCCCGACCTGGTCCTGGTTACCCAAAGCAACAAAAGCTTTGCCGTGACGGTAGAACAATTCAAAGCCGAAGTAAAGGCCGCAGGGTGGAGCATCCTGAATTATCACAACATGGCGGGGGTGCTCTCGGAAAAGGGATTTACCTTGCATCCCGTCCTGATTTTTGATGTATGCAGTGGCCGCTACAGTGCCCGCATTCTCGCCAAAGACGAGTACCGTCCGATTTCGGCCCTGATGCCCTGCCGGGTAAGCATCTACCAGACCTCCGACGGCAAGGTGTTCATTGCCCGTATGAACGCCCCTGCCTTTGCTCCCATGATGCCTAAAGAGGTAGGGGATATTATGATAGCCTCGAGCCAGGAAATCGAAGCTATCATCGCCAAAGTTGTGAGGTAAATAAGCAGCCGAGCTAAGTACACGACAAAACCCCGAGTAGGCAAAAGCAGGCCGCTCCTGTAAGGTGTTTCTGCCTGAGACACGGTAAAGGAGCGGTTGCTTTGAATGATCCCACATTCCGCACCCCCCTTCACTCCAGCAGGTAATATCGCTCCACCCCCAGCAGGCGGTCT
>NZ_JBEVAL010000032.1:0-32908 GCF_051297115.1 Meiothermus cerbereus
TGGCCCTGGAAGGCTTGGCTCCCCTGGAGTTCCTGGCTAAACTACAGGCGGAGTCGGTTCCCCAAGAGTCTCAGATGTGTTGACCGATTACACAGGTTTGACTTTTGCTCGAGTTGCCTATATCGTTGTTGGCAGATGGTTTGGTATACCACCACTACCTAGGCGGCGGCTCGCTCGAGTTGCCGCTACCTGCCAGTTGTGGCAGGTTTTTTGTTGAAGAAAGGAGCGTGCTATGAGAATTGGGATTGTAGGGGCTACCGGAGCGGTTGGGAAAGAGTTGTTGAACGTGCTGGAGAAGCGCAACTTCCCGGTTTCGGAGCTGCGGCTCTATGCCTCGGCGCGCTCTGCTGGTCGAAGCCTGCTCTTTCGGGGGAAGGAAATCCCTGTGGAAGCCCTGCCCGAGACCCCCCTGCCGGTAGATGTGGTGCTGGCGAGTGCGGGGGGGAGCATCTCCAAACGCTACGCACCTATCTGGGCTATGCAATCGGTGGTGATAGATAACTCTTCCGCATTTCGCTACGAGCCAGACGTACCTCTGATTGTGCCCGAGATTAACGCGCATGCCATGCGTGACCACAAGAACATTATTGCCAACCCCAACTGCACCACGGCCATCCTGCTGATGGCCCTTTATCCGCTACACAAAGCCTTCAGGGCCAGGCGGGTGGTCGTGAGCACCTACCAAAGCGCCTCGGGGGCTGGCGCCAGCGGAATGGAGGAGCTGCTTCATGGCACCAAAGAGTTTCTGGCAGGGCATCCAGTTGAACACAAAACCTTTGCCTATCCGCTACCCTTCAACGTGATCCCGCAAATAGATGCCTTCCAGGAAAACGGCTATACCAAAGAAGAAATGAAGGTTTTGTGGGAAACCCAAAAGATAATGGAGGATCCGCAGATCAGGGTCTCCTGCACGGCAGTAAGGGTTCCTACCTTGCGGGTTCATTCCGAGACCGTAACGGTTGAATTTGAGCATCCAGTCAGCCCTGAAGCCGCTCGAGAGGTATTGCGCGCGGCCCCTGGGGTAGATCTGGTCGATGATCCGACCAACAGGCGCTATCCCATGCCACTTACTGCGACGGGCAAGTTCAACGTTGAGGTGGGGCGTATCCGCAAAAGCCTGGCTTTTGATAATGGGCTGGATTTCTTTGTGGCAGGTGACCAGCTGCTCAAGGGGGCTGCTTTAAATGCGGTGCAAATTGCGGAGTTGCTACAAAAGCCGATAACAACCTGAGTCTTCCCAACCCCCTTTGGAGTGGGTTTGACCTGGCTGGCAGAAGACAGCAAAAACCCTGGCTATTCATCACAGCAAATGGGCTGCTCTGGCCCGTATACTTGGCGCGGAGGTTTTGTCTATGCGCAAATGGCTCATCTTGTTGGTTTTGTTGCTCAGCCCGGCTTTTGCTCAGAGTGTACAGGTAACTGCTGGTAGCCCTTTTGGCATTAATGCAGGGGTGCGCTTTCCGCTGGTGCCTTTCCTGGTGGATGGGCGGGTTTATGGCGGCGCAAACCTCTTTACCTCTGGCCCCGCTTCGCTGGGTGGCGGTGCGGACGTGCTGGTTTCGGTACCCCTGACCGACCTTTACGCCGGGGCTGGCCTGTTTTATGCCAGTGGAACCACCGTCTCGCTCGTTGCACAGGGTTCTAGCAGCGGGGGCCTGGGGGCCCGGGGGGTAGTTGGAACCTATCTGAATGTGGGCTTGCCGCTCATTGGTTTTTTTGTTGAGGTACACCCCATGCTGTTTTTTGGAGGCTCGAGCACCTTTGGCTTGGGTGCGGCTGTGGGTGTGAACATCGGCTTCTAGCTTCTATCTGACCCGGGGGCTGTTAAAAACCCCCGGGTTTTCTTACTTGCAACGGCAAAGCCCTATACGCGGATATTGACTCTTGCGCCGCTCTCAAACAGATGGATGGAGTCAATAAAACGCACCACCTTGGTCTGATAGCCCATCACGATGGAATGAGTGCGGGCACCACCGCCAAAGTAGCGCACGCCCTCGAGCAATTCCCCATGGGTGATGCCGGTAGCAGAAAAGACAATCTGCCGGCCAGGGGCCAGGTCGTTGGTGCGGTAAATCTTCTTTTCGTCTACACCCATGGAGCGGAGGCGCTCGAGCTCGGCCTGGCTGCTGGGAAGAAAACGCCCCTGTATCTCACCACCCATGCACTTCAGCGCAGCCGCTGCCAGTACCCCTTCGGGGGCGCCCCCACTGCCCATCATGACGTGGACGCCGGTTCCACGAACAGCTACCGAGACGGCAGCCACCACGTCGCCATCGGTGATGAGTTTGACCCTGGCGCCAGCCTCGCGCACCTCGCGGATGAGCTGCTCGTGCCGTGGCCGATCCAGTATGACCACCACCAGGTCTTCCACTTTACGCTGGAGGGCATCGGCGACAATGCGCAGGTTGGCTTCAACCGGAAAATCCAGGCTCACCTTGCCGGCGGCCGGAGGGCCCACCACCAGTTTTTGCATGTACATATCGGGCGCGCCCACCAGGCCACCCTTTTCGCTAATAGCAATGACCGTAATGGCATTGGGGAGCCCCTTGGCGGTGATATTGGTGCCCTCCACCGGATCTACCGCAATGTCCACTTCGGGGCCACCCCGTCCGAGGAGTTCACCAATGTAGAGCATCGGGGCTTCATCCATCTCGCCCTCCCCAATCACCACCCGACCCTGGATGGGTAGTTCGGAGAGTACCCGCCGCATGGCCTCGGTTCCGACAGCGTCTACCTCATCCTTTTTGCCCATCCCGGCCAACCGGCTGGCTGCCAGGGCGGCCTGCTCGGTTACACGCGCGATCTCGAGTACCAACAACCGCTCAATGTCCATATCGGTGTCGAATTGCATATCTAAAGCTTACCAAGGTTTGCCGGGGCCCTGGCCCTGGTAGCATTTCCAAGTTTTTAGAGCACTCTTCATAGTCCCTGAGCCCGTCACCGACATCCACTTCTTCGTTCTGCGCAGGACAGTGGCCTCCCGGATGGGAGGCCACGCCTGTGAAGAGTGCGATAGGCTAGGGCCGGTGCCGGCTCCAGAGGGTACGGGCCAGGTCGGCGGGGGTAAGCCCTTCCTCAGCCAGCAGGAACATCAGGTGAAAAAGCAAATCCGAGGCCTCCCAGGCCAGCTCCTCGCGGCTTCGGTTTTTGGCCGCAATAATCACCTCGCCTGCCTCCTCTCCAACTTTTTTGAGTATTCGATCCAGGCCCGCCTGGTGCATTCTGGCCACATAGGAGCCCTCCGGTAGGGTTGCCATGCGCTCTTGGATGGTCTCAAACACCTTTTCCAGCACCTCGCCCAATGGGGGTTCGGTAGAGGGGGTCAGGGGGTGGTGAAAACAGCTCTCAGCCCCGGTATGACAGGCCGGGCCCTGTGGGATGACTTTGTACAGCACGGCGTCCTGGTCGCAGTCGAGCACCACCTCGAGCACTTCCTGGGTATGGCCCGAGGTCAGGCCCTTGACCCAAAGCTCACCCCGGCTGCGGCTAAAAAAAGTGCTCTGGCGGGTTTGCAAGGTCTGCTCGAGGGCCTCGAGGTTGGCGTAGGCCAGGGTTAATACCTGCCCCGTGCGTGCGTCCTGCACAATAACTGGAACCAGGCCGCTGGCATCAAAACGAACATTGGCGAGATTCATAAACTACCCGAGGCCCATTCTCGGGGGGAGAATCCTGGATTGCAACCGGCGCAAGCGTCAGCTCAGCCCATATTCGATTCGCATGGGAATGCCCTGCTGGGCCAGGTAGGCCTTGAGTTCTGGAATGGAAATCTCGCCAAAGTGAAAAACGCTGGCGGCCAGGGCTGCATCGGCAACGCCATCCTGCAAAACTTCTGCGAAGTGCTCCATGCGACCCGCCCCGCCCGAGGCAATCACCGGAATTCCCACCACCTGCGAGACCGCCCGGCACAAAGCCACCTCGAACCCCGCTTTGGTTCCGTCGGCGTCCATGCTGGTAAGCAAGATTTCACCTGCGCCCAGAGCTGCCCCCTGCTCGGCCCACTTCAGCGCATCAAGTCCCGTGGGCGTGCGGCCCCCAGCCACATACACCTCCCAGGAGGCCCCTTTTCGCCGGGCATCAATGGCCAGCACCACCGCCTGGTTGCCAAAGTGGTCGGAAAGCTCCTGGATTAGCTCAGGCCGCTTGACCGCCGCCGAGTTGACCGAGACTTTGTCGGCCCCGGCCAGCAGCAAGGCCCGGGCATCCTCGAGGCTGCGCACACCCCCGCCCACCGTAAAGGGAATAAATACCTGCTCGGCCACCTGGGTGGCAATCTCGAGCAGGATGCCCCGCTCTTCGTGGGTGGCGCTGATGTCCAGAAAAACCAGCTCATCGGCCCCGGCCAGGTTGTAGGCTTTGGCCGCCTCTACGGGGTCGCCTGCATCACGCAGGTTTACAAAGTTAATACCCTTGACCACCCGCCCCTTGTGGACATCGAGACAGGGGATGATGCGTTTAGCCAGCACAAATACGATTCTCGAAGATGGCCGCCCAAAGTGCAAGGGCATCTGAAGAGGGCCTCATTTGGGATCCTCTCAGGTGGCCCGTTCTGTGCTTATTCGCGCGACAGGACGCTCAGCACTTCGACGTGGTGGGTGAAGGGGTAAAAGTCGTAGGGGCGGACAAAGCGCAGGCGGTACCCCCCCTGCACAAGCCGACCGAGGTCTCGAGCCCAGGTGGCCGGGTCGCAGGCAATGTACAGGATTTGCCGGGGCTTTTCTTGCAGCAGGCTTGCCAGCACTTCGGGCGCCAGGCCTGAACGGGGCGGATCTACCATCACCAGATCGGCGGGCAGGTGCTTGGCGAGAACCCTGGCGTCGTCCTGCTTGAAAACCAGGTTCTGTACCCCCAGCCTGTCCCGATCGGCCTCCCCACGTCTGACCGCACTGCGGTTGATCTCAATGGCCACAATCTCGCTAAAAAGCGGGGCCAGGTGCAGGCTCAATACGCCGCTGCCAGCATAAAGCTCCACGGCTTTGTGCCCTGGTTCCACCACTAAAGCGGCCTCTTGAAACAGTAGCCCTGCGGCTTTGGGGTTGACCTGTGCGAAGCTCTGCACATTGACCGTAGAGAGCACGCCGCCAAAGTCCTCGAGCAGATGGGTGGCCCCGGCCAGGTGCCGAACCTGACCCCGGAAGCGGCCCTTGGGGCTAGGCTCACCCCAGACCACGCCGGCAATGCCCTCTTGCACCAGGGCCTGGGCAGTTTTTTTGAAATACCGGGCGGCTCCCCCAATGAACCCCACCTGCACCTTTTGCTCGTAGATCGAGCCCCTGAGCACCACCTCCTCGAGGTTGGCGAGCGGCCAGTTGCTGAGGAGTTCGAAGGCAGGCTGAAGTGGTGCGGCGATGAGGGGGTCGTGCAGGATGCGCACCAGTTCGTTGCTCTGGGGCAGGCGGTAGGCCAGGCCGCCCAGGGGGTGCAGGGCATACTGGGCTGCGGTGCGGTAGTAGAGGCCGGGCATGCCGTAGCTGGGGGAGGGCGCTATGGGGGCCACCTCGAAGTTTAGCTTGGCGATGCGCTCGAGCGACTCCTGCACAAAGCCCTGCTTGACCGGCAACTGGGCCTGGTATTCCAGGGGCAGGTCGGCGGAGGGCGGCAGGGGCCCTTGGTAGCGTGCAGGGTGGGGTTTTAAGACCTGGGTAACCCAACCCTCGAGGTGGTTCTTGCGGGCCGTGAGTTCTGCTTCAACCACTTCACCGGGCAGTCCCCCACGCACCAGGGCAGTTCCTTGAGCGGTTCGTGCAAGACCCATTCCACCCACAACCACTTTTTCAATTTCAATCCGTGCCACACTTCACCATACCCTACCTGAGGGTTTATTGTGGAGGTTGACGCGGCGCCGACGGTGAGGAATAATCAACCCGGTTAGCCTAAGGAGGAAACAGAAATGAAAAAGATGCTGTTGCTAATGGCTGCGCTTGCACTGGCAGGCTCCGCCCTAGCTCAAACTTTTGTAACCATCGGTTCGGGTGGTACCACTGGGGTTTATTTCCCCGTCGCTACCGGCATTGCCAAGCTGGTGAACGATGCCAACATTGGGGTGCGGGCCAACGCACGCTCCACCGGCGGGTCGGTCTTCAATATCAACGCCATTGCCTCGGGCGAGCTTCAGATGGGCCTGGCCCAGAATGACATCGCCTACTACGCCTACAACGGGACGGGCATTGCGGCCTTCGACGGCAGGCCGGTGAAGAACATCCGGGCGGTGGGCATCCTCTACCCCGAAGTGGTGCACGTGGTGGCCCGTGCTGGGGCTGGCATCAGCTCCATCTCCGACCTCAAGGGCAAGCGTGTGGTGATCGGTGATGTGGGCTCCGGCACCGAGCAAAATGCCCGCCAGGTGCTCGAGGCCTACGGACTGGGCCTCAGCGACCTACGCGAGGCTATTCGGGTCAACCCCAACAACGCCTTAGCCCTCATGCAGGATGGTCGGGCCGATGCCTTCTTTTTTACCGGGGGCCTGGGGGCAGCGGTGGTGAGCCAGGCGGCCCAGACCATTCGGGTGGAGCTGGTGGCGGTGGACTACAACCGGGTTAAAGAACTGGCTAAAAAATACCCGTTCTACCGCGCCTTCAACATCGATGGTGGGGTTTACCGGGGCGTGGATGTAACCACCCCTTCGGTAGCGGTGCTCTCGATGTGGGTGGCCGCCGAAAGCCTGAGCGCCGATGTGGTCTACAACATGCTTAAGGCCACCTTCGACAACCCCGAGTTCAAGTCCATCCACCCCAACCTGCAGCGCTTCTTCAACCTCAACGCGGCAGCCCGTAACCTTCCGATCCCCCTGCACCCCGGTGCCGAGCGTTACTATCGCGAAAAGCGCATTATCCGTTAGGCTCTTCAGTACACCAGGGCCGACCCTCGAGTCGGCCTTCCTTTTTGTCGGCAGAGCCGAGCAAAAAATGGACGCAAATGGCCTTTGGGTGTAAAACTATGCAAGCCCTGAGGTTTTCTGGGACATCTTTGTTGCGTTCCCGGAAACTGCACGACCGACTATGCAGCTTGCTAAATGGGCCAGAAGCCTCACAACCCGGTGGGGTGCAGTTAAATCGCACGAAGGTGTAACACGCAGGAGGTGATGGATGCATAAAGATAAGCCGGAGGCCGAGGCGACACATCTGGTTGAAGAGGTGGAGCTGGGGGGTCGAAAGCCTACCGACTGGTCCCGCTGGCTCATTCTGGGCCTGGCGGTAGGGTGGAGCGTGTTTCAGGTCTGGGCTACCTGGATAGGTTCGCTGGATCAGCTGTTTTTCCGGGCAGCCCACCTGGCCTTTGCTTTTGCCCTGGTATTTTTGGTATACCCCTTTAATCGCCGTAGCCGCCGCGACCGGATTCCTCTGTTCGATTGGGTTCTGGGAATTACCGCAACCCTCTCGGCTGGCTATGTAATGTGGCAGTACAAAGAGATGATTGAGATACGGGGTGGGCTGGCCAACCAGACCGACCTGATTGTTGGCAGCGTGACCATTTTGATGCTGCTGCTGGCGGGTTGGCGCGCTTTGGGGCCAGCCATGCCCATCATCTCCCTGGTGTTTATGCTATTTGCCCTCACCGGGCCACAGGGGATGTTTCAGTGGCAGTTGCCAGGGGCCCTGGGCCAGCTGCACGCCGGGGTACAGTGGCGCTCCCTGGTCAGCCAGCTGTTCATGAATGCTTCGGACAGCATCTGGGGAACTCCCATCGGGGTAGCGGCCCGCACGGTATTTGTGTTCGTGCTGTTTGGGGCCATCCTCGAGCGGGCCGAGGCGGGAAAATGGTTTACCGACCTGGCCTTTAGCCTGTTGGGGGGGGTGCGCGGGGGGCCGGCCAAGGCTTCCATCGTTTCCTCGGCGCTCACCGGGGTGGTCTCGGGCTCCTCGATTTCCAACGTGGTTACCAGCGGAACCTTTACCATTCCGGCCATGCGCCGGGCGGGCTATTCTGCCGAGAAAGCCGGCGCAGTCGAGGTGGCGGCCAGCTCCAATGGGCAGTTGATGCCCCCGGTGATGGGGGCGGCGGCCTTTATCATGGCCGACTTTTTGGGGGTACCCTACTCGGCCCTGGTTTTGATGGCCATCGTGCCCGCATTGCTGGCTTATACCACCCTGTTTATTCTGGTAGACCTCGAGGCCGTCAAGCTCGGCCTGAAGGGGTTACCCAGGGCCGAGCTGCCCAGGTTCTGGCCCACCTTGCGGGCCGGTTTGCACTATGTTTTTCCACTGGCCTACCTGCTGTATGCCCTGCTCATCATCGAGCTATCACCCGAACGGGCAGCCCTCAATACCATTTTTCTGATGATTGGGGTTGCACTGCTGCAAGAGCTTTACCTTGCTACACGCTCGGGGCGGGGGATAGGCAGCGGACTGTATTCGTTTGCCCAGATTGTAATCGAGGGTTTTGCCAATGGGGCCCGCAACATGGTGGGTATTGCCATTGCAACCGCCTTGGCGGGCATCATTATTGCGGTTGTGCTCATCACCAACATTGGCTTTGGCCTTACCGACCTGCTCCAGACCATATCGGGAGGTAACCTCCTGGTGGCTTTATTGCTGGCACAGCTCATCAGCCTGGTTTTGGGAATGGGCCTCCCCACCACCGCCAACTACGTGGTGATGGCCAGCCTGGTGGTGCCGGTGATTACCAAGATTGCCTCGCAAAGCGGCATAGACTACGGTACGCTCACCTTTTCGGGCCAGGAAGTGCCCATTTTGAAAATTGTGGCCCATATGTTTGCCTTTTACTTTGGCATTATGGCCGACTCCACCCCGCCCGTGGCGCTGGCGGCTTATGCGGCTTCGGCCATTGCCAAAGGCGACCCTTTCAAGACGGGTGTCCAGGGCTTTGTCTACGAATTGCGAACGGCCTTGCTGGCCTACATGGTCTTCTTCAACCCCGGCCTGCTGATGATTGGGGTGGGAAGTGCGCTCGAGGGTGGGCGTATTATTGCCACGGCCCTGGTGGGGCTTACGGCCTTCTCGGCGGCCACACTGGGGTACTTGCTGGGCAATGCCAACTGGCTTCAGCGCCTGCTCTATCTGGCTGCAGCCTTCATGCTAATGCCCAACAACCCCAACAGCGAAATCATTGGGTTTGGGGTGATGGCCTTAACCCTGGGCTGGCAGTGGTGGATCCGTCGCGCGGCTACCTGATTCAGGGCTCTGTCGCACATGAAGCTTTACTGGACAGAACTGCTGGATAGCCAGGCACCCCTGGCCTTGCGGCGGTGCGGCTTGGTGCAGCTGAGTGGGCTGGCCCTGGTAGTTCAGTTGTTCCACCTGGGTCTGGCCTGGCTGGCTTTGCCGCAGCTGCCCGGATTGCCGCTGTGGTTTGTCTGGGCTTTGAGCGGTTTTTTTGCCTTGCTGCTCCTGGTTATCGGGGTGCTTTATTTTCGCCCAGAAGCCCGCAAGCCCCAGCTCGAGCCCGCAAGAAAGGCTTTTTTGAGTGCACTCTGGCTTGGGGTGGCCTGTCTGGCTGCGATATTCGCAGCACGGATGGGCTTTGATTTAGGAGTGGCGCTGTTTTTGGCTCTGGGCCTGGTGGGATACGGGGCTGCCTTTGGAGGCCTGTGGTTTGGGCTGGATAAAACGTGACCACCAGGGTTTGCTGGCAGGGGCGGGCCTTGCCAGCAATTGTCTAATTTTGGGCAGGGCTTCTTCGGCCCGCTTTCGACCCAGTTCGTAGGCCAGCTGGGCCTTGGTGTAATCGAAGGTTTCGATGGGAGGGTCGGCCTCCAGCGCGATCACCAGGTCGGCCTGAGAAAGCGCCATGCTCAAGAGCCGGCGGCGTGAAGCCTCACCCGCCTGGAAGGCCGCTTCCAGCGCGCTTTTGGGTTCGCTGGACACCATCCGATTGGATATGTCCACGGCCACCACTGGCCCCGCCTGCAGGGCTTTGGCAGCGGTAACCGGTACTTTTTCGGCCACATCACCATCTACCAGGAGCCTTCCGTGCCATTGCACCGGAGGGAAAATGCTGGGTACTGCGCTGCTGGCAGCCAGGGCCTCGGCAACAGGCCCGGCCCGCAGCATAATGAGCTCTCCGGTGTTGAAGTCGCAGGCCTGAATCACCAGAGGAATAGGGCTTTCTTCAATGCGGCGCTTGCCAAACAAAGCACTGTAGCCTTGGCGAATCTTGATGCCTTCGGCCAGGTAGGGCCGCCGCACAAAATCGACCAGACGGCTCACCTGGTGCAGGGCGCCATTTTTTTGCAGGCGCTCGAGTTCGGGGTCTTTGAGCCACTCACTCAGCTCACTGTGGTGCACGGAAATACCAAAGGCGTATAAAGCAGCGGCCAGCGCACCGGCAGAACTACCGGCCAGCCCAGCAATAGGAATCCTGGCCTCGGTTAGCACATCGAGCAGTGCTGTGTGTGCGCTGCCCCGTACACCACCGCCTCCCAGTGCCAGCACGATGCCATTCATAAAAAACATGCTAGCAGAAAATTTGAACCAGGTGCAGTGATTTTGATTAAGCTTTAGAAAAAACAGCTTGAGTGGGATGCACCAAACTCGAGAACCGGGCTTGGCGGCTTTTTGCTGGGGTGCTGATAAGCAAGGTTCTTGATTTGCGCTTTTTGCATGGGCCCCCACCTGAAGCTGCGCCATGAGCTGCCCTTGCACCCGGTCGGTTTTGACCTGCCCTAAACAGAAAGCTTCAGCACCCCAGTGTATAAGAACGAAGCCGAGCCCAGCCCGACATTAGAAAATTGTCATGTGGGGATGAGGAGTAAAGCGGTAGCATAGGAAATATGGTTCCGGAGCTAACAAAAGTACCGGGTGTGCTGGGGCAGATTTCACGGCAGCGTCTACATGATGTGATGGGGCTGGAGGGGCGGGAATGGTCGAAGCCGGTGGCCCCGCCCTCGTTTAGCCAGGCTTTGCGTTTGCCTGGCCTATCGCTAATCGCCGAAGTCAAACGTAAGAGCCCCTCACAGGGTGAGATTGCCCTGAAGCTCGAGGCTGCCGAGGTGGCCCGGGCCTATGTGGCGGGCGGTGCTCGAGCCATCAGCGTGCTGACCGAACCGCACTACTTTGCCGGCTCGGATCAGGACCTGCAGGAGGTGCGCGCGGCAGTGGAAGTGCCCATTTTGCGAAAGGATTTCACCGTGCATCCTGTTCAGATCGCCGAGGCTAGGGCCCTGGGGGCTTCGGCAGTGCTGCTGATTGTGGCGCTGCTGGGACGCCTAACCGGGTCTTATCTGCAACTGGCCCAGCAGGAGGGCCTGGACGCGTTGGTGGAGGTGCACGACGAAACCGAGCTCGAGCTCGCCCTACTGGCGGGGGCCTCGATTATTGGCGTCAACAACCGCAACCTGACCGATTTGAGCATAGACCGCAGCACCGCGCCGCGCCTGGGGCGCCTGGCTCGAGCGGCGGGGTTCAGGGGGTTGCTGGTGGCGGAGTCGGGCTACAACGAGGCAGCGCAGCTGGCCGAGCTCGAGGGCCTTTTTGATGCCGTGCTGATAGGAACCAGCCTGGCCCGCAGCAACAACTGGCAGATGGCGGCAGCCCAGATGAACCGCGCGTAACAGCCCCACCAGGCTAGACTAGGGACATACCGTGCTGGCAAAGCCCAGGGCCGCAGTAGACAAGACACCGGGCTCGATGTTGGACAAAATGCAGAATTTTTTGGCCAGGTCGCAGGAGCAGTAGCAAAAATATCGAGAGGTATGGATGGCCCTCTATCTCAGCTTGCTTGGCCCGCCCCAGCTCTGGCAGGACGGCAAGCTGGTCATGGTGCTGCCCCGCAAAGCTGTGGCCATGGCCGCTTTTTTGGCTGTGATGGGCCATTCGGTCGAGCGGGGTCGCCTGGCCGATATGCTGTGGGAGGGCGACGAGGCAACAGTTCGCAGAAACCTGCGCCAGGAGCTATTCCGTCTGAAAAACACCCCCTGGGAGCAGGTATTTAGCCAGACGCCCACAAGCATTGGGCTGGGGCCAGTGCAAACCGACCTCGAGGCCTTTCTGGCCCGCATGGCCAAAGGGGCCTGGTTCGAGGCTCTAGCCCTATGGCGGGGAGGGTTTTTAGCAGAAATGGAACCCAGGGTCTCGGAAAGCTACCTGGACTGGCTAATTCCTGAGCGTGAACGCTGGGCTGCCCTCTACCGCGAAGCCCTGCTGGGGCTGGCCCGGAGCTACGAGGCCGCGGCCAACTACCCGGAGGCCCTAAAGGTATACACGCGGATTCTGGGCGAGGATCCCCTTCAGGAACCCGAGCAAATGGCGGTAATGCGGCTGTACTTGCAGTTGGGCGACCGGGGGGCGGCCCTGCGCCAATTTGACCAGTTTGGGGTTTTGCTAAGGGAGCAACTCGGCCTGGATATGAGCCCAGAAATGCAGGCCTTTGGCGCACAACTGCGGGCGGGTCAGCCTATCCCAAGCCAGCAAGGCAGGGGTTTGGCCCTGGGCGAGCCGCCCCTGGTGGGCCGCGATGAAGCCATGCTGTGGCTCGAGGCCAGCTGCGGCCAGGGGCTGTTGCTGTTGCTGGGTGAAGCGGGGGTGGGTAAAACCCGCCTGGCCCTGGAGTACGCCAGGCGTCGGGTGGGCGCGGGGCCAGCCGAGCTACTACGCATTCGCCAGCGCGAGAGTGGCCAGGAGATTGGCTTTAGCGCAATTCTGGAAGTTTTACGCCAGACTTACGAAGAACAAAAACTGACCCAGCTGGAGTCGCCCTGGCGGGAAGAGCTGGCCCAGCTTCTGCCCGAACTGGGTGTCCCACCTGCCAACTCACATAAGACCCGCATTTTTGAAGCCCTCTGCAGAGGGCTTCAAGCCATTGTCCGCCCGGGTGGGGTGGTGCTGTGGGACGACCTGCACTGGCTGGACTGGGCGAGTTTGGAGTTTTTGCCTTACCTGGTACGCCGGGCGGGGGCGCTGGGTATGGTTGTGCTTGGCACCTCGAGGCCTGAAGCGCTTCAGAAGAACCTGCCCGTGCGGCGTGTGTTGCAAGAGCTGGCCCAGGAGGGGCGCATGCAGCAACGGCAGCTCGAGCCCATTGAGCTGCCCGCGCTGGTACAGCTATTGCGCCAGATGTCGGGCCAGCGCGAGGGGGGCGAACGTTTTGCTGAGCACCTGTACCGGGCTACCGAGGGCAACATGTTTTATCTCCTCGAGACCCTGCGCTATCTCTTTGACCAGGGCTTGTTGCGGGCCGAGGGTGGGGCCTGGCACACCCCCTTCGATAGCTTTACCGAGGATTACCGCGAACTGCCATTGCCCCCCAGTGTGCGTGATGCACTGCTGGAGCGTTTGCAGCGTATTGGCGAGGACGCCCTGCTCATCGCACAGGCCTTTGCCCTGGCCGATTTTCCCTTACCCCCTGAGCTGGTGGCCTGCCTGCTGCGTCAGCTCGAGGCCTCCATCACCCAACTGGAAAGCCTGACCCAGGGGGGTTTTCTGCGTCTGGGTCCCACCGGCTATAGCCTGCGCCATGAGCTGGTGCGACAGACCGTGCTGGCCGAGATAGCTGAGTCACGCAAGCGCTGGTTGCACGCCCGGATTGCCGACGCCCTGCGGGAGGTGGCCGGCCCCCTACCCTTGCTGGCAGCGCACCTCGAGGCTGCCGGCCAGCGCGCAGAGGCTTATGTGGCCCACCTGATGGCGGCGCGTAGCCTTCGTCGGGGGCCACTGGCCCGGCAAGCCCTGGAACACTACCAGCGGGCCCAGGTGCTGTGCCCACCACTGGAACCCGAGCTCGAGCGGTTTCGCATGTTGATTGAAGCAGCCGAAACCCGGGTCTCGCTGGGGCAGATGCAAATTCCTGAGCGCCGGGAAATAGCCCGGCTGGCCGAACAGTTGGGCGACCACGAGCGCTTTCGTGTCTTGTTGCTCAACGCCGATGCCGCTCTGGCCTCTGGCCAGGTGGCCGAGGGTATCGGGGCGGCACGCGAAGCCATGCGCCTGGCCCAGACCCCCTGGCAGCGCGGCCATGCCCAGTTTAAGCTGGCCTGGCTGGAGTACCGCGGCGGCGATCCCGATGCGCAGCTCGAGCCCTTGCTGGCGGCCATCCGGGCTTTCCACGACATTGGCGATCAGGCCATGGAGGCCCTGGCCTTGCGCAATTTGTCGGGCTACTGGTTTCGCCTGGGCGACCTGGAAAAGTTCGACCAGGTTTATACCCAGGCTTTTATGCTGGCTGCCCAGCTGCGCGATGACCTGCTGCTGCGACGTTTGCGGGCCGATAAGCTGGTGGTGGACTGGGTTAAGGGTGACTATGCCGCCAGTCATCAGGTGGCCGAGCTGCTGTACCAGGAAGCCCGCGAGCGCGGCGATTGGTGGGCGGTGTGGGATGCCTTGCAGGGGCTGCTGCTCAATGCCGCTGTATTTGGCCTGGAACCCGAGCTCGAGGCCACCGTCCAGCGGGCCATGCTCGAGGCCGCCGAGGTTGGAGCCTGGCGCGACCTGGCCCTACTGCGCTCCGACTACGGCAATGCCCTGATGGTCGCGGGCCGCCTGGGGGAAGCCAGGCGTGAACTCGAGGCCGCCCTGCGGGACTTGCGCGAGATGGGCGAACGGGCCCGCCTGGGCCATGTGCTGTTCAACCTGGGCTTTACCCTGCTCGAGCTGGGCGACCTCGAGCACAGCCAGCAAACCCTGGAGGAATCGGTGCAAATATGGCGTGACCGCAAGGAATACCGCCACACCGCCCGCTCGCTGGCCGCGCTGGCCCTGAACCACCTGCGGGCGGGTAACCGCAAAAAAGCCCAGCAAACCTCGGCAGAGGCCTTCGACCTGCGGGCTTCGTGGGCGCTGGGCATCTACGACCTTCCCCTGGTGCTCTACATCCGGGCACGGGCTCTGGGAGACCCCCAGGGCAGTGCCTACCTGCGTGAAACCCAGCAACTGCTGCGCAACCTGACCCAGCAGCTACCGCCCCCCCTTGCCGAGCGGCTTCTGAAGAACCGCTATGTGGCCTGGGCTTTGAGTAAGACGCCTGGGAAATGACCATAACATAACGCAAAAATAACGGACGCTCTGCTACTTTTACTCAAGCCCTGTCAGATAGACAGCGGGCTGAGTAGGGGGGGTAATCATGAGGTTTATGACAATGGTGCTTGTGCTTTTTTTGCTCTTGCTGGCTTCTTGTGGAAGCCCAGGAGGAAGTGCGGCCTGTCCCAACCCGGCGGTTTTCGACAACAGCGAGTGCAAGTTCGACAACGCCAACACCAAGTTTGGCCCGTAGGAGTGTGTACCATGAAAGGGAGTAGTCTCAAGTCTTTCGTTTTGGGGGCGGCCCTGGTCGCTACGGGTTTGTGGGCTGCGGCAGTGACGATTCCCAATAGCTTTAGTGCTGGAGAAGTCCTTAGTGCAGCTAAACTCAACGCCAATTTTGCAGCCATCAAAACGGCGGTAGATGCCCTCGAGGCTGCAATAACTGGCAAGCAGAACCGCGTGACCGGGAATTGTGCGGTTGGCGAGACCATTCGTGCGATCGGTGCAGATGGATCGGTCACCTGTGGAACTTCGACCCGTGCCTCGGCGTGGATATCTTCCACAGGAACTGTAATAACTTCGAGTCCAGGAGTTACCTGGACCATCACCAAAGTTGGTACAGGTCTGTACTGTATTCAGACCAGCCCAAATGTACTCAGCAACTACAGACCAATTGTGGCAACAGTCAATGGCCCCGACAATACCCGTGGCCAGATTAGCGTCAACACTGGCTGGGGAAGCGCATGTAATCCATACGGGGGCTATAGCGTATCAACCAGTGATGCAGCCGGTGCAGCCGCCGACCGGGCCTTCTCTATTGTGGTGCCTTGATGGCGCTAGCCTGTCTGAGATAACCCATTCCACGTGGGTTTTCGGAGATAGTACCTCAGTGGCTTTTGAGCTTTATAGGGTGGCAGACGTACAACTAAAGCTAGAACCATCTGAGTTGCTCTAAAGGGGTAGCAGTGAACGGAAAGAATCTCAAATACTTCGCTATGGGAGCGGCCATCGTGGCGGCGGGACTGGGCGCGATGGCGGTTACGATTCCCAACAGTTTTAGCGCAGGTTAGGTGATTAGTGCGGCGACCCTCAACGCTAACTTCACTGCCATCAAAACGGCGGTAGATGCCCTCGAGGCTGCGGTGCCTGGTAAGCAAAACCGCATGAGCGGAAGCTGTGCGGTGGGTCAGTATATACGCTCTATAAACGAGAATGGAACGGTGGTCTGTGGAAATCCTGGTGCGTTTGGTCAGGTTCGTGAAGATGCTTCGCTTCGCGGAGGAGCCCTGAATGTTGCTGCAGTGACCAAAGGTACTGGCGAATACTGCATCACCTTTACCGTTCAACCTTCTCAGGGCCAGCTCGAGGCTGCGCAGGTTACGCTTGCAGGAGATGTAAGCTCGGGTGTGCTGTTTCCAAGGGTCAACAACGGCCAAGGCGGGTTTACACTTTCTTGCCCAAGTGGCGGCCTTCAGGTAGTTCTGACAACTGCTGCCGGAACCAAGACCGATGGGCGGTTCAGCTTCTCGGTTCCTCCGCAATAAATGAAGCCGACCCCAACTTAGCGATAAAAAGGCCGGGGAACCCCCGGCCTTGATGCTTCAAGTTCAGCTAGAACCGGCTGGCTACCTTATCCCAGTTGATTACGTTCCAGATCGCCGCCAGGTAGTCCGGGCGGCGGTTCTGGTACTTGAGGTAGTAGGCATGCTCCCACACGTCAATCCCCAGTAACGGGGTGTGGCCTTCCATGAGGGGAGAGTCCTGGTTAGCGGTGCTGTAGACCAGGAGCTTGCCCGAGCCATCCTTCACCAGCCAGCTCCAGCCCGAGCCAAAACGGGTTAGGCCGGCCTGGGTCATCTTGGCCTTGAGCTCTTCAAAGGAGCCAAAGGTGGCGGCAATGGCTTCGGCCAGCTTACCGCTGGGTTCTTTGGCGCCGCCGGGGGTCAGGATGTCCCAGAACAGGGTGTGGTTGTGGTGGCCGCCGCCGTTGTTGCGCACTGCGGTGCGGATGTCTTCGGGCACCTGGGCGATTTTGGTAAGCAGATCCTCGAGGCTCCAGCTATGCAGCTCGGGGTGTTTCTCCAGGGCCGCATTAAGGTTATTCACGTAGGCTGCGTGGTGCTTGCCATGGTGGATTTCCATGGTCTGGGCGTCAATGTAGGGCTCGAGGGCGTCTTTGGGATAACCGAGGTCGGGTAGTTTGAACGGATAACTCATAGTTGAACCTCCCAGGTGTACTCTACGCCCCGAAGCCTGGGGCATGCTGTAACTGAACTCTCAAAATAAGCACACAACCTTTGTGAGGGTAGCCTTTTTTTGCCGTTGGGGACGGCGGCGAAAAACGGAACCAAAGCCAGCAACCTGCATCCTGCAAGGGTTTAGTTATGCGTCATCTCGAGCGGCACCACCCACTTGTCGAACTCTTCCTCGGTCAGGTAGCCCAGTGCCAGGGCGGCTTCTTTAAGGCTGGTACCTTCTTTGTGGGCCTTCTTGGCAATGGCTGCGGCCTTATCGTAGCCAATATGGCGGTTGAGGGCAGTGACCAGCATCAGGTTTTTCTCGAGGTTTTCCCGGATGCGCGGCAGGTTGGGTTCGATTCCTACGGCGCAGTGGTCGTTGAAAGCGGAACAGGCGTCGCCTAAGAGCTGGATGCTGGTCAGGACGTTGTAAACCATTACCGGCTTGAACACGTTGAGCTGAAAGTTGCCCTGGCTGCCCGCAAAAGCCACCGCTGCATCGTTGCCAAAAACCTGCACACAGACCATGGTCATGGCCTCGCTCTGGGTGGGGTTGACCTTTCCGGGCATAATGGAACTACCGGGCTCGTTTTCGGGGATCACAATCTCGCCAATTCCGTTGCGGGGGCCGGAGGCCAGCCAGCGCACGTCGTTGGCCATCTTCATGAGCGCCCCGGCCAGGGTGCGTAAGGCAGCACTGGTGGTGACCAGGGCATCGTGGGCCGAGAGCGCGGCAAACTTGTTCTTGGCCGAAACAAAGGGGAACCCCGTTTCCCTGGCAAAGTACGAAGCGGCCAGGTCGCCAAACTTGGGGTGGGCGTTGAGCCCGGTGCCCACAGCTGTCCCGCCGATGGCCAGCTCGTACAGGCCCTGTTCGGCGTGGCGAACCTCGCCCAGGCAGTAATCTATCTGAGCTACCCAGCTCCCAATTTCTTGTCCCAGGGTGATGGGGGTGGCGTCCTGCAGGTGGGTGCGCCCTACCTTCACCACATCTTTGTAGGCCTCGGCCTTGGCGGCCAGGGTGTCGCGCAGCTTCTGCACATTGGGGTAAAGTTGGCGGTGCAGCTCCTCCACCACGGCGATATGCATGGCCGTGGGGAAGGTGTCGTTGGAGGACTGACCGCGGTTGACATCGTCGTTGGGGTGAATGGGTTTTTTGGAACCCAGCACGCCACCGGCCAGCTCGATGGCCCGGTTGGAGATAACCTCGTTGGCGTTCATGTTGGTCTGGGTACCCGAGCCGGTCTGGAAGACCACCAGCGGGAAGTGATCGTCAAGCTTACCCGCGATTACCTCGTCGGCGGCCCGCACAATCAGATCGGCTTTCTCTTTAGGTAGCTCGCCCAGATCGGCATTGGCCAGGGCTGCCCCTTTCTTCAGTATGCCCATGGCCCGGATGATGGAGCGGGGCATTTTGAAGCGCTCCTGCCCAATTGGGAAATTCTGCAGCGAACGCTGGGTTTGGGCGCCCCAGTAGCGGCTCTCTTCGACCTGAACTTCACCCATGGTATCGGTTTCGATGCGGTATCCCATAGCGGCTATATTCTATTGGGCTTCTGGGACTCGGGTATAGGGACGGTCTGCCCAAAGCAACCACTGCCCTTGCCCAGAAGCGTTGCATGTGTGCAGACGTGGCCGTACAGCACCTTATATTGAGCAGGGTTGCGGCAGGCTCGAGGTGTGCGGGTCTAAACCGTGATGTTTCCCCGAATCCTCCAGTACACGAAAATGTAGAAGATAATCAGCAAGCCACATACCACCGCACCACCCAAAAATGGGCCGCTGGGACCCAGCCAGTCCCACAAAAAACCACCCACAGCAGGGCCAGTGGCTGCTCCAAGCCCTTCGACCACCATCAGCGAGCCCCAGATGGCCGCGCGGTTTTCGATGGGCAACAGGCGCACCAGAAGCGCATTCCAGCTAGGTACAAAAGTGGCAAAGGCCACGCCACCCAGCAGGCTTAACAGCAGGAAGTAAGGGTAAGAAGGCTGCTGGGCGATAAGCAAGAAGATGGCCGCCAAAGCGCCCAGGCTGGCGATTAGGGGCAACCAGACCCCTTTTCTATCGGGCAAGCGACCAAAAATGCCTGCTCCCAGAAAGACCACCACCGCAGCCAGGCCAATGGCCAGGTAAAGCTGCCACTCGGTGAACTTGAGCTGGGTCAGGGTGAATTTGAGGATGACCAGATTAAAGAGGTTTTGCAAAAAGAGCTGGGCAAAGGCGGTTGGAACGATGATAAGCACTGGCAATAGTTGCTTTAAGCTCAGGCTTTGCTTGGGCAAGGGTTCGCGCACGCCCAGGCTTATAAGACCCAACAGGGTGACCAGCCCCAGCGCCACAAAGAGAAGAGCGGGTGTGCTTTCAGGCAGATTTTTGATGAAGAAGGTTCCCAGAACCCAGCCCAAACCAATCCAGGGCATCACCAGAAACTGGGAATATGCAATGGCCCTGCCTTCTCTTCCCGGAACTGCAATTCGGCTGGCAAAGGATAGATACCCCGGTTGCAAGCCCGAGATACTGATGCCCCACAGCAGCATGCTGGCCAGTAAAAACCAGCCGTTGGGGTGGAGAATTGTTCCGGATAATGCCAGCAGACCCACCAGGCCCGATAGAACACCCACAGCACCAAAGCCGATGCGCTGAACCAAAAACCCGCCGATCCCCCGACTCAAGGCTTCGGTAAGGGAGTGTACGACCCAGGCCAGGCCAACCAAACTTAGGCTGAGGCCCAGTTCATTGGATGAAAAGGGCATGTAGACCCAAAAGAATGCCGAGCGGGTGAACTCTAAAAGCCCCAGCGTGGAAAGCATGGCCAGGAACTGTGGGAAGTTTTGTTTCTGCCAAGGAAGTTTGTCCAGGGCTTTCATTTGGCCCTCCTCAGGTATCTGGGCGCCAGAAGGCCTTGCGCTGTGTGGCCGACCTCGAGCAACCGGCAATTAAGATGTGATGGCGGCTTTGCAGTAAGCAGCCCAACACTCCACGGCGCGGACTCGAGGCAAGCGGGTTTTGCCCTGCGGAAACTCATGCTGCGATTCTAACAGCCCAATTGAAACTCAATGCAGATGAGACGATACTGGAGCGAGCGGCAAAGCTATTTAGATTGGTAAAAATAGTCAGGGTAAAATAAATCTCCATGCAGGAGGCTGGCGATCCGGAGCTGGAAATGGGGTAAAAACGGTTCTCATTGTGGTTCGTTTTTTGACCCGGGGAAGGTGCGAAAGCCCTCGAGCCAGCCTCTCCAGATGGAGGTGCTGCCCTGCAGGCCCTTCTCGCGCAGGCGGGCCAGAAAAACCCCCAGACTGTTCAGCAACCAGTAGGTTTTACCAAGGGGCCCAAAGGCGTCTGAGCGAACCAGCCAGGCCCGGTTGCGGGCCTCGAGAAAAAACATCTCATCCGAAGCGGTAATGGCTGAGCTGTAGGGGTTGCGGGTTTTATGAACTGTAAGGCTGTCTTTAACCAGGTAGCCAACCCCTCGCCGCAGCAGCCGCCCGCTGTACTCGAGGTCATCGTTATACAGAAAATAGGCTGTGGTCGGGAGGGGGTATTCGCGTGCGACACGCAGGTTGACCAGCATGGAAGCATAGGTGCCGAACCGCACGGGCAACAGGCCATGCGGGTGCGCTTTGAGAAAAAGCCCTGGCCTGCGAATATCGGGCCACGGTATACCCATGGGGTGGGTGCGTCCGTCCAGCCAGAGCAAGCGGCTGAGCAGCAGGCTGGGCTCAGGCCCGATGGTACGTGCTTGCTGGAGACCCATTAGCAATTTTTGCAGGCTGTCAGGGTGAGGGTGGGCGTCGTCGTCCAGGAGCCAGACCCAGTCGAAGTCCCGCTGGCATGCCTCGGCCAGACCCGTGTGGAATCCCCCCGCGGCGCCGGTGTTGGCCTTTAGGCGCAGATGCTCAACCTGGCGCTGTGCCAGCAGGGCTGGGGTATCATCGGTTGAGGCGTTGTCGACAACTAAAATATGGTCGGGTGGGCGAACTTGCGAGGCCAGCAAGTCCAGACACTCGGCCAGTAGCGGCTTGCGGTTGTGGGTTACGACCAGGGCCAGCACTTTTTCGTTCATAGCGCGGATTGGATTTCTGTTGCGATTCTGGACAGAGCCCCAGGCGGCCCATTGCGCTCGAGGCCATCCCGGCGGGCTTCCTCACGGGCTACGGGGTCATCAACAAACTGCCGAACAGCGCCCGCTACCACCTGGGGACTCGCTTCAACCAGGCGCATGGCTTTACCCAGCAAGCGGCTTTGCCTGAGGGCGTTGGGGTAGATGTACTGGGGGCCTGGGGTGGGGAAGGACACAACTGGGATTCCCATGCCGGCGGCCTGTTCGTTGGCGGTTCCGGCAGTACCAATAGCCACATAGCCCGTGTGCAGTATAGCCGAGAAGGCCCCCCGCAATAGCCATACCCGCTGCGTGTCTTTGCGGGCAATGGCGGTCTGTTCATCTTCGATTTCGAGCTCCCAACCCTCGGCCAGCGGTACCTCGGAAAAGTCGGCGGCCCAGGCCACCAGGGGCTGCAACTCGGGCAGCAGCGCTGAACTTTGCAGCATCAGGGGTAGGCTGAAGCGCACATCGGCCCGTGTGCCAGGCAGCAGCACCAGCACCTTGCGCCCGTCCAGCAGCCCGCTCAGGTTGCGTTCGGGGGGGCCCAGGGTGTCCATGGCCATGCTGCCCACAAAGCGGGCCTTGTGCATGCCGATCTGGTGCGCCCGTTGCTCACTTGGCTTGTCCCGCACGTAAACCGCCCGCACAAAGCGATGCATCCAGCGCTCGTAGAACAGGTAGTCCTCAGCGCCGAACTGGTTGGGCTGGCGCAGCCGCTCCCAGACGCTTCGCCCCGCCCAGTAGTAGTGCGAAATTTGGGGCTGAAGGTGAAAAAGGGGCAGCTGTCCCCAGTTTGAGGCCAGCACCCCCACCGCCAGGGCGTAGGCATCGCCCACTGCCGCTACGGCCCGCACCTCACGCCGAGCGAGCTGAGCAGCGCGAATCTGCAAGAAAATTTCCTGCACAAACCCTGCCCGTAGGTCGGCCAGCAGGTTCTCCAGGCTGTTGAAAGGAAACCCCCCTGAGGGCATCTGTTTGCGTGGCCCCAGGATGCGCTCTACGCGGCCTTCGTAGCGCTTGCCCGGGCCTACCAGCGGCAGTGCGGCCAGGCGCAGGCCCTCGAGCTGCTGGCAGAGCGTGGCCCCAATCAGGTCTTCGGCGTTGCCGCCCGAGATGATGAGCACGTCGGTCATATGGCTACCACGGCAGACTTCAGGGCTTCTTCCAGGGCCAGCTCAACTGCTTGCGCCTGAAGCCCTAAGGGCAGGTAGGCCTGGGGCTTTTGCAGGGCCAGGGTTTCGTCCGGGGGCAGGTGGATAAAACCCACCGGTACTTCCACAGGCAGCCAGGATAAGGCCAGGTACATCACCTGATTGCACAGGTAAAGCCCAGCGCTATTGCTAATGACCCCCGGGATTCCGGCCTGGGCCCAGCGCTCTTTTATGGCCTGCAAAGGCAGCCGGGTAGCCAGCGCCAAAGGGGCCCCGGGCAGGATGGGGGTTTCCTGCAGACGCAGGCCTGCGTTGTCGGGCAGGTCAAAGTCGAGCAGGTTTACTGCCAGGCGCTCGAGCGAAAGCAAGGCCCGCCCCATTGCCAGCCCCAGGTGCAGGGCAACCACGGGCTGATGCGCTTTGTATAGCCGCTGCAACTCGACCGGGGCCCGCTGGGTGTCAACCGGTAGGGTGGCCCGGATGAGCCGGGCCTTACCTAAGGTCTCGGGTAAATGTGCCAGGAGGGCACTGCTGGGGTTATGTGACAGCCCGGCAAAGGGCTCAAAGCCGGTGACCAGAACCTTCACTGCGTTAGTGTAACAAAACCTTATGTGAGCCTCCAGCCTGGGAGTAAACTAACTTGCTCCCCCAGCTTCTTCTGGTGGAGGGTTTTTTGGCGATGGGCGCACAGCTTGTTTTTTGTCGTTTGACGTGGCAGAACAAGCCACCGCAAGCAAACCAACACTTATGAATCTGATTGCAGAAACCATCCTGAACCACCACTTGCCAAGCCTGCCCCAGGTGGCCCGGGCGCTGCTTTTCGCCCAGAGCGCTGGCCCCCGGGTGTTGCTCTGTCCAGCAGAGCGGCTGCCCCAGTATGCCGACCTGGCCGCGCTGGGTGTGACGACCTACTTGAACCCGGGCCTCGAGGCCTTTGGGCAGGCCCAGGCCGTGGTGATGAGCTACGAGGAAGCCCTGGCCCCTTTTCCCGAGCAGCCCGAGCAGTGGCGACTGGTGCTTACGCCAGGCCAGCAGTACTTTCGCGACCAGCTTTTAGAGCTGCTGACCCGCATGGGCTATGTCCGAGGGGAAGACTACGCGGTGCGGGGGGACCTGCTCGAGCTCGACGAGCTTCGCTTGGAGTTTTTTGGCGATGTGCTGGAAGCAATTTGGTTTCAGGGTGTATCACAGCTTCGCTATGTGCTCACCGCCAAAGCTGGAAAGGCCGAGACCTGGACCTCCCATAAAATCCTGCATTTTCCGGGGGCTGTTTTCCTCGATACCCCCTCGCTGGCCCCGGCTGAACTCTGGCCCCTGCTTGCCGGGCGGGCCAGGGTGAGCTTTGGTCTGGGTGGCCCAGAGCTGCCGCCGTTGCACCTGCCCTTCCAGCCCCTGCCGCCTTACCGGGCCCGCATCTCGCAGTTTGTGGAAGACGTGCAGGCCTGGCTGGCCCAGGGCTATGCGGCGGTTTTCTTTTACCGCCACGCCAAAAGCCGCAGCTACCTGTTGCAAAAGCTCGAGGCGTCCTCACTCGGCCACAAGTCCTTGCGCTCTACCCCAACCCTGGCCCCCCAGCCTACCACCCTGAACCTGGTTCCAGCGCCCTTTGAAGGGGCATTTTTGGATACCGAAGGCCGCACGGTATACCTCAGCGAGGCTCATCTGTACGCATTTGGTGGGGCCGAGGTGCTGCGCAACCGAAAACTCTTGCTGGGTGAGGCCGACCCGGGGGCCCTGGCGGTGGGCGATTACCTGATTCATCCCGAGCACGGCATTGGCCAGTATCTGGGGCTGGAGACCCGCGAAGTGTTGGGCGCGAAGCGCGACTACCTGGTGTTGCGCTATGCCGGCGAGGCCCGCATGTACCTGCCGGTCGAGCAGCTTCCTCTCCTAAAGCGCCACCCCGGCACCACCGACGACCCCCCCACGCTTTCCTCGCTGGGCAAGGGCGAGTGGAGGAGAAGCCGCGAAAAAGCCGCTAAAGATGCCGAAGAGCTGGCACAGCGTCTGCTGGTGCTGCACGCCAGGCGCGAAGCCACACCGGGTCGGGCTTTTGGGCCGCTGCCGGATTGGGATGTGCTCATTGAGCAGAACTTTCCTTTTGCCTTGACCCCCGACCAGCAGAAGGCCCTCGAGGATACCCTGCGCGACCTCGAGGCTCCCCGCCCGATGGAGCGCCTCATCTCAGGCGATGTGGGTTTTGGCAAGACCGAGGTGGCCCTCCGTGCTGCTTTTCGGGTGGTGGGGCATGGGGCTCAGGTAGCGGTTCTGGTGCCCACCACACTACTGGCCGAACAACACAAAGAAACCTTTCAGAAGCGCTTGGCGGGTCTGCCGGTGCGCGTAGCGGCGCTCTCGCGCTTTACCTCCGAGCGGGAGGCGAGGGAGATCCTGGGAGGGTTGGAACGGGGCAGCGTAGACATCGTAATAGGCACCCACCGCCTGCTCTCCAGCGACGTGCGCTTCAAGAACCTGGGCCTTCTGGTGGTGGATGAGGAGCACCGCTTTGGGGTGGGCCAGAAGGAACGCATCCGCGAGCTAAAAGAGGCTGTTGACACGCTTTACCTTTCTGCGACCCCCATCCCCCGTAGCCTTTACAGCGCCCTGGTGGGTTTGCGGGACCTCTCGAGCATCCAGACCCCGCCCCCCGGGCGCAAGCCCATCCGAACCCTGCTGGCCCCCTACGACCCGGCCCTGGTGCGGCAGGGCATTATGGATGAGCTCGAGCGCGGCGGAAAGGCCTTTTACGTCCACGACCGGGTGGCTACCATCCTGGCCCGACGTAAATACCTGGAAGCCCTGGTGCCCGAGGCCCGCTTTGGGGTGGTGCACGGGCAGATGCAGGAGGCCGAGGTGGAGGAGACCATGCTGGCCTTTGCCGAGGGGGCCTTTGATGTGCTGCTGGCCACCACCATCATCGAGTCCGGCCTGGACATTCCCGAGGCCAACACCATCCTGGTTGAGCGAGCCGATAAACTGGGCCTGGCCGCGCTCTACCAGCTTCGGGGCCGGGTGGGTCGGCGCGATCAGGAGGCCTGGGCCTACCTTTTTCACCCCCTGCGGCTGACCGAAGGCGCCGAGCGCCGCCTGGCTGCCATTGCCGACCTATCGGACCTTGGCTCAGGCCACCTGCTGGCCGAGAAGGACATGGAAATACGGGGCGTGGGCAACCTGCTGGGCCCCGAGCAGCACGGCCATATCCGTGCGGTAAGCCTGGAAATCTATACCGAACTGTTGTCCGAGGCCATCCGCAAGCTCAAAGGCGAGCAAGCCGAACCCGAACGCCACGTAACCCTCGACCTGCAACTCTCGGCCCGCCTGACCCCGGAATACATTCCCAGCCCTGCTGCTCGCAGCCGCTACTACGGTCGTCTGGCCGAATGCAAAAACCTGGCCCAGCTCTCCCGCTTGGCTAAAGAACTCAAAGAGCGCTACGGCCCGGCCCCTCAGGAGGTGGAAAACTTTTTGTCCCTGACCCGCCTGCGCTTGCTGGCCGAGGGGCGGGGAGTGATATCGATTACCGAAGACCTGATGTATCTGCAACTGGCCTTTGGCAAGCCAAGCCTGGACTACGATGCCAAAGCCATGCGGGCCCTGCCCTTCCGTGTCGAGACCACCCAGTATCCCCCCGGCTTCCGCATTGCAAAAAAAGGTCTGCGGGCCGAGGAGTATATTCAGGCCCTTAGCGATGTGCTGTACCTGGTGGGCTGAGCAGAACTCCGACTCTGCCGCCAGGTGGGCGCCCCAGCGAAAAGAACAAGTCAAAGACAGTTCTGATCGCACTGCTCACAGACGTTGCCTCCCGGATGGGAGGCAACTGCGCTGGGTAGGACAAAGCAGTCAGGTTGTGGGTGGCCCAATATTTGTGAAAAGCGCTCTGTTACACCTTCCAAACCGCCAGCACGCTGGGGTCGATGGGGGCGATCCGGTGGGGACTCTGGAGATGGGCTGCCTCGCCCTTGCGCAGGTGGAGGTAGCTGTGGTCGGGAAGGTCAACGATCACCTCACCCTCGAGCACAATGTACAGGCGTGGCTCCTGAACCTGTTCCGGCTGGGTTAGCAGGTAGGTAAAAAAACCCTCCAGGCCAGGGAAATGGGCCTGTCCCTGACGCTTGGCAAGCCGCACGAGGTGAAGTTTCATACCGAAGGCGACCCGCTATGCTCCGACTGCTTCCTTGCGGGATTTGCCGTACTCCATCCGTAGTTTGAACATGGCCTGGCGGAAGAGCTTGAGCACAGCCTCTTCGGGCTGGTTGAGGGCTTTAGCCACCTCTGACACAGCTTTTTGCTGGCCCTGGGTGCGCCTTGCCACCTCGGCCTGCTGGGGGGTCAGGCCCACCTGGGCGATGAAGGGCTCGAGGTCGGCCCAGGTTGCGCTTTTCTCGCTTTGTTTGGCTTTTGCGGTTTTGCGCTTGGTCTTGCTTGGCGATTTGTCCTGCTCGCCCCCAGCTTTGTGTCTTCCGTACTCCATCCGTAGCTTGAACATGGCCTGGCGGAAGAGCTTGAGCACAGCCTCTTCGGGCTGGTTGAGGGCTTTAGCCACCTCTGGCACAGCTTTTTGCTGGCCCTGGGTGCGCCTTGCCACCTCGGCCTGCTGGGGGGTCAGGCCCACCTGGGCCATGAAGGGCTCGAGGTCGGCCCAGGTAGCACCCGAGCTGGAGGTACTTTTGCCTTTGGCCTTGCTTTTGCCCTCGCTGCGACGCTGGTTGAGGGCCTGCAGGTCGGGCCCGCCGTAGCGAGAGCAGCCGGGGTTGGAACAGGCCCGTTTGCCGGAACGACCCTTGGCTACTTCATTCCAGCCACACAGGGGGCACTTTTCAGGTACCAGTGGGTCGAAGGACAGGAAGTCGCAGGTCTGGTTGTTGCAGCGGTAGTAGGGTTTGCCCCGCTTGCTGGTTTTTTGCACCACCTCGCCAGCGTGACACCTGGGGCATTCGATTCCGGTAGAAGGGGCTTCGTCGCGGGTGTACTTGCACAGGGGGTAGCGGTTGCAGCTAATGAAGCTGCCATAGCGTCCGTGCCGCCGCACCAGCTGGCCCTCCTGGCAGGCCGGGCAGGCTTCGCCGATTGGCTCAGGTTCTTTTTTCTGCTCGAGCCGCTCGGTATATTTGCACTCAGGGTAGCCGGTGCAACCCAGAAACTGCCCGAACCTGGAAACCTTTAGCTCCATGGGCCGCCCGCACCGGGGACACGTTTTTTGGGGAAGCCTGGCAAAGTCCTTGAGGAAAGGTTCGTAAAACTCTCGCACAACCCTGGGCCAGGCCGCCTTGCCTTCTTCTATTTCGTCGAGGCGGGACTCGAGCTGGGCAGTAAAGTCGTAGGCCACCACATCGGGGAAGGTCTTGACCAGATACCCGGTCACTTCGCGGCCCAGTGGGGTGGGCTTTAGCGATTTGCCAGCCCGCTCCAGATAACCCCGGCGCTCGAGGGTGTCAATGGTGGGGGCGTAGGTGGAGGGTCGTCCGATGCCCATCTCCTCGAGGGTCTTTACCAGGCTGGCATCGGTATAGCGTGGGGGCGGCTCGGTAAAGTGCTGTTCGGGCGTAACCTTCAGCAGCCTGGCCGCAGCATTCTCTCGCAGGGGGGGTAGCTGGTTCTCGGCATCGTCGCCCTCTTCGCGCCCATACACCCGTAAGTAGCCATCGAACTTCAGCACCGAGCCCACCGCCCGGAAGACCATTTCACCGCCACTGATGTTCACGGTGGTCTGGTCGAAGACGGCGGGGGTCATCTGGGAGGCCACAAAACGCTGCCAGATAAGCTGATAAAGCCTGTACTCCTCGTCGCTCAGATGTTTGCGCAGGGCCTCGGGGGTGCGCAGGGTGGAAGTTGGGCGGATGGCCTCGTGGGCATCCTGGGCATTGGCGGCTTTTTTGCCGGTAAAAAAGTTGGGTTTCTCCGGCAGGTAAGCAGGGCCAAAGTGGCTCGGAATAAACTCACGCACTTCGGCCAGGGCCTCCTGCGAGACCCTGGTGGAGTCGGTTCGCATGTAGGTGATGAGGCCCACTGCACCTTCGGGTAGATCTACCCCCTCGTAGAGCTTCTGGGCAATTCGCATGGTGCGACTGGCGGTCCAGCCCAGGCGGCTGCTGGCCGCCTGTTGCAGGGTAGAGGTGATGAAAGGTGGGGGGGCGTTGCGGCGTCGTTCGCGGCGCTCGATGCTGCCGATACGGTAGTTTTGTATGCCTTCCGCCCGGCGGGTGATGTCTTTGGCCTGGCCCTCACTGGTAATGAGAAACCTCTCGCTGGTCTGAACCCGCTCCTGGCCCACACTATAGAGCATGGCCCTGAACTGCTGGCCCTCCGACTCAAACTGCCCCTCAACCGTCCAGTATTCCTGTGGAACAAAAGCCTCGATCTCTTGCTCGCGCTCTACCAGAAGCCGGAGCGCAACCGACTGTACCCGGCCTGCCGATAGCGCCCTGCGCCGAAACTCCATGCTGAGTACCGGCGAAAGTTGGTAGCCCACCAGCCGATCCAGCACCCTTCGGGCTTGCTGGGCGTCCACCAGGCTCTGGTCTATGGGACGTGGTTTCTGCACGGCCGCACGCACCACCTTGGGGGTGATCTCGTGAAACTCCACCCGCAGGGGGGTTTGTGGGTTGAGCCCCAGCAGGCGGGCCACATGCCAGCCAATGGCCTCGCCTTCACGGTCGGGGTCGGTGGCTATCAGTACCCGTTTTCCCTTAGCAGCCCGCTTGAGCTCATTCACCACGGGCTGCTTGTCTTTTTTGACTTCATACTGCGGTGCAAAGTCGGCCTGGGTGTCCACGCCCAGTTCGCGTTCGGGCAGGTCGGCCACATGACCCCTGCTGGCCCGCACCTCGTACCCGGCACCCAGCATTTTTTGAATGCTTTTTGCCTTGGCAGGAGATTCCACTACAATTAAGGTTGAATCCGGCATACGGCTAAGTATATGGACGAGGCGCGGGTGGTTTGTCAAGGGCGTACCTGACACAAGGCCTCGAGCCCACTATAAAAAAGCAAGTGCTAAACGGGTTTTTTTGACAAACCCACCCACCCTGGCAGCCGAAGGGCATAAACTGTGAGAAAAGTCTGAGGTATTTCCGGGGCTACGCCAAATAACGCGCTGGCTTACGCCGTGCGTGGGGCAATTTCGGCTATCTTATGGCACCCTTCACAGGTGTGGCCTCCCATGTGCTGTGCAGGACAAAGCAATCAAGCTGTGAGCAGCTCAATATCTGTGAAGGGCGCTCTAAACAGCAACTGTTCAGCTAAACCCGGCATTATTGGCGAGGAGGGGAGAACCCAGGGTGGCTTTTGGGCAGGAGTCCGCGCTCGAAAGCGGCCTGGCTGAGTTCTTCGCGGAAGTTGGGGTGGGCAATGCCGATGAGGGCCTGGGCCCGCTCGCGCAGGCTCTTGCCGAAGAGTTCGGCCACGCCATATTCGGTTACCACGTAGTGCACATCGGCCCGGGTGGTCACAACGCCGGCGCCGGTTTTGAGCAGGGAGACAATGCGGCTAAATGCGCCGTTCTTGCCGCTGCTGGGCAGGGCGATGATGGGTTTTCCGCCGTTGCTGGCCGCGGCCCCGCGGATAAAGTCGAGCTGGCCACCAAAGCCCGAATAGATTCGAGTCCCGATTGAGTCGGCACAGACCTGGCCGGTGAGGTCTACCTCGAGGGCCGAGTTGATGGCGATCATGTTGTCGTTGCGGGCCACGTTGAAGGGGTTGTTGACCCAGTCGGCGGGCCGCATCTCGAAGAGGGGGTTGTTGTGCACAAACCGATACAGCCGCTCGGAGCCCAGTACAAACGTGCCCACTACCTTGCCGGGCAGCAGGGTCTTGCGCTGGCCGGTCACGATGCCTCTTTCCAGAGCTTCCATCACCCCATCAGAAACCATTTCGGTGTGAATGCCCAGGTCTTGGCGCCCGGTCAGGTTGGCCAGAACTGCATCGGGGATAGCCCCAATGCCCAGCTGCAAAGTGCATCCGTCGTCGATGAGATCGGCCACGTACTTACCAATTTTGGCCTCTACCTCTCCATACTTGTCCCGGGGCAGTATTGGTAGTGGAAAATCTATTTCCACGAAGGCTGCAAACTTGGAAACATGCACGAAGGTGTCGCCCAGGGTACGCGGCATCTGGGGGTTGACCAGGGCGATAACCCGCCGGGCGGTCTCTACTGCGGCCTTGGTTGCAATAACCTCCACACCCAGACTGACAAAGCCGAACTCATCAGGGGGTGAAACCTGCACCAGGGCATAGTCCAGGGGCAGCACACCGCGCTTAAACAACCAGGGCACCTGGTGGAGGGAAATGGGTACGTAATCGGCCCGACCCGAGTTGACCGCCTCACGGTCGGCAGGGCCCACAAACAAGGAGCGTCTGCGGAAATGCCCCTCCATCTCGGGGGCCAGGAAGGGGTCGGAGCCAAGCTGTAGCGCGTGAACCAGCTCGACGCCCTCCAGCTCATTTCTGCGCTGGGCCAGGGCCTCCAGAAGGGGTGTGGGTGTAGCAGCGTTGCCCGAAACGAAAACCCTCGAGTGGCTTTTGATCATGCCCGCAGCCACTTCCAGGCTGGCCAGCTTGCTCTGGTAGACCTTTTCTGCCTCGCTGCGCCCAAGGGCTTTTCCGGTACGTGAAATCGCTTCCATAGCTTTCATACTAACGCGGCGCAATCAGGACAGATGCCCGTAAGCGCTGGCAGAAAAAAGTGCTGGATGCCATAAAAACGACGAAAAGGCCCCGTTGCTTCTAGCCAGGGAAGTGGGCTGAAGGAGGCTCCCACCCGTAGCACCCAAGCCTAACAGGCTCTGTGCTGGCCGTGGAAGCGCTTCGGGTGGGCTGCATATAACGCAAATATAACGCTATGGCCGCTACCCTGGCGACATGAAAGGGGGCGTTGTGCGCCCAAAGGCGGTGACTTTAATTGTTCGCATGTGGCGAGGTCCCGATGGCGCCGTCAAAGCCTCGATTAGGTCTGCCGAGGGTGGGCCAACCCGCTACTTCCCCAACCTCGAGGCGCTGGTGCATTACCTCGAGCAGGCCCAGGAAAAAATCGAAGAGACCCCCCTGCCGTCCCAGGGCTTGCGCTAGTTACTGGGTTTAGGTGGAACAGCGCTGGTTTCGATTAACTGCCTGGCCCGGTTGTTGGGCAAAATAAAACCAGCCGACACCACGTACTTGAGGGCTTCCTCAATGCTAATATCCAGAGGAATGACGTCCGCAGTTGGCACAATAATGGCCATTCCGGAGGCCGGAACCGGGCTGGTGGGTACCAGTACCACCGTGTAGCCTTCGGGCAGCGGGGATAGGCTCTTGCCAACCTGGGGGGTGGCGATAAAACACAGGATGTACAGGCCTTTGCGGGGATACTCAATAAGCGCAGCACGCTGAAACTGCACCTCGGGCTGGCCCAGCAGGGTGTGCGCGATTTGCTGCACAGCATTGTAGACCTCACGCACCAGGGGGATGGTTTTGATGCTGCGGTCAATGGCCCCCAAAATTAGCCGCCCTACGTAGTTATTAGCCAGTGCACCGACCAGAACCACCAGGCCAAGGGTGGCCAGGATACCTAAAATAGGCATAAACGGTAAAAGCCAGCGCGAAGGTTCAGCGTCTATGGCCCGCAGGATGCTTCCGATGATGTTGTTCGACCAATTGTATACCCACCACAGAAAGTACAGCGTTACCGCAATGGGCAGCGTGGACAACAATCCGGTCAGGAAGTAGCGGCGGAGTCGAGCAGCCATATATCTCTAGAGTGTACCGATCCGGGTGGCTTTGAAAAGAGATTTGCCTGACCGAGGCCCCGGTCAGCGCTTTTTGCTTGCACATTGCTACACTAAGAGCCTGTGAGTGCTTTTGCGGACTGGCTGTTTGTGGTGGTGTGGGCAGTGGCGCTGGTTGCTACTTTTATTCCGGTGGTGCCGGCTGGGTTTGTTATCGTTGGGATGGCTTTCCTGCACGAGTTGCTGGTGGGGTTCAGCGAAATTTCCCTCCCCATCTGGATTGCCCTGGCGGTCTTGACCGTGCTGTCGTCGCTGGTAGATAACATCGCAGGGGCATTGGGTGCCAGGCACTTTGGTGGCAGCCGTCAGGGGGTGTGGGGGGCTTTTTTGGGGGGCATTCTGGGTATTTTTGTTCTGCCTCCGCTGGGCCTGTTCCTGATGCCATTTGTCGGGGCTTATGTGGGGGAACTTGTGGCGGGGCGTTCGGCAGAGAATGCGCTGCGGGGGGCCTGGGGGGCTGTGCTGGGGTTGTTGGGAGGTTTGGCGGGCAAGTTTCTGATTCACTTGCTGATGGGCATTCTGGTAATTCAGGCCATTTTCTAGAGTGTGCTAAGAAGCCGATCGTAAACCATCAAGAACTTTCGGTAATAACAGAATCGAGAAGGCCAGCCAGTGAAAACCCTTTAGCATTTCGGTAAGTCGCTCGTAGTCACGCGCCAGCCGGCGAAAACGAGCCATCCAGGCAAAGCTACGCTCAACTACCCAACGCCGGGGAAGCAACACGAAACCCTTCTTGGCCTCTTCTAGTTTG
>NZ_JBEVAL010000033.1:0-31745 GCF_051297115.1 Meiothermus cerbereus
CGGGTAATCTCGCATAACTCACCCCCGTCCCTTATTTTCCACTGGGTGTCAAGTCCTTTTCCGAATTGGCGTCCGTGGTTTCCATTCACCTCCCACGGAGTTGCACCGCCTTAGGGTTCCACTGGGGCAGGGGCACGCGGGCCGGGCCGCCCTGGAGCGGAGGCCGGTGGTGGTAGACGACCTTACCCGCGACCCTGGCTTCGACCCCGAGTTCACCCTGCGCGAGGGCTTTCTGGCCATGCGGGCCTGGCCCCTGCTGGCCAAGGGGGAGCTGCTGGGGGTGCTGATGGCCTTCACCCGCGGCCCCTGGGAGCTCTCGCTCGAGGATGAAGAGTTTTTGCAGGCCATGGTCACCCAGGGGGCCATCGCTATCGAGAACAGCCAGCTCTTTGAGGATTTGCAACGGGCCAAGCTCGAGCTGGAAGTGGCCTACGACCTGACCCTTATGGGCTGGGCCCAGGCGGTGGAGCTGCGCGACCAGGAGACCGCCGGGCACACCCAGCGCGTTACCGAACTGACGGTGAAGCTTGCCCGCAAGCTGGGGCTACCGGAAGAGGATATCGAACATCTGCGGCGCGGGGCCATCCTGCACGATGTGGGCAAGCTGGGGGTGCCCGATGCCGTGCTGCTTAAGCCCGGCCAGCTCAACGAGGAGGAGTGGGCGCTCATGCGCAAGCACCCCACCCTGGCCTATCAGTGGCTCTCGGGCATTCCCTTCCTGCGCAAGGCCCTGGCCATCCCCCATGCCCACCACGAGCGCTGGGATGGCACGGGCTACCCGCGGGGGCTCCAGGGCGAGGCCATCCCCCTCGAGGCCCGTATCTTTGCGGTGATTGACGTTTACGATGCCCTCACCTCCGACCGGCCCTACCGCCAGGCCTGGCCCAGGGAAAAAGCCCTGGATTACATCCGCGAGCAAAGCGGGAAGCAGTTTGACCCCCGGGTGGTGGAGGCTTTTCTCGAGCTCATCTACCAAGATTTGCACTCCGCCGAGCCCCCTGGTTAAGCGTTGTGGCTTGTTCATTTAATGGGGATGAGGCCGGGCAGGTATTCTATACTCATGGGCGTGGGTTTCAGATGTACACCGACCGTGCGGCCAGGCCGGTATGGATACCAGGCACTCATCGCAATAGCGGCTGGGTCGCGGTGGTTGGTGGACTCGAGCACAGCCCACCACGTCAAGTGTGGACACAAGGGAGCCTTCTGATGAGTACCACCCAAACCCCCTCTCCCATCGCTGAAATGCTGCACAGCATGGTGCAGGCTCGAGCCTCCGATATTCACCTACAGGCCGGTGCGCCTCCCACCGTTCGTATAGATGGCAAACTCAAGCCATTTGGCAACAAGGTTCTCTCGCCGAGCGACATCGAGGCCATTGTTCGAAGCCTGCTCAACCCCGTGCAGCTCGAGGAGCTCGAGTACAAAAAAGAGATGGATTTTGCCTACACCGTGCCGGGTCTGGCGCGGTTTCGCTGCAACCTGCTGCACCAGCGCGGCAGCTTTGGGCTGGTGATGCGGGTGGTGGCCGAAACCATCCCCAGCTTCGAGGCCCTGGGGCTACCCCGCCCGGTGATGGAAGAGCTGGCCTGCAAGGAACGTGGCCTGGTGCTGGTGACCGGCCCCACCGGCTCGGGTAAGTCCACCACCCTGGCCGCCCTGATTGACCACATCAACCTGCACTACCCCAAAAACATCGTCACCATCGAAGACCCCATCGAGTTTTTGCACAAGCACAAGAAAAGCCTGGTGGTGCAGCGTGAGGTGGGGGTAGACACCGACTCGTTTAGCTCGGGCCTCAAGTACGCCATGCGGCAAGACCCGGACGTGATTCTGATTGGCGAGATGCGCGACCGTGAAACGGTGGAAGCGGCCATTATGGCAGCCCAGACCGGCCATCTGGTTTTTTCCACCCTGCATACCCTGGATGCGGCGCGCACCATCAACCGCATCATCGACTTCTTCCCCCTGCACGAACACCTGCAAATTCGCATCCTGCTGGCCGAGTCGCTCCTGGGCATCATCTCGCAACGCCTGCTGCCGCGCGCCGACGGCCACGGCCGTGTGCTGGCCCTGGAAATTCTGCTGGCCACCCCCTTTGTGCGCGACCTCATCAAGGATGAGAACAAGACCCCACAAATAAAGGACGCCATGCTACAGGACAACCTGCGGGGCATGCAAACCTTCGACCAGCACCTGGTCGAGCTTTACAACCAGGGATACATCAGCCTCGAGGACGCCGAGGGTTCGGCCACCAGCCCACACGAACTCCGGCTCATGCTGACTAAGGCCACCGGACGGTCTTTTTAGTCGGCATAATCCTCGAACCTCTCATATGAACCCCACCTGAAGCTTTCTGTTTAGGGCAGGCTAAAGCCAACCGGATGCCAGGGCAGCTCCTGGCGCAGCTTCAGGTGGAGCCCCAGCAGAGAGCATGAGGGGACTTGCTACCTGGCCATCTGTTGAATGGCCTCAACCGCCTGGGGGTTCTCGAGGGCCGACAGGTCGCCAGGGCTCTGGCCCAGAAAAGCCGCGCGGATCACCCGGCGCATCACCTTGGCGTTGCGGGTTTTGGGCAGGTCGGGCACGAACAGTATGCGTTCGGGTTTGAGGGCCTTGCCCAGGCGGTGGGCGATGGTCTCGCCGATGGCCTGCTCGAGGTCGGGGCTGGGGGCCTGCCCGCTTCGCAAGACCACAAACACCACTGCGGCCTCGCCCTTTACCGGGTGGGGAATGCCGATGGCCGCGGCTTCTTTTACGGCGGGGTGCTCCACCGCGGCGCTTTCGTACTCGGCAGGCCCTACCCGTTTGCCGGCAATCTTGAGGGTGTCGTCGCTGCGGCCCTGGATGACCCAGTGGCCTTCCCGATCCAAAATGGCCCAGTCGCCGTGTACCCAGATGTTTTCGAAGCGGCTCCAGTAGGCCTCCAGGTAGCGCTCGGGGGCTTTCCAGAAACCTTTGGTCTGGCCCGGCCAGGGGGCCAGCACGGCCAGCTCACCCACCTCGTCCCGTACCGGCTGGCCCGTGCTGTCGAGTACCTCGGCGTGCATGCCCGGTACGGCGGTGTTGAAGCCCATGGGCTTGATGGGCCGCCAGGCCGTACAGCCCAGGATGCCGCCGCCGATCTCGGTGCCGCCCGAGTAGTTGATGATGGGGATACGGCCCTGGCCCACGGTTTTGAAGAACCAGAGGTAGGGTTCCAGGTTCCACGGCTCGCCGGTGGAGCCCAGCATACGCAGGCTGGATAGGTCGTGCCTGCGAACAAATTCGTCCCCCAGGGGCATCAAAGCCCGCACCAGGGTAGGGGAGAGGCCCAGGTGGGTAACCCGGTGCCGCTCGCAGATGGCCCACAGCCGACCTGCATCGGGGTAGTCGGGGGCCCCTTCATAGAGCAGCACCGTACCGCCAATGGTCAGGCTGCCCAGAATCGCCCACGGCCCCATCATCCAGCCCATATCGGTAAACCAGAACAAGGTTTCGTGTGGGCGCAGATCAAACAGGTGGGCCATATCCTGTGCAGCTTTGATGGGAAAGCCGGCGTGGTAGTGCACGGTGCCCTTGGGTTTGCCGGTGGTGCCGGAGGTGTAGATCAGCATGAAGGGATCCATGCTGTCCATGGGTTCGTAAGGTGCGGCTTTTGGCTGGGCAGGAACGATCTGATCCCAGGCCAGCTCGTTTTGGGCCAGGGCCACGTCCCCAAAGCGGCGCACCACCAGGAGCTTCTCGACGCTGGGCGAAAGGGCGGCTGCGCTGCGGGCGTTGTCCAGCAGGCCCACCCGACCACCCCGGCGGTAAAAGCCATCGGCGGTGATGAGCAGTCTGGCCTCGGCGTCCTGCAGCCGGGTAGCGGCGGCCTCGGCGGCGTAGCCCGAGAAGATGGGAACGATAATTGCCCCGACCTGGGCCACCGCCAAAGCGCTAATGGCGGTCTCAGGTAGCATGGGCAAGAAAAGGCCCACCCGGTCGCCTTTCTGCAACCCCAACGACTTAAGCGCGTGGGCAGCCTGGGCCACGGCGGCCTCGAGCTCGCCATAGCTTAGCCGTACCACTGCCCCGTCCTCACCTTCCCACAAAAGGGCAGGGTCGGCTGGCCGGGTTCTGGCATGGTGCAGGGCGTTGTGGGCTAAATTAAGCTGCCCCCCCACAAACCACCGGGGCCACTGTGGGCCCTGGGCGATGTCCAGCACCTGCTGATAGGGGCTAAACCACTCAATGCCCAAAAGCTTTAGGGTGGCTTCCCAAAAAGCCTCGGGCTTCTGGATGCTAAAGTCGTAAAGCGCTTCATAGCTACCCAGGTTCAGGTGCTTGAGCAGGGCTTCAATATGGCTGCCGTGTTTGTACGCGTCGGAAGGAAACCAGATGGGTTCGCTCATAACGGGCCTCACTTTGCTTGCCTATAGTTTATCGGCAGAAACTCTATCGCACCCTTCACAGACCTTGCCTCCCATCCGGGAGGCAACTGTGCTGTGCAGGACAAAGCAATCGAGTTTTGAGCGGCTCAATTATTGTGAAGAGCGCTCTGATGCGCCCCCCAACACCCTGAAAGCATTTTGTGCGGATTTGTTGGGAAGCGTTCTTGATGGGTGCTTTTCGTTGAGGCCCCCACCTGCAGCAAGGCGGTTTTGACCTGAACAAAATTGCGCTGAGCAGCACAGCGCGCATTTGAGAGACACCGCTCACACGGGTTTTGTGGGCGGCGGCTTCTAGCGCTTGCGAAACAAGCCAAACAGCCCCTTGCCCCTGGGAGGCTTCTCTTCTGGGGTGCTTTTGCTGGGGGCGGCCCCGGTCTGGGTGTTGCCCTGCACGGCCTGGAGAAAGGCTTTGGGGGTGGCCCGGAGGGCAGGGTCTTTGGCCAGGAGGTTGCGTACAATCCGGTCGAGGTGGGGTGGAAGGTTGGTGGGGGGGGGCAAGCGGTGCAGGTGGGCGTGGGAGATTTCTTCCAGGGTTTCGCCCACAAAGGGCCGCTTGCCAACCAGCAGCTCAAAGGCCATTACCCCAAACGAATAGGCGTCCGAAGCGGGGGTGGCTGGTTCCCCCAGAAATAGCTCGGGGGCCATGTAGAAGGGGCTTCCGGCCCGCTCCAGGGGTTTGGGGTTTTCGCGGGTCTTGGCTACACCAAAGTCGCCGAGTTTGAAAAGCCTGCCAGCGATAAAAATGTTGGACGGTTTGACGTCCTGGTGGACGATGCCGCGGTCGTGGAGGTAAATGAGCGCATGGGCAATTTGACACAAGCACTCGAGGGCTTCTTCGCGGCTAAGGGGGCCTTTTTTGAGCCTGTCCTCGAGGGTGCCTTCCTCGAAGTACTCCAGCGCCAGAAAGGCCCCTTCCCCCTCAGGGCGGCCCGAAAGCCCCCGCACCAGGTTGGCGTGGTTCAGCGTAAGCGACAGGGCAACCTCCTGGGCAAAACGCTCGGTGAGGGCCCGGTCGGTGCGCACCTCGCGGCGCGGCACCTTGAGGGCCACTTTGGTGCCGTCGGGGGCATGGGCCAGATACACCTGGGACGATCGCCCCAAGCCCAGGAGCATCTCGAGCTTATAGTGTTGTCGGGTTAGTCGGCGATAGTCCATGAGGTTGTGGCTAATTGCAACAAAAGGCCTGTTACGAAAGTGTTATGTGTTCACCTGGTTGAAGGGCCTGGCCCCCCACCCCCAGCAGGCCGGCCCGCTGGACGAAGGCCGCGCCGTCTTGGGCAATGGGGGGAAAGGTGTTGTAGTGCACGGGCAAAACCTGCTTGGCGCGGGTTAGCTCGAGGGCTTTTAGCGCATCGTCTGGCCCCATGGTGAAGTGGTCGCCAATGGGCAAAATGGCCAGGTCGGGGCTGTACTGGGCGACCAGGGCCATATCGCTAAAAAGGGCGGTATCGCCAGCATTGTAAATGCGCTTGCCGCCGAGCTCGAGCACAAAGCCCTGGGCGACACCCCCATAGGTGCCATCCGGGAACGACGAAGAGTGGTGGGCTGTAAACCACTTGAGCCAGCCGCCTTTAAACTTATAGGTGCCGCCCAGGTTCATACCCACCCCCTTAGCGCCCTGCTTTTCGGCGTAGCTGACAATCTCGAAGTTGGAGATGATGGGGGCCCCGGTGCGCTGGCTGATGGCCACGCTGTCGCCGTAGTGGTCGCCGTGGGCATGGGTAAGCACAATCAGGTCGGCGGTTACCTGGTTGGCTGCCAGGGCTGCTTTGGGGTTGCCGGTAAGGAAGGGGTCTACCACGATGCGGGTGGTGCCATCGCTAATGAGCAGCGCCGAATGTCCTAGATAGCGTACCTCGAGCATAGTTCCACCTCCGACTGTTACTAGTATATGTCCGAAGCTGTGTTTGGGCCTGCTGAGCCAGCCTTGCCGGGGTTGGTGATGTGGGTCAGCCCTGGGTAAGACGCTCTAAAACCCGCTCCACATTGCGCTCGAAGGCGGCTTCGGCCAGGCGCCCCAGGGCCCGTCCGCCCCACTTTTCGCCCTGGGGCAGGGTGGCGTGGATGCGAAGGGTGAGCTGGTAGACCAGGCCTCCCTCGACCACCTCGCCGTGGCCCTCGAGCTCGGCCCAGAAGGCCGGGGGGTCGGGAAGGCGCAGGGCCTCGAGGCGAGCCGCTATGCCCTGTGGGTGAATACGGCTCTGGAAAGGAAAATGGATTTCTCCAAACAGCGGAGCCTCGGCCACCAGATAGCCCTGGAGGGTGGTATCCGTGCGGGTCAGTTCACCAAAAGGGGGCTTGCCAGCAAACACCCGCTCGGGCTGGAGCAGCCGCTCGGGGGGTTCTGTTAGCCGCAGGTTGAAAGACTTTTCCAGTACCATCAGTTGACCCACTCGATGCGTAGCTGCCCAGCCTGGGCTAGTTGCTCGATTTCCTCATCGGATACGTTGCGCAGGCGTGCAAGCTGGCCGAACTCGGGGGTGGCCGAGGCCAGCCCGACCCGTACCACCAGCACCTCCTCACCCTCGGCCTTACCAATGCGCCAGACCAGATAGTTTCCCAGCCGTTCGAGCAGGTCGTCCATGCCACTAGGGTATCGGTTGGTGGGGCCTGGGTAAAGAGAGGTGGGCAACCAAGGGTAAACTAAGCGGGTGGAAGCGATTGTGTTGGCCGGAGGCTATGCCAGCGATCCCCTGGCACAAAAGTTTGGCGTAGCCAGCAAAACCCTGGTGCCCTACCGGGGCCGTCCGCTGGTGGAGTACACCCTCGAGGCCCTGACGCAGGCCGGGCTGGAGGTAATTTTGGTGGGGCCGCCCGTGCCCCTGAGCCCTCCACCCAGGGTAGCCCTGCCCGACCAGGGCAGCCTGATTGCCAACCTCGAGGCGGGAATTAATGCCGTCGAGGGCGACAAGGTGCTGGTCGCAACCGGCGACATGCCGTTTTTGCGCCAGGAAGCTGTACGCTGGGTGCTGGAAAACGCGCCCCAGGCGGGCTTCGTTTATACCATCATTGCCAAAGCAACCATCGAGCAGCGCTTTCCTGGGATGCGCCGCACCTATGCCCGGGTCCGCGAGGGCTACTTTACCGGGGGTAATCTGGTCATCATCGACAAGAAACTCTTTTTTACAGCCCTGCCCTTGCTCAGACGGGCCCTGGAATTGCGTAAAAAACCCCTGGCGCTGGCCCGGATGATTGGTTTTGCAACCCTGCTTAAGGTGCTTTTGGGTCAGGCCGATATTGCCGGGCTCGAGGCCAGGGTCTCGCAAATTATCGGGGTTCCAGCCAGAGCGCTCATTACCCCTTATGCCGAGGTGGGCGTGGACATCGACAAAGTAGAGGATTTGCAGTGGCTCGAGCCATAAGAGTCCGCAAACACTCCGTACCACGGCCTAGGCTGTGCCGGAGGTGATGGCGCACTGGCGCAAACGCCCCTTGTGGCCTTTGCTTTAGGCCAGGTAAAAGCCTGCGAAGGAAAGTGGAACCACAGGCCGACCTGTAGACACCCCTTGGGCCGGTGTAGACTAGAAGCCAGATGCGAACCGTTCGTGACTTACGCCTGGCGGGTCTAATTGCTTATCTCGCAGCCCTGATTGCAGGGCTGGTCGTCTCGGGGCTTATACACCTGGCTTTGGGTGGGCGAGGCCGCTTTGGGTGGGAGGGCTTCAACTTTTTTGGCGTCCTCGAGGGGCTGGCTTTCTTGCTGGTTTTTACCCTCAGCCTTTTGCTCGCCAAAAAAGCGGTCAAGGTAACCACCACCACCCTGCTTTCTGCTGGTATTTTTGCCCCCACTTCGGCCCGCAAGCTGTCCAGGCCGGTGCCGGTTATCACCGCGTTGCAATCCTTCGAGGGCAATATTGCTGTTTTGCTCGAGGCCGGGCATCCGGTGGGCGTTATCGGCATCGCCGACTCGCTGGTGCCCTGGGACGAGGCCCCGGTGGTTTCTGGCGATACCGCCGCAGGTGAGCTGGGTTCGCTGTTCCGCCAGCACCCGATTGTGTTTGTGGCCGATGGCGATACTGTGCACGGCATGATTACGCGCGAGCGCTACTTCAAATACCTGGGTGCCAAGTAGAGCTGTGTGCTGCAGGCGCAAAACATTGGTCGGTGGGTGCTGCGCCAGCAAACTTCAAAAGCTTTGGTTGGGCATATAAACATACCCGGCCCTGGACCTGGCGTATCCTAATTGGCAACTGGAGAGGCCTATGAGTAAAGCACCTGATATTGTAGACCTGCTTAACCTGGCGGTAGAACGAAGCGCCTCGGACCTGGTAATCACGGTGGGTCTTCCGCCGATGGTCAAGGTGGACGGCGAGTTTCACTCTACCGAATTTGAACCCCTGACCCCCCAGGAAACCCGGCGCCTGACCTATGCCCTGATGGATGAAAAGCAGCAGCGGGTTTTTGAGGAAGAAAAAGAGCTCGACTTCTCCTTTAGCCTGCCGGGCAAAGGCCGCTTCCGTGTCAACATCTTTTTGCAACGCGGCAGCGTGGGCGGGGTGTTGCGGGTGGTGCCTTCCAGCATCAAAAGTTTCGAGGAGCTGGGCCTGCCCAAAGGCGTGGCCGATATTGCCCTAAGCCCGCGGGGCCTGGTGCTGGTGACCGGGCCTACCGGCTCGGGCAAGTCCACCACCCTGGCCTCGATGATTGACTACATCAATCAGGAGAAGCGCTGCCACATCGTGACCATCGAGGACCCCATCGAGTTTTTCCACCGCCACAAGCGTTCTATCATCAACCAGCGCGAAATCGGCTCCGATACCCACGGTTTCAGCAAAGCCCTGCGCTCGGCGCTGCGCCAGGCCCCCGACGTGATTCTGGTAGGGGAGATGCGCGATTACGAAACCATTGCAGCAGCCATTACTGCTGCCGAGACCGGCCACCTGGTCATGGGCACCCTGCATACCAACAGCGCCCCCGAGACCATTGACCGCATCATCGACGTGTTTCCGGAGTCGCAGCAAGAACAGGTACGGGTACAGCTTTCCAACAACTTAGTAGCGGTGCTGACCCAGCAGCTTCTACCCAAGGCCTTTGGCGGTGGGCGGGTGCTGGCCTATGAGCTGATGATTGCAACCCCGGCCGTGCGGGCGCTCATCCGCGAAGGCAAGAGCCACCAGCTGATCAACGTGATTCAAACGGGTGGTCAGCTCGGCATGCTTACCATGGACGCTCACCTGGCCGACTTGTACAAGCGCAAGCTGATTACCTACGAAATGGGGATGTCGCGCGCGGTAGACCCCAAGGAGTTTGCCCGCCTGGCCGGTGTGGGCACCTCCGCTCCGCAGGCCACAGGCGCACGCCGACCGTAGATACTGGCATCCATCACAGGGTGTTTCCTTCACCTGGCTCAGGCTCACCACATCAAGGGAACAACCCAGCGAGACTTCATATCACATGCCGGAGCGCATGAAGCGGCTCGCCGGGGCCTCCACCCTGACTCCGCCAGGATGGGGCACACACCAAGCGTTTTGGCGCAATTCACCCAGTCCAACGGTTTTGGTTGGACTGGGTATTCAGGGGTGCCGCAGCTAGTCCAGCAGCCCCGAGCGGGCCAGCAAGGCCTTGGGGTCGGGGTCGCGCCCCAGGAAGCGGCGGAAGAGTTCGGCTGGATCGGCTGCGTTGCCCTTGCTCAGGATGTGGGCAATGAAGTCTTCGCCGGTCTGGCGGTTGAAGATGCCTTCGGCCTTGAAGCGAGAGAAGGCGTCGGCGTCGAGCACCTCCGACCACTTGTAGGAGTAGTAGCCGGCAGCGTAGCCCACCGGATGACCGAATAGATGAGCAAAACCAGCTACGAAGGCGAAGTCCTGGGGAAGCGGGGCGGGCATGAAGGGTTGCATGACCTGCCGGGCGTAGGTGACGATGTCGCCATCGGTGGGGGTGTAGTGAACGTGCAGGGCCAGGTCAAGCGTACCAAAGGCCAGTTGACGCATGCCCAGGTTGGCGGCCCAGTAGTTCTTGGCCCGCAGCATTTTTTCAAAAAGCTCGTCCGGGATGGGCTCACCGCTCTGGTGGTGACGGGCGAACAGGTCCAGGGCCTGGCGTTCCCAGCACCAGTTTTCCATAATCTGGCTGGGCAGCTCCACAAAGTCGCGGGCGACCTGGGTGCCCACCAGGTTGCGAACCTCCACGCTCGAGAGCGCCAGGTGCAGCAGGTGGCCGAATTCGTGGAAGATGGTTTCGACTTCGCGGTGGGTCAGGAGGGCGGGCTGGTCGCCCACGGGTGGGGTCAGGTTGCCGCACATCAGGCCCAGGTGGGGCTCGGTGGTCTCGCCCTGGCGCACCCCGCGGATGAGCGAGTTCATCCAGGCCCCACCGCGCTTGTTCTCGCGGGGGTGCCAGTCGGTGAAGAAGCGGCAGATGCGCTGGCCCTCGCGGTAAATCTCGTAGGTTTTGACCTCGGGGTGCCAGGTGTCCACACCCTGTACTTCCCGCACCTCGAGGCCAAACACCCGCCGCGCAACCTCGAAAAGCCCGCTGAGCACCTGGGGCAGGGCAAAGTAAGGCCGCAGCTCCTCTTCGTCGAAGTGGTAGAGGGCCTTGCGCTGCTTTTCGGCATAGTAGGCGATGTCCCAGGGTTCCAGCGGGGGTGCTTGAGGGCCCTCGAGCTCCCGGCGAAAGGCCTCGAGGGCCGCCAGCTCTTTTTTGAAGTAGGGCTCGTAGGCGGCCTTCAGGTCTTGCTCGAAGCGAAGGGCCGTCTCGGCTTTGCCCGCCATGCGGTTTTCCAGCACGTAGTCGGCAAAGTTGGCATAGCCCAGGAGTGCGGCTTTCTCGCGGCGGAGGGCAAGAATTTCATCGATCAAGGGGCGGTTGTCGCGGCCCGGCTCGGTGGCGCGGCTATGGTAAGCCAGGTAGACCTGTTTGCGAATTTCGGCGTCGTCCAGGTAGGTCTGCAGGGCCAGATAGCTGGGCTGCTGCAGGGTGAAGCGGTAACCCCCCCGTCCCTTAGAGCGGGCGCTCTGGCGGGCGGCCTCGAGGGCACTCTGCGGCAGGCCCGCGACCTGGGTTTCGTCCAGGTAGAGTTCCCAGTCGGCGGTGGAGTCGGTGAGGTTCTGCTCGAACTGGGTGGTGATCTCCGAAAGCCGGGTGTTGAGGGCCTCGAGGCGGGCTTTCTTTTCGGGGGGAAGGTCGGCCCCCTGGCGGCGGAACTCGTCCAGCCGCAGCTTGAGAAAACGGGCCCAGTCGGGGCTGAGCTGCTGGGCCTCGGGGGAGGCCGCAAAGTCTTTTAGGGCCTGGTACAGCTCGGCGGAAATCTGCACCCGGGTGTAGAAGGCGGTGATGGCGGGGATGATGGCGTTGTAGGCGGCCCGTAGCTCGGGGCTCGAGACCACACTCTCGAGGTGGGCCACCAGCCCAAAGGCGTAGCCCAGCCCCTCACCCAGCCGATCCAGGGGCAGCAGGGTGTTATCAAACGTACGCGGGCCATCTACCTGCAAAATGGCCTGAAATTCGGCTTCGGCCTGGGCCAGCAGGCTCTGGATGGCTGGCTCGATGTGCTCTGGGCGGATCTGGCTAAAAGGAATATCGTAGCGGATCTGCAGTAAGGGGTTCTCCGACATAGCAGCTAAGTATAAAGGGGTCTGGGTCTACAGAATGTGCAGTATTCAGGCGCAGCTTTGCACCGCCCGCACCACCGCCTCTACCTGGGCCTCTTCCAGGAAAGGGTGCATGGGCAGGCTCAGCACCTCGCGGGCTGCCGCCTCCGCGGCGGGAAGGGAGCCTGCAGGGGCCAGCCCGCGGTAGGCGGGTTGCAGGTGTACCGGTACCGGGTAATGGATGCTGCTGCCGATGCCCTGTTGCTTCAGGTGGGCAGCCAGCCGGTCGCGCTCGGGGTGGCGGATGGTGTACTGGTGATAGACGTGCAACGCATAGGGCATCTCGCAGGGGGTTTGCACGTAGCCCTTCAGGGCCTGGGTGTAGTGTGCGGCAATCTGGCGGCGACGTGCGTTCCAGGCTTCTAGACGGGGCAGCTTGACCCGCAGGATGGCGGCCTGCATGGCGTCCAGCCTCGAGGTGTAACCAGCCGCACGCAGGTGATGATAGCGCTCCCTGGAGCCGTGGTTGGCCAGCAGGCGTGACTCCTGAGCGATGGCCTCACTATGCGTGGTAATGAAGCCCCCATCGCCATAGGCACCGAGGTTCTTGCTGGGATACAGGCTAAATCCGGCGGCGTGGCCCAGGGTGCCAGCGTGGGCCTGCTCTGGGTAATATCGCGCGCCGATGGCCTGGGCCGCATCCTCCAGCACCTGTAGCCCGTGCTTTTGCGCGAAGGCCAGAATTGCTTGCATGGGCGCGACCTGGCCGTACAGATGCACGGGCAGTATGGCCTTGCTGCGCGGCGAGAGGGCTGCCTCGAGGAGGCCGGGATTAAGGTTATAGGTCTGAGGGTCGATGTCTACCAGCACTGGCCTGGCCCCAGCGTGCTGGATGGCCTCGATGGTGGCAACGAAGGTAAAAGGCGTGGTAATGACTTCATCCCCTGGCCCAATCCCCATGGCCCGTAAGGCAATGGCCAGGGCATCGGTGCCGGAACCGCAAGAGACCACGTAAGGAACGCCTAAATAGGCGGCCAGATCGTCTTCCAGGGCAGCGACTTCGGGCCCCCCGACGAACCCGCCAGAGGTTAGAACCCGTTCTATGGCAGCGTCAATTTCCTGTTTGAGCTCGAGGTACTCCCGCTTGAGATCCAGAATCGAAATCATAGAAAAAACACCCTTGCATTAGCATAATGCACCCTTCATAAATCATCGAGCCTCTACCCAGCTTGATGGCAACGTTTGTGAAGGGTGTGGTGGTTCTTTTCGTTGGGGCCCAACAGCCTGAAAAATCAGGGCGCTTTGACGGCCTTTAACGGAAGGCTTCAGGGGGGTTCACATGACCCTCGTCCCCAGCAGAGGTGAAGCCCAGGGCTGCAATGAACCGGGTCACCGTCAACGGTAGATGCCTTTCCCCATCCACAAACCCACCGCCAGACCCAGCAGGTTCGCGCCCCAGGCCCCGACTTCGGGGGGAATCGGGCTGGAGAGCGCCATCACTTTGCCGGTGCTAAAAGCCACGTAATAGGCGATGGTGAGCACCAGGGCCAGGGCCAGCGCGGTGCCTGGGCTGGTGGCCCGACGTACCGCTACAGGCAGGGCCAGCACCATCACCATCAGGTTGGCCAGGGCCAGGGCGATGGCAGAATGCCACTGGGCTTTGGCTTCGCGCAGCTCGCGGGGTGGGGTGCGGGGGTCCTGGAGTTTACGCCACCATTCCGAAAGCGAAACCGGCACCTCGAAGCCGCCCCCGGCGTACTGGGCTTCCAGGTCTTGGCGGCTACGGGAGAGCCTTACTGAGAGTTCGGCGCCGGGCTGGCCGATGTTTTGGGCCTTGAAAACCGCCTGCAAGCCTTGCTGGGCTGCTTCCAGGCTGGCAAACTCGGGCAGGGGAAGCTGGGCAAAGTCCAGGGTGAACACCTTGTAATCCCGAAGCACGATTACCCGATCCTGTAGCCGGGCGGTTTGTGCCAGGATTACGGTCATGTTCTGGCCCTGCCAGCGCTCGAGGCGCACCTGCTGAAATTCGTCTTTGGCGGGGTCGAAGCCATCGTAGCGCAGGATGTACTCGCCCACCGAAAGCTCGCGCCCAACCAGGTTGAACTGGGGGGTGCGCTCCGGGATTAGCTCGTTCCAGTACACCACCGCGGTAGCCCGGTTGGCCCAGGGCACCACCCACTCCGAAAGGGCCAGGGAAAGGCCGCTCAAGAGCAAGCCACCCAGCAAAAACAGCCGGGCTGTGCGCAGCAGCGAGATGCCGCCGGCCTGCATCACCAGCAGTTCGTTTTCCCTAGCCAGCCGCCCGAAGGCCAGCATGACCGCCAGAAGCCCGGCGATGGGTAAAGCCTGCACGCTGGCATAAGGCACCTGCAGGGCCAGCCACTTCAGGATGCTGCCGAGCTCGGCGGTGGTCATCCACTGGGCCCTGGGCAGGATATTGCTGATGAGCCCAAAGCTCACATAAAGCACCAGCCCGAACAAAAAGACGGGCAGGGCTTCGCGCAGAATGTAACGGTCCAGGTGGGTCATCGAATTTCCAGTCCAAACACCAGTTTGCCATTGGGTACTTCGCTGGGGTCCTGGGCGATGCGGACTTCCTGGTAGCCCAGCCGCCAGATGAAGCAGCAGTCGGCATAGCGCAGCTCCAGCCCCCAGCGGCTCACCCCCTGGCGCAGGAAATCATACCCGAGCAGGGGGCTCAGGTTGAGGTCATGGGTACAGCTCAGTGGCACCGGGGTAAAGCCCACCACCAGCTCCCGGCGCTCCCAGTCGTCCCGCCCGTTGCTGAGGGTTTTGCCTACGCAATTCCAGCAGGTATTAAGTTTGGCCCAGACCTCGCCATAGCTTTGCGCGTAGCCGATGCGCAGGCTGGCCTGGGTCTGGTTTTTGAGGAAGTCGTGCTCGGTCTGAAGCTGAATTTGCTGGTACTGCAGGCTACCCGAGAGCTTTTGCGTGGCCTCGCGGCGCTCGAGCCAGAAGCGCCCGGAGGTAGACTCGATGGCCCAGGCATAGCCCAGGCGTACGCTAAAATCGGCCTGGTAGTGGCCTTCGACCTGCCCGCCGTAGGCCAGGTACTGCTGGGGCTGGTTGTAAAAGCCCAGCACCCCAAACGGCTCGAGGCGAAAGCGAAAAGGCCCCTCCTGCAACTCGAAGCGGTAGCGCAGCTCGGCGCCAGCGGCCAGGCCCTGCTCCTGGGTGGCCGGGGTTCCGTCCCGCCAGTCTTGCGCAAACCAGGCGTAAGGAATCAGGGTAAAGCCATCCAGCGCAAAAGACTGTTTGAGGCCAAAGGCAAAGCGCCCTTTTTCGCTATCGTGCGTAAAAAACACCGGGCCATCTACCACCTCGCCCCGGCTGGCCGGGCTGCTGGACTTAAGGTCGAGCTCGAGCCGGGCCCGCTTGCCTTCCTCCTGCCCCGAAAACCCCAGCCTGAGCACCGGGTCGGGGCTGCCCAGGCGCAGGCCCAGCAGGGTGATGCGGGTGCTGAACTTGCCGCTAAAGGTGTTCGAATTGGACAGGGGAAACTCGCTCAGACCCAGGTTTAAACCCTGGTCGAAGTCCAACCGCAGGGGGAAAACCACAGTACTGGCCTCTGTGCTGAGCAGGCCCAGGTTTTTGTCCAGGGGCTGGTTTACATCCAGGCGCAGCGCGTCGAAGCGGGCCAGGCCCAGCCGATAGGCCTCGAGCCGGCTGTCTTCCAGTACCACCTCACCGCTCTGGGTGTCGAAGTGTAGGCTTTGCGACAGCATCCGCAGGTCGTCGCCGCACCGGCAGGTGGTTACACGAATTCCGCGGGCTTGTAAGACCCGGTCTTTGATGAGGCTTTCTTCGGCCCAGAAGCGGTAGCGAGGGGTTTCTACCTCGATTTGCTGGGTGGTCAGCAGGCCTTCGGCCTGGTCGTAGCGCAGGCTGGGGGTTTGCAGCCGCAGGCCTTTGGTTTCCAGGCAGGCCCCATCGGTAAAGATGGCCACATCGCCGTCGAACTCGAGGTTGCCCCCACCCGCCAGCCCTTCCGGCGTCTCCAGGGTGTAGGGTTGTTCGGAGCAGGGTATGCCGAAGCTGGCCCAGGCCAGGCCGGTGAATAGCAGAACCACCACAAAAAGCAGGCGCACAGGGCAACGAGAGGGAAGGGAAAGCAGCGGCTGTTTATTGCCGATGGGCATCTGAACCGCCAGGCTGCCGTGGCAAACCGCGAAAGCCTTTGCAGCCGCGGCGGGTTCAGTGGGCTTGCCACACCTGCTTGGACACACAGCAAAAAACGAGTTCAACACAGCTTTTTTGTTTTCAGTTAGGGTGGGGTTGCTCCGGAAAACAGCTCTAAATAATGCCAGACCTGGGTTCCTGCACCCGATGCTCTCCATGCGCACGCCCTACAGTTTATCGGCATAAGGGCGCAGGCGGTTCAAGACCTCGGCAGGGACACGGGTGTTGGCCCGCACTTTACCGCTGCCAAAGGTTAGCAGCAGGGTGCTGTCGGGCCGGTTGCCGCGCAGGGTGGTGGCCCCATCGCGGAAGGTGAAGACCCCCAGCACCAGGGCCTGGTCTTTGCTGGTGTCCACAATCAGGGTGTTGGCCTCGAGGGCCGGGTCGCTCGAGCGCACCTCGCCCTTCAGTACCAGCACCTCCTCCTTAAGCAAGAGCCCCTGCTGGGCCGAGAGGGCTTTGAACTCTTTGGAGCTAAAGCGCACACCGCTCATCCGCAGGGTATCGGGCTTTTGCAGGTACTCCAGGCTATTGGCGCTAAACTCGCCCTCCCTGGCCTTGAGGGTGGCTCCCTGGGCCCGGATAAACTCGCCGTCCTTGTACTGGATATAACGGGCTTCCAGCACCAGCCCGCTCTTGTTATCGGTGATGGTGCCACCGGTGGGCAGGGTGTAGATGCCGGTGCCCACGTCGAGTTCGGAGTTGCCCTTAGGCCTGACCTCGAAGCCGGCAAACCTCGAGGCAGACGCCACCAGCGATAAAAGGGTGAGCAAAATCAACCAGCGCTTCATCCCCAAAATCTTAGAGCCTCCGGCATGAATCGAATGAGCAAATCTTCAACCCTGCCCGGTTTGGCTATAGCGCTACGTTTGAGGCCAGGTTTGCTTTGGCCCCGGCATCTGGATCATGGGCTTTGGCCGGGCAGGTATGGTCGAATCCCCAGAACGGTTGGGGTTTTTTGGCTATACTCCGAGGAGATGCGCTTGCTGGCCTTCCTGGGGGTAGTTCTGGCCTCAGCCCTGGCTTTTCCACGCCTGGGTCTGCACGAAGGCTATACCCGACTGGTATTCGACCTCGAGGCCAAAACGCAGTATCAGATTGCACAATCGCCCGATACCCTGACCATCCGCTTCCAGGGTATCAAGGTGGGGGCCGCCGATGTGGACGTGAGTTCGCCCCAGGTGGCCTCGTACCAGGTGGTCGTTGCCAGCAATAGCGTTACAGTGTTCGTGCGCCTGAAGCCCAGTGTCGAGATTAAGAGTGTGGTTCTGGAGGATGGAAACCGCCGCCGCTTGGTGGTGGACGTGCTGGCCTCGGCGCAGGCCACAGCAAAACCAAACCCCCCACCAAAGGGCCTCGAGCCCCCCAGACCCCGCACCCAGCCCAAGGTGGTGGTAATTGACCCCGGCCACGGCGGTGTGGACCCCGGCGCGGTGGGTTTTGTGGTGGAAAAAGAGGTAACCCTCGACCTGGCCCTGCGCCTCAGGCAGCTCTTGCAAAAAGAGGGCATTGAGGTCGTGCTCACCCGCAGCAGCGACACCCACCTTTCGCCCGACAAGGCCACCGATCTGGGCTTGCGGGCCGAGATGGCCAACTCCAAGCGCAACCTGTTTGTCTCGATTCACGTAAACAGTGCGCCCAACGTGGCCCAGGGCATCGAGACCTACTACTTTGGCAGTGTCCTGGACCCCAGTTTGCTGGCCCAGGTTATCCGCGAAAACGGTGGTGGGGAGCTGGGACGCCGCCTGACCCAGGAGGCCCAGAGCGTGGGGGAGCGGCTGGTGCGCGACCTGATTGCCCAGTCCAACCTGAAGTTTTCCCGCCAGCTGGCGCACTATGTGCAGGGTGCGCTGGTACAGGCTACCGGGGCGGTGGATCGAGGGGTGCGTCAGGCGCCGTTTTATGTGATTCGCAACGCCCGCATACCCGCCATTCTGGTTGAGGTGGGCTTTGCCAACCACCCCGAAGAAGGCCGCCGCCTCCAGACCGAGGCGTACCGCCAGACCCTGGCGCAGGCCATGGCCCGTGGCATTCTGCGCTTTCTAAGCAATGGGGAATAGGTGGGTAGGTCGTTTCTGCCGGGCGATGCGCAGCAAGTCCCACAGCGCAAGGTCGCATAGACAGCTGAGCAGCAGATCGGCCTGGCTCAGATCAAGGTGTTGGGTAAGGGCGTTGGGAATAGCCACCGTAAAGGCCCCCGCCGACTTGGCCGCCAGCACCCCGTTAAGCGAGTCCTCGAGCACGATGGCCTGACCGGGAGAAACCCCCAGCCCTTCGGCAGCCCGCACAAATAGGGCTGGGTCAGGTTTGGTAAGGGCCACGTCTTCCTTGGTGCGGATGACCTGGAAATGCCCCAGCAACCCCAGGCGCTCCAGGTGACCTTGTACCCAGGCCCGCCTGGAGCTGCTGGCGACGCCTAGTTTGAGGCCCATAGCCTGGGCGGCCTCGAGGTAGTCCAGCACCCCCGGCAGGGGTTGTAAAGATTGATTGAGGGTTTGCTTGCGGGCTTCCACCCACCGCTCGAGGCCTTCTTTGTCTAGGGGTTTGCCCAAAAGCTTTTCCAGGTTGTCGGCAGGGTCGAAAGAAATCGAATTATTACCGATGAAGGGGAGCCAGTAATCCAGCGGGAGCTCGAGGCCGTACTGCCGATACACCTCCTGCCAGGCCTGGAACTCGCTGCTTTCGGTATCCAGAATGGTGCCGTCGAAATCGAAGATGAGTGCTTGCATCTGCTGAGCATTGTAAATCATGCCCGCTTTGACGAGTCCGTGGGAGATTACAGGAATACTGTGCTAAGCAAACGCCAAACTTTTGTAGATGGCGGCATAAACAACATCCTGGTCGCCCAAAATTTTGACCCGATTCAATTCTGACATAAGCTGGTGTAGGCTATTCGGCGTATGAAACGCAGCCTGTTTCTCATTTTGGCTTTGCTGGCTTTTGCTCTATCGGTGGGCCTGGCTCAGAACCCAATCAAGGTGCGCATTGGTTTCAATCCCACCCAGAACTCTGACCAGCTTCGTCCGGCGGCCCAGGCCATCGCAGACTACCTCGAGCGCCGCTTCCAGGGGGCCATCGAGGTGGAAATCTTCATCCCCACCGAGTACCGCGGCCTGATTGAGGCCATGCGCGGGGGCAACCTCGACTTTGCCTTCTTCCCCCCCGATGGCTACGTGATTGCCAACCAGGATGTGGGGGCCCAGGTGCTCCTCAAGAGCGTGCGCGGCACCAGCCCCTTCTACTGGAGCGCCATTATTGTGCGCAAAGACTCAGGTATTAAGAACCTCCAGGGGCTTGATGGTAAGAGCATCGCCTGGGTTGATAAGAACTCGGCCGCTGGGTACGTTTTCCCCCGCGCAGCAGTGGTAGGGGCCGGCTTCGACCCCGATAAACTGTTCGCCAAGCAGACCTTTGCGGGCCGGCACGATGCCTGCGTGTTGGCCGTACTGAACAAGTCGGTGGATGCCTGCGCTACTTTTGCCAACGATACCCGCAACAAGAGCGGGGCCTGGACGCAGTTCCTCAAACCCGAGGAAGCCGCCCATCTCACAGCTATTTTTTACTCCAAGCCCATCCCTGGCGATACCTTCTCGGTTTCCAAGCAATTTAACGCCAAGTACCCCACCCTTTCGCGCGGTATCGCGGCGGCCCTGCAGGGTATCAAAACCCCAGAAAACAGGCTTCTGTTCAACCTTTACCGTATTGACTACATGATTCCTGCCCAGGACTCCGACTACGATGTGGTGCGCCAGGCCCGCAAAGTGGCTGGGCAATAAGACCAAATAGACCCCTGGCGCTCTTTTGCCCCCGGTGATGGCTGGGGGCTTATGATTTGATGGCATAGCCGGCGAAAGGCGACGAAACCACATACGAATGGCTTTGCCACATCCGAAAGCAAAAAGTCTGTACTGGGCTTGTGTTTTGCCGATAGGACTGGTGGCAAAAAAATGCAGCGAGCGAAGATATGCGACCTGGAGGACGCATGATTGAAGTCCGAAACCTTAACCAGACCTTCCAAACCGCCAAGGGGCCCCTCAAGGTTTTGATGGATGTGAACCTCGAGATTGCCCCAGGTGACTTTGTCGCCGTAATTGGACGCTCGGGTGCTGGCAAGAGCACCTTTTTGCGCACCCTGAATGGGCTCTTGATTCCTACCTCGGGCTCGGTGGTGGTTAATGGCACCGACATTACCAAACTGCCCAAGCGCGAACTGCAAAAGTACCGTCGCACGGTGGGGTTTATTTTTCAGCAGTTTAATCTGGTCAACCGTTTGAGCGCCCTCGATAACGTTTTGCATGGCCGCCTGGGCTACCTTCCGACCTGGCGCGGTTTGCTGGGTTTGTACAGCGAGGCCGACTACCGCATTGCTCGGCAGCAGCTCGAGCGGGTGGATCTAGCGGCCAAGGAGAACGCTCGAGTGGACTCGCTCTCGGGCGGGCAGCAACAGCGGGTGGCCATTGCCCGGGCCATGGCCCAGCAGCCCACCCTGATGCTGGCCGACGAGCCTGCCGCCAACCTCGACCCGGTTTTGTCGGAGGAGGTGATGCGCACCCTCAAGCGCTTCAACGAACAGGACGGGGTTACGGTGGTCATCAACATCCATGCCCTCGACCTGGCCTTGAAGTACGCCAAGCGCATCGTCGCCTTCAAACGGGGGCGACTGGTGTTTGATGGTCCGCCCGCGCAGCTTTCCGAGGCGATGGTGAACGACCTCTACGAACGCAAGGAGATGCTGGCATGACCGGACTGCTGCTTTACACCCTGTTTGGGCTGGCGCTGGCGGTGCTGATGGGCGTGGCCAGGGGTTCCATGCGACGCTGGATTGTAGGGGCGGGGATGGCCCTGCTGGTGGTGTTTGCGGCCTTCCCTTTTAGCCGGGCCAGGGGCTTCCTGAGCCGCGACACCATCGATCCCACGCTGCTAGGTTTAACGCCATTTTATCCCCTGCTGCTGCTGATTCCTTTGGGTGTGCTTGTAGCCCTGGTGCTGGCCCCTCGAGGTGGAAAAGCTGCCGGATGGGGTGGGGTGCTGGGGGGAGTAGCGGTGGTGGTGGCCGCCGGGAGCTGGTATTTGCAGCCAGCCCAGCTGGTTCGCTTGCAGCCCGTTAATGGTCTGATGGAACTGCTCGTGGCGGCTTTGGTAGCAGGCTCGATTGCCCTGCTTTCCTTTAGCCGACCCCAGCTACGCACTCCCATTCTGCTCCTGGCGGCTTTGGCGGGGGTTCTGGCCTTCTTCTGGTTTCACACGCCCCAAGGGGGTGGGGCTTACCTTCCCAAAAGCCTGGGCTACTACAAGCTGTTTTTCTCTACATCGCCCCAGAGCCAGCAGGAGATGGTCGAATCCTATAACCGGGCCCTGCCCGAGCTCAACGCAATACGCAAGGAACTGGGCCAGGACGAACTAAAGCCCATTCAGGGTCTAGCCGACCTGCAAGGGGCCATACCCCAGCAGGCCTCGAGCCAGGGCTTTCGTCTGGTGCAACCGGCCACCACCCAGTACGGGGCTTTTGGGGTTTTCTTTTTAGCGGGGCTAATGCTGGGGGCAGGGCTGGTGCTGCTGCGAAACCCGGCCCTGCAAGAGCCCGACGATTTCCGCGCAGGCATCCTGATTGCCCTGGTGGTGAGTTTCTTAATACCGGCGTTCGATGCCACCGAGTTCGACCTCAACAAACTGGTGGAGGGCTGGCCCTTCCTGCAGCAGTTCGCCGACAAAGCCTGGCCGCCCATGCTGGCTGATGTCGCCGCAGAGCGCTACCCCCTCCAGGAGGTGTTGAGCCAGATCGCCGTAACGGTGCAGATGGCCCTGGTGGGCACCTTTCTGGCTGCGATTTTTGCTATGCCCATCTCGTTTCTGGCGGCCCGCAACGTAACCGCGGGTACGCCCTTGATGCGCACGGTGTTTTATCTGACCCGCCTGTTTTTGAATGTGCTGCGGGGGGTGCCTACCCTGATTATTGCCCTGATTTTGGTAGCGGCGGTAGGACTGGGGCCTTTTGCGGGGGTGATGGCCATTGCCATTCACTCCCTGACCGAGCTGGGCAAGCTCTACTCCGAGGCCATCGAAAACGCCGATAAAGGGCCGGTGGAGGCCCTCGAGTCCACCGGAGCTTCGGGGGTAAATGTGGTGCGCTGGGCCATTCTGCCCCAGGTGTTGCCGCTTTTTGTGTCGTACACGGTCTACAACTTCGAGATTAACTTCCGCTCCTCGCTGGTGCTGGGCCTGGTAGGCGCAGGTGGCATCGGCTACTTCATCAACGAGAAGATGGCCTCGGGGCAGTACGACCAGATGATTGTGGGGGTTATCGCAATTGTGATTGTGGTCAACATCATCGACTTTGCCTCTTCGTGGCTGCGTAGCCGACTGGTCTGATGCTTTTTGCTGAGTGCTGCTCAGAGCATCTGACAAAAAAACACCTGCCTGGCCAGGCAGGTGTTGTGGGAACCGCAACAAAACGGGGCGAATAACTCAGGTCTGATAGCGCCCCAAGCCCCTGAAGCGCTGGTAGCGGTCCTCAAAGAGCTCTTCGGGACCCAGGCTCGAGAGTTCTTTGAGTGTGGCTGCCAGCGCTTGCTTGATATTGACCAGGGTGGCAGCAGGGTTGCGGTGGGCGCCGCCGCTTGGTTCGGGGATGATCTGATCCACGACCCCCAGGCTCAGAAGGTCGGGGGCCGATAGCTTGAGGGCTTCGGCAGCTTTGGCCGCTTCCTTGGCGTCGCGCCACAAAATGGCCGCGCAGGACTCGGGCGAGATGACCGAATACCAGGCGTTTTCCAGAATCAGCACGCGGTTGCCCACCCCAATGGCCAGGGCCCCTCCTGAACCCCCCTCGCCCAGAATGATGGCAATGGCCGGTACCCGCAGGCGGGCCATACGCTGGATGCTCTGGGCAATTACCCAGGCCTGACCGCGCTCTTCGGCAGAGATGCCGGGGTAGGCCCCTGGGGTGTCAATGAAGGCGATAAAGGGTCGTCCGAACCGGTCGGCCAGATCCATCAGGCGCATGGCCTTGCGGTAGCCCTCTGGGTGGGGCATGGCAAAGTTGCGCCGGATGTTTTCCTTGGTATCGCGGCCTTTCTGATGGCCTGCCACCACCACCGAGGTGCCCTCGAAGCGGGCCAGCCCCCCCACCACAGCGGGGTCCTCACCATAGGTGCGATCTCCGTAAAGTTCCACAAACTCCGTCATGATGCCCCCGATGACATCGAGGGTGGTGGGTCGGCCAGGGGCGCGGGCCAGCTGTACCCGCTCCCAGCGCGACAGATTCTCGAAGGTTTCGGACTTGAGCTGGGCTAAGCGCTCCCGCAGAACCTGAATCTCTCCCGAGAGGTCTACCCCGCTGCTGGCGGCAAACCCCTCGAGCTCGGCTATTTTGGCCTCGAGCTCTTCAATGGGCTTCTCGAACTCAAGCGGCATGGGCGCCCCCTTCAAGGCCTGCTGGGGCTGCCCACGCCAGTCCAGGCCTGACCCGACCCCTATTCAGCATGGTTCACCGTCCTGGGGTGCAGTAGCTTCAGTATTCTTGCCACAGTTTCCTTGAGTTTGCGACGGTCTACGACCTGATCCACCATGCCGTGCTTGAGCAAAAATTCCGAACGCTGGAAGCCCTCGGGCAAATCCTGGCGGATGGTCTGCTTAATGACCCGCGGCCCGGCAAAGCCAATCAGGGCGCCCGGCTCGGCCAAAATCACATCGGCAATGGCGGCGAAGCTGGCCGTTACTCCGCCGGTGGTGGGGTCGGTAAGGATCGAGATATAGGGCAGTTTTTTAGCCCAAAGCCGGTCCAGGGCCAGGGTGGTCTTGGCCATCTGCATCAGGGACAAGGCCGCTTCCTGCATTCTGGCCCCACCCGAGACCGAGACAATCACCACCGCCCGGTTTTCCTGGGCTGCAAGCTCGATGCCACGGGTAATTTCTTCGCCCACCACGCTGCCCATCGAACCGCCCGCAAAGGCATAGTCCATCACCAAAAGCACGCTCTCCACACCGCCAATGGTGCACCTCCCGCCCACTATGGCGTCGGGCCGCCCGGCTTCTTTCTGGTAGCGCTCGAGCCGCTTGGGGTAGGGCTCGGTGTCCACGAAGCCCAGGGGGTCGGTGGGTTTGAGGCCGGTAATCTGCTCAAAGCTTCCCGCATCGGCCAGCATCTCGATGCGCTTATCGGCAGACATGCGCAGGTGATGCTCGCACTTGGGGCATACGTGCAGGCTGCTCTCGAGGTCCTTCTTGTATATCTGCGCGTCGCACTTGGGGCACTTGACCCACAGCTCGGGAATATCCCTTGCCTCGCCCTGTGCCCGGCGACGGCGAAAAAGCCGCTCTAAGGCCATAACGCCCTATCTTATACCGCAGAATGAGAATCGGGCGAAACCCCCCCTTGCTTGAACGGGGTTCAAATTTGGTTTTATCGCTTCAGGGATGCCCGTTACCAGCTTCACACAGATACTCGTCAAACCCTTCAAAGTGGTACATCCTGGCGCTTACCTAAACTCGAAGTGAGCGCATTTGAAGGATTTCATATAAGCCCAGAATATGCCCAGGCCAGCAAAGTTTGCATCTGAGGTGTACTGCCAACCTATCGAGCCAGATAGGGCAAAGGGTCAACGGCTTTCCCGTAGCGATAGACGGTGTAGTGCAGGTGCGGCCCGGTGGAGCGGCCGGTAGAACCCACTGCGCCAATCAGGTGGCTCTGCCCGACCTGCTGGCCTTTTTCAACATATGAGGAGGCGAGGTGGCCATACAGGGTGTGCAGGCCATTGCCGTGGTCTAGCAGAACCATCAGCCCAAAGATGGGGTTCCAGCCCATCTCGCTTACCGTGCCGGCCGCGGTGGCATATACCGGGGTGCCTTCGGGGGCAGCAAAATCTACCCCGTTGTGGAATTCGTAGGCTCCACCGCCAAAAGGGTTGGTACGGTAGCCAAAGCCAGAGGTAAGGCTGGCCTCGACCAGCAAGGGCAGGCCGGTGGGGATGAATTGCGCCGGGTCGGGGGAGCGGTTTTGGGGTGTGCGGGCCAGGGTGGGGGACGGAGGACGCCGCAAGATGCGTCCCGGGCGGGGGTCGGGCGGAGGTGGGTTGTTTAGGGCGAGGGCGGTGGCCTCGAGCTCGGCAGCAAAATTCCCAACCTGTGAGCGCAGGCTGAGCAGCAGACTGCCCAGGTCAATGGGCTCACCAGCCCCTCTGGGGGCGCCGACCGGTTTGGGTACCGGGTTGGACTGGGATGGCTCGGGTACCAGGCGAATCCTGGGCAGACCGGCCTTGACCCGCAGCCGGTTAATTTCGGCCTCCAACACGGTAAGGCTTTGCTGGAGCTGCACAGCTTCGATGCTGTAGGCTTCGTTGCGGCTTTTTTCGGCCTCGAGCTCCAGGCTAAGCTTATGGGCCTGGGCCTCAAGCTGGGCCAACTGCTGGCGTTCGCTCGAGCTTTTGACCCACCCCAGAAGCACCACCGCTACCAGCAAAATCGGCAAAACAGCCACCAGCCAGAGCGGTACCGTTAGGGTAACGCTCGAGGCGAGGGGGTGGGGCGCTCTGGCCATAACCTTACCAGCCTACACTGGACCGACTTTGGGTCGAGTGATTACTGACCCGCGCCCCAGGTGCTCGGCGGAAGGGGCAAAAAAAGCACTTCCGCTGGACTCCAGTCCGACAAGCCAACGCTACAGGCTGCCAGGCTCAACGGCTCAGGCTTGCTTGGGGTTACGGGCTGTTGCCTGTCCGGGTGTTCTGGGGGAGGGCACGGGGCTCGCCGGTCTGGCTGCGCCCGACAAAAACCGCGCCAGCCTCCACATCCAGCGACACCGCCCGCACGTCCCCTTCTACCCTGGCGCTCTTGGTGATGTGCAGCTTGCCGCTGGCGATAATCTGGGCGTGAATCTGCCCATGCACGATAATGTTGTTGGCCTTGACCTGATCGCCTTCTATGTGGGCGTTGCTGCCGACCTCGAGGTCGCCCTCGACCACTACCGAACCCTTGACCCTGCCGTCAATACGCGTGTTGCCGGGGGTCTTCAGGTTGCCTTCGATCTCGCTGCCTTCGCTCAGGTAAGTGAGCGTAGCCGGGTTGGGTTTACGTCCTGCGCCTAACACCGCCATAGTTTACACCCCTGCTCTTGTAGAACTTCCTGCAAACCAACTCCCGGATCATACCCTTTTGTGCCTGGGCCGATGCCTGATGCTCAGTCGAGGTAGCGGCCTGGATTAACCTCGCCTCCGTTGCGGAAGATGGTGTAGTGCAGGTGCGGCCCGGTGGAGCGGCCGGTAGAACCCACCAGCCCCACCCGATCACCGCGCTCGAGGCGCTGCCCAACCCGTACCGAGATAGAAGACAGATGCCCGTATAAGGTGCGGTAGCCGTAGCCGTGATCCACCACCACCGCCAGGCCAAACGGTCCCTTCCAGCCGGCCTCGACCACCACACCAGCGCCTGTGGCCTGTACTGGGGTGCCGTAGGAGGCCGAGAAGTCGACCCCGTTGTGGAACTCAAAACCCCAACCAAAAGGGTTACGACGATAGCCGAAATACGAGGTGATGCGGCTCTGCCCGCGGATGGGGTAGCCATAGGGCATGGCCGCCTCGCGCTTTAGGGCCTCGTTAAGGGCAGGGGATACCTCGCCAAGCTTTTGGGCAAGGGCCGCAGTTTGCTGGTCGGCGTACCGCAGCACATCCTCCAGCGCTGCTGAAGCCGGAGCACCCCCGCGCCCCCCGCCTTCGTTGCGGGCTGGGGTGAGCTTGATTTTGGGCATTCCGGCGCGTTCGCGCAGGGTGTTAATCTCGTTCTCGAGCACCTGGAGCTGCTTGAGGATTTTTTGTGCATCCTGGCTCAGGGCGTTGTTTCGGGTACGCTCGGCTGCCAACTGGTTGTTGAGCTTGCGGGCCTGATCCGAAAGGCTCACCAGCTGAATTTGAAGACTGCGCATCTCGGCGGTGCGCTGCCAGAGCCAGAGGTTTAGACCGCTCCAACCGAGCAGCCCCAGCACCAGAACCACTGGAACCCACACCGGGAGCGAGAGCGTTTTGGGGGCTGCCCCGGTTCGGGCCAGCCACAGGGTGTAACGCACAGGGTGTCGGCGGGGTGGCATCAGGTGCTATAAGTAACGCCAGCCTGTGATAAAAGTCAAGGGCAATTTAGCTCGTTTCATTAGTGCTCTCATGCAGAGCTGCCGGGTTTTTGCTTTTACCAAGCCCCAATTGCCCTGCGGGCAGGGTTGCTTGGATGAGCGTTTCTTTAGGGTATGGGGGTGTTACATGAAAAGCTTGCTCTGTAGCCTGTATTACAATCTGGCCGAGCCGGGGCTGATGGCCGCTCATGCGCTACGCGAACTGCGCCGCAACCTCTATGGCTACATCAATGGCCCTCTGCACGGCCAAATCCTTGGCTTCCAGGATGGGCTGCTCGGCCTTGGTGCGCTGCGCGATGATGCCGCAGATGCAGGCTGCGGCAAACCCGTAGACGTTGCCCATCTTGAACAGGGTTCCGGCCTCCATCTCGTAGTTGAGTACCCGCAGGTTACGGTACTCTTCGGTGATGCCCTGCAGGGCGCGCAACAGATGGGGGTTGGCTGAACCCGTGCGCTCCTGTCCCTCATAAAAAGTGTCTACTGAAGCAGTAATCCCCAGGGCGTACTCAATGCCCATCCGCCTGGCGGCCTCCACCAGGGCTACGGTGAGGAAAGGGTCGGCGCTGGCGGGGTACTCGGGTGGGGCAATGTCATTGGCGGCCCCCTGGCGGCACAGGGCAGCTTTGGAAATCACAACGCTTCCGGGCCTTACCTCCTCCTGGATGGAGCCGCTGGTGCCTACCCGAATGATGGTGCGGATACCTACCTGCACCAGCTCGTTGACCACAATGCTCAGGCTGGGGGCGCCCATGCCACTGGTGGCCGATATAACCGGGCGTCCGTTGGGCAGATGGCCCAGATAACTATTCAGGCCGCGGTTCTCCGAGAGGGTTTTGACCTGGCTTAACTTGGTGTGGGCAATCCGGGTGGCGCGGTTGGGGTCGCCGCTCAGAATGGCCAGGGTGGGGGGATTGTCGCCTAAGTCTTGGGGCCCAAAGCCGATGTGATAGAGTTCTGCCATGGGCTCATTATGGCACTTGGGATGGATCAATCAAACCGCGCTGTTGTATCCCAACCAGGGATGGTTTAGAGCGGTCTACACAGGTTCTGAACTACGCCCAGCGCCTGATGCAAGGTGAGGTGCTTTCCCCGGCGGCCCTGGCAGAAATGCGCCGCCCCCAACATGCCGAGCGGGCTTTGGGCTGGCAAATCCCCCAGCCTGCTTTTAGTGGTGGCAGCCTGTGCAGCCGCCAGACCCTGGGCCACACCGGGTTTACCGGAACCGGCGTGTGGTTGGATTTTGAGCGGGGGTACGCCTGGGCTTTGCTGACCAACCGTGTGCACCCCAGCCGACACCAGGAAACCAGCATCCAGGAACTGCGCCGCTCAGTGGGGAATGTTATTGCAGCAGCCTGGAAAGGTTGTTTAGTCCGGTACTTCTTCTGCTGGGCTGTTCTCCAGCAGGCCCTGCCATAAGAGGGCAATAACCGGTAGGGCCACCACCAGAAGCAGCAACAACGCAAGCAAGCCTTCCACGCTTTAATGATGAGCCGTGCTGGTCAGCCTGGTATCAGCCAGAGGCTTCATCCCGACTGGGGTTTTTGCGGCGCTGATTGGCGCGGATGCCTGCTTCGAAGTCGATCTCCATGGGGGGTTTGTCATCCATATCCACAAACACCGAGGGATGGCTGGGTTTTTGGCGAGGTCTGCCCGCAGGGCCAGTTGGCTGGCTCAGGCGTCCAAGCTGAAAGGAGACCAGCGCCACCAGCAGCAGCAAAATCAGAACCCCTAAGGCCCACTCGAGGGACATGGCCCCATGCTACCGCAAAAGGGCCCTTGCGGTTTAGTAGCGCTTGGGTAAACAGTTGCCGTTTTCACTCCCAGTGAAGGGTGGACGATCCCCTTTGGGACAGACCGCTGGCGCGGCTGTTCACCAGAAGGACGATCCCCTTTGGGACAGACCGCTGGCGCGGCTGTTCACCAGAAGGACGATCCCCTTTGGGACAGACCGCTGGCGCGGCTGTTCACCGGGGAGTGCACCCTTAAGCACGGGCAGAAGCAGCTTGCAAATCCAGGAGGTATTGACGGGCTCTAAACGGAATGCATCGGGTGGGGTTCATATCACCTCGCGGAAACCAATGGCCTCGGCCCTGGCCTGTAGCTCGCGCTTTAGGAGGGCATGTTCGGGCTGGTCGAGGTAGGGGTCGGCCTCCAGAATGGCCTTGGCCAGCGCCCGGCTTTGCTCAATGATCTCCTGGTCGGAGGCCAGGTCGCCCAACCGCAGGTCGGGCATGCCCGACTGGCGCAGCCCCCGCAGCTCGCCGGGGCCGCGCAGCCGCAGGTCTTGCTCGGCGATGTAGAAGCCGTCGGTGGATTCCTCGATGACCCGCAGGCGCTCCATGGTGCGCTTGGAGGTCTCGCCTGCAATCAGAATGCAGTAGGATTCCAGCCCGCCGCGCCCGACCCGCCCGCGCAGCTGGTGGAGCTGGGCCAGCCCGAAACGCTCGGCGTTTTCGATAATCATGAGGGTGGCCTGGGGAATGTCTACCCCCACCTCGATGACCGTGGTGGAGACCAACAGGTCGAAGGCCCCCTGTTTAAAGCGCTCCATTACCGCGTCTTTTTCCTCGGCCTTCATTCTTCCGTGCAGCAGGTCTATACGCACGTCAGGTAAGAGCACTTCCAGCTCCTCGCGCAGCCGGGTGGCGGCGGCCAGTTCGGCGGTGGCCTCCGACTCGCCCTCTTCAATCATGGGCGTAACCACAAATACCTGGTGGCCTTTTTTTATCTCTTGCCGGGCAAAGGTATAGGCCTGGGTGCGGGTTTTCTGGGTGAGGATCTTGGTCTTGATGGGGGTGCGGCCAGGGGGAAGTTCGTCGATCTGGGAGACCTCGAGGTCGCCGTACATGGTAAGGGCCAGTGAGCGGGGAATGGGGGTGGCCGACATCACCAGCACATCGGGCCGCTGGCCCAGCAGCCGGCGGCGCTGCAAGACGCCAAAGCGGTGCTCCTCGTCAATCACCGCCAGGCCCAGGTCGCAAAACTCCACCCCATCCTGAATGAGGGCATGGGTGCCCACCACCACCTGGGTCTGGCCGCTTTTGAGCCGCTCCTGCACGCTTCTTTTTTCGCTCAGGCCCATCGAGCCCACCAGCAGATCCACCGAGACCCCCAGCGGGTAGAGGTAGCGGGTCAGGTTTTCGAAGTGCTGCTTGGCCAGAATCTCGGTAGGGGCCATCAGGGCCCCCTGGGCGCCGTTCTGAGCCGCAACATACAGCGCAGCGGCGGCTACGGCGGTCTTGCCCGAGCCCACATCGCCCTGCACCAGGCGGGCCATCTGGCGCTCGGACTGCATGTCGGCCAGGATTTCCGAAAGCACCCGCTCCTGGGCCCCGGTGAGCCGGAAGGGCAGGATCGAGCGGAAGCGCTCGACCATCTCGGGCCTGACCCGGAACATCCGGCCCAGCAACGCCGAGCCTCCCGACTGCAGCATGACCTTGAGTTCCAGGAGTAAAAATTCGTCGAACTTAAGCCGGTAGAGGGCCTGCTCGAGCTTCTCCTCCGTGTCGGGAAAATGAACCTGGCGCAGGGCCTTATCCAGGGGCAGCAGGCTTTGTGGTAAATGTGCCAGGGGGTCGGGTATGGCCTGGAAAGCCTCCAGGGCCCGCCAGGCCGCCCGCCGCAAAAAAGCCTGTCCAATCCCCTCTTTGGAAGGGTAGACCGGTACGATGCGCCCGGTAGAGAGCGATTCTCCCCCTTCATCCTCGAAGTACTCCACCATCAGCGAGACGTTGCCCCCGCGCTTTTGCACCCGCCCCGAGAGCACCATACTGGCACCCTCGGGCATCTGCTTGAGCACCCAGGGCTGGTTGAACCAGATGCCAGTAAACTTCCAGCCCCACCCGTCCATAAAGCGCACCTGTACCAGCTGCAGCCCTTTTTTGGGGGTCTTGACCAGCTCGCGGCTCAGCACTTTGCCCACCAGGGTGGCCTTGGCTCCGTCCTCTACCTCGCGCACCCCTTGTAAGGTGCGGCGGTCTTCGTAGCGGCGGGGGTAGTAGTGCAGCAGGTCGCGCACCACCCGGATGCCCAGCTCGGCCAGCTTTTTTTTGCCGCCAGGCCCCAGGTTCAAAGCTTCGATGGGGGTGTCGAAGGAGAGGGCCTCCAGCACCGGACTTGGGGTACCGGGTGCGGCTTGCTGGGGCTCGGTGGGCTGAGGTCTGTTCTGTATAACCTGATCGCCCAGCAGCTCGAGGGCCTTTTTCAGCTGTGCTTTACGCGCTTCGACATCCATCTGGCGGTACCCTGCCAGTACCCGCCCCACCTCGGGGAAGGGCTGGCCCAGGTTCTGAATCAGCTTTTCCAGGCCCCCAGCCACCACCCGATCCTGGGCACCGTCGGCCAGTTCGCGCGCTATGGGGCGGATGAGGCGGGCTTTGAGTTCTTCGCGGGTCACGTGCTCCTCTTCTGTTGCTGGGTTTATTTTAACCCAAGTTGCTACCTACAAAACGCTGGCCAGCTGCCTGAAGTTGTGGGCAAAGATGAAGC
>NZ_JBEVAL010000034.1:0-29964 GCF_051297115.1 Meiothermus cerbereus
TGTCCGATGGTGCCCACGTTTACGTGGGGTTTGGTGCGCTCAAATACGCCTTTCGCCATAACAGTTTCACTCCTTCTAAAGTTATCGGTGAAGGGTCGGGGGTCACGTGCAGCCCCGACCCCGGTTGGTTATTGCCCCTTGATCAGCTTTTGAGCGATGTTTTGAGGCACTTGCTCGTAGTGGTCGAAGAACATCGAGAACTGGGCCCGGCCCTGGCTCATCGAACGCATGTCGTTGGCGTAGCCGAACATCTCGGCCAGGGGAACAAAGGCCCGCACCAGCCGGGCGTTGCCCCGCTCCTCCATGCCTTGAATCTGGCCGCGGCGGGAGTTCAGGTCGCCGATGATGGAGCCCAGGAATTCTTCGGGGGTGATAACCTCGACCCGCATGATGGGCTCGAGGATGGCCGCACCGCCCTTCTCGATGGCTTCCTTGATGGCCATCGAGCCGGCGATCTTGAAGGCCATTTCGGAGGAGTCTACCTCGTGGTAGCTACCATCATAGAGGGTGACCTTGAGGTCCACGATAGGGAAGCCGGTGAGGGGGCCGGACTGCATGGCCTCCTCGATGCCTTTTTGTACCGCCGGAATGTATTCGCGCGGGATCACACCCCCCACAATGGCGTTGACGAACTCAAAGCCCGAACCACGGCCGAGGGGTTCGGCCTTGATCTTGACGTGGCCGTACTGCCCACGCCCACCCGACTGACGCACAAACTTGCCTTCGACATCCACAGGGCGGGTAATGGTCTCGCGGTAGGCCACCTGGGGTTTGCCCACGTTGGCATCCACCTTGAACTCGCGCTTGAGGCGGTCCACGATGATTTCCAGGTGCAGCTCACCCATGCCCGAGATGATGGTCTGGCCGGTCTCGGGGTCGGTGGATACGCGGAAGGTGGGGTCTTCTTCACCCAGACGGGCAAGGGCCACACCGAGTTTGTCCTGATCGGCCTTGGTTTTGGGCTCGATGGCCAGGTCAATTACCGGCTCGGGAATCTCGATGGACTCGAGGATAATCGGCTGGTCGCCATCGCCCACCAGGGAGTCGCCAGTGATGGTCTCTTTGAGACCCACCACTGCGCCCAGCTCGCCTGCACGCAGCTCTTCCACCTCTTCACGGTGGTTGGCATGCATCTGCAGCAAGCGAGCCACACGCTCTTTTTTGCCCTTGGTGGTGTTCTGCACGTAGGAACCCGACTTGAGGGTACCAGAGTAAACCCGCACGAAGGTCAGACGGCCCACATAGGGGTCGGCCATAATCTTGAAGGCCAGTGCAGCCAGGGGGCCATTGGGATCGGCAGGGCGCTCGACGTCCTCGCCATTCTCGGTCTTGCCCCTAACAGGGGGAATATCCAGCGGCGAGGGCAGGTAGTCCACCACCCCATCCAGGAGCAGCTGAACCCCTTTGTTCTTGAGGGCTGAACCCAGGAAAACCGGGAAAATCTCGATGGCGATGGTGCCCTTGCGGATAGCCCGGATGAGTTCCTCTTCGGTGGGCTTCTCGCCCTCCAGGAACTTCATCATGATGTTTTCGTCGTAGTCGGCCGCCGCTTCCACCAGCTTCTCGTAGTACTCAGCAGCCTGGGCCTTCATATCCTCGGGGATCTCAACCTCTTTAATGTCGGTACCGAGGTCGTTGCCGTAGATGTAGGCCTTCTGGCGCAGCACATCTATGATGCCCTTGAAGGTATCCTCGCGGCCAATGGGCAGTTGCATCAGCACCGGCTTGGCCCCCAGACGCTCCTTCATGGTGTTGACCACCAGCCAGATATCGGCCCCGGTTTTGTCCATCTTGTTGGCGAAGGCAATGCGGGGAACCCGGTACTTGTCGGCCTGGCGCCACACGGTCTCGGACTGGGGTTCCACACCCTGCGAAGCATCGAACACCGCCACGGCACCATCCAGCACCCGCATGGAACGTTCGACCTCGATGGTGAAGTCCACGTGGCCGGGGGTGTCGATGATGTTGATGCGGTGCTCGATACCGGTACCACTGTGCTTCCAGTTGGCGGTGGTTACGGCGGCGGTAATGGTAATGCCCCGCTCCCGCTCCTGCTCCATCCAGTCCATGGTGGCCGCACCTTCGTGCACCTCGCCAATTTTGTGAATACGACCGGTGTAGTAGAGGATTCGCTCGGTGGTGGTGGTCTTACCGGCGTCGATGTGGGCCGCAATCCCGATGTTGCGGAAGAGTTTTAGGTCGAAACCAGTCTTAACGGACATACTTACCACCGGTAGTGGGCGTAGGCTCGGTTGGCTTCGGCCATACGCTCAACATCTTCTTTCTTTTTGACCGCCCCACCCTTGCCCTCAGCAGCTTCCAGTAGTTCGGCGGCCAGGCGCTGGTGGGCTTCACGCTCACCCCGGCTGTTGAAGGCGTTGACAATCCAGCGAATGGCCAGGGTTTGCTGGCGGCGGGGGGATACCTCGACGGGGACCTGGTAGTTGGCCCCACCCACCCGACGGCTGCGCACCTCCACACGGGGGCGCACGTTGTCCAGCGCCGCCTTAAAGACCTTGAGGGGCTCCTGCCCGCTCTTCTCCTGGATAATCTCGCAGGCTTCTTTGAAAATCCGGGCAGCCAGGTTCTTCTTGCCGTCGCGCATCATACGGTTGATGAGCGCGGTGACCACCACATCGCCGTAGAGGTGGTCGGGCTCGAGTTGGCGAATTTCAGCTTGTCTTCTCCGCGACATACTCTGACCTCACTCGTGCCGCCGCATGCGGCGGCATGTGAAAAGTTACTTCTTACCCTTGGCTGCCGCACCCTTGGCATCGGCTTTGGGGCGCTTGGTGCCATATTTGGAGCGGCTCTTCTTGCGGTCTTTCACACCCTGGGTGTCGTAGATACCGCGCACGATGTGGTAGCGCACACCCGGCAGGTCCTTTACACGGCCCCCACGGATCAGCACCACCGAGTGCTCTTGCAGGTTGTGGCCCTCGCCGGGGATATAAGCGGTGACTTCGTACTGGCTCGAAAGCCGCACCTTGGCCACTTTACGCAGCGCCGAGTTGGGCTTCTTGGGGGTGACGGTACGCACCACGGTGCAGACGCCTTTGCGGAAGGGGCTTCCTTTGAGGGCAGGCACCTTGCTCTTTTTGACCACCGGCGTACGGCCCTTACGGAGGAGTTGGTTGATGGTTGGCAGTGTAATCACATCCTTTCGTTTGACTCGACTTCTCTCAAAACCGAAACCCCACACGGAGGTCTGCGTTCTTGCGCTGCGCTCGGTGCGGGGTTCCCGTCGAGAAGCGAATCAGGCCAGCAGCCTGAGTTTCGCCCCTGGATTCTCAAGAATCGCTGTGCGCGACGGCATTCCCGTGAGCGCAACCGATGTTACCTCAGAGCCGGGGCTGGCCTGAGGCGACGCAACCCTAGAAGTATATACGGCTGTCAGGAGTTAATCAAGGGGGAAAATGAGGCCAGAGAGCGAACCCAAAGAGGCTACCAGCCACTCGCCTGGGCCAGTATGAACCCTGACGGTATGGTCATAAGGAACGTCCTCGATTTGTTTTTTTGCTGAGGCCTGGTCGGTTTTGAGCCACACCAGAGCGCTCTTCACGAATATTGAGCTGCTCACAACTTGATTGCTTTGTCCTGCACAGCACAGTGGCCTCCCGGATGGGAGGCCGCGTCTGTGATGAGTGCGGTAAGCAGAAATCTTCAGGCCGAGCACATCAAGGAGATTTGCTTTGTCACAGCGGCCTACCGCAGCAACCAGCGCACATCCTGCACCACCCGCTCGGTTTCGGCAGCTTTACCACTGCCGTAAATCAGGCGCAGCTGTCCCTTGGGGTCGAGGGCGAAGACGGTGGCGGTGTGGTCAACGTTGTACTCGGTGGGCGACTTGATCTGGGATTTTTGATAAAACACCCCGTAGCGCTTGGCCACATCGGCAATCTGTTCAGGGGTGCCGGTAAGTCCGATAAAGCTGGGGCTAAAAAAGGTTACGTAGTCCCGCAGCTTTTCCAGGTTGTCCCGTTCGGGGTCTACCGAGATCAGCAAAACCTGTACCCGCGCTTGCTCGGCAGGGGTCAGGGCTTTGTAGACCTTGCCAAGCTCGAGCAGGGTGGTGGGGCATACATCCGGGCAGTTCACAAAGCCAAAGAAAATCAGAACCACCTTGCCCCGAAAGTCGGAAAGGCTTTTGCTCGAGCCGTCGTGGGCGGTAAGGGTGAACTGGTTGGCTTCGGCTGGCCGAACATTCAGCAGCCGGGTGCCGTAGGGCTGGTAGGTGTCTTTAGAGAGCAGAAAAGCCACCACCGCTAGCAGCAAGGGCAAACCGGCTATCAGGGTAATCCAAATCGCTCGACGTGGCATCTTTTACACTCCTGTGCTGATGAGGTTTGTTGGCAAGCAGCAAACCCCCTGCAAACCTTGGTTAACCGTAGACAATCCAACCCCAGGCAAATGTCCCTCAGCAGACAGTTTGCTCGAGCTGCAAATGCCCTGCTCGAGGCCCCAAACAGCTTTGGCCTGGATCCCCAAGGCAAGCTACTTTACATTAGCCCTGCGCCTTTGCGGCAAGATGGGGGTGGACATGGACGGTCGTGCAGTCGCTTTTTCAAAACCCCAGGTGCGCTGGGCCGGGGCTTTGCTGATGGCACCCTTCTTTTTACAACTGCTGGGTATGGGCAACTCTGTGCTGGGGAGCGGGTTGTGTGGTGAGCTGTTTGGCAACGAAACCCCCTTGGGGCTTCAAAGTGCGGGGTTCTGGTATGCGGTCTTGTTTATGATGCTGCTGGGATTTCAGCTCATGTATGGGGGTTTCTTGCTGTTGGCGCGTTTGCTCGAGATGCCTGCCAGCATGGAACGGAGCACCTACACCGGGGGACTCTGGCTGGTGGGGCTTTTAACGGTGTTGTTTGTGCTGACCCGCAGCACCGGTCTGCCCTACCCCAGCCCCCAGGGCTTTGCTTTAGGGGACACCGCCCCGGTGGACTTGCTGAGTCTCCTTCTGATGGGCTCTACGTGGGCAGCCGGCCTCCTGCTTGGGCGTTTGCTCAAAAAGGCATAATCTCCTTTTCAAAACCCGCTAGGCTATAAGGCATGGAGCGTTTATTACAGGTCATGCGCCGCTTGCGGGGCCCCGACGGTTGTCCGTGGGACAAGGAGCAAACCCACCAGAGCCTGCGGCCTTACTTGCTCGAGGAGGCCGCCGAGGCTGTAGATGCCATTGGCAAGGGAGACCCCAGCGAACTGGCCGAGGAGCTGGGCGACGTGCTCTTGCAGGTGGCCTTTCACTCGGTGATTGCCGAGCAGGAGGGAACCTTTACTTATGCACAGGTAGAGCAGCACATTGTGGATAAGCTGATAAGACGCCACCCACACGTCTTCGGCAACGTACAGGCCGACACCCCGGAACAGGTAACCGCCAACTGGAACGCCATCAAAGCCCGCGAGGGCAAAACCGCCCAGTCGGTATGCGACCAGGTGCCGCGCAGCCTGGGCGCCCTGGCCCGGGCCAGCGAAATCCAGAAAAAGCTGGGAACCCCCTTCTCGGGTAAGGACAGCCTGACCCAGGCTATTGAACAGGACAACCTGGCCGAGGCGCTGTGGCTGATGGTGGCCTGGTGCCGCCAGGAGAAGGTAAACCCGGAGGTTTTGTTGCGCGAACGCTGCGAGCAAAGCTGTGCGTAAAGCGGTCATGGGCCACAAAAAGGGTTACAAGCTAGCTTCAAAATGCTGGTAGTGAGGCTTCTGGCATCACACCGGCCACTATATAGCCAGCGTTCGCAACAGCACCCAACAGCAAAAGTCGCATGAAATCGAACGTTCTCAAAGCCATCGTTTCCCGTCCCCCTCAGCAACTGCCGCTACCAGAGGGTTTCGTGGATGCAGCCGTTCTGCTTCCGGTGTGGGAAGGCCAGCTTTTGTTTACCGTTCGCAGCGCCCATCTGCCGCACCATGCAGCACAAATCAGCTTCCCCGGGGGCCGCTTTGACGATGGCGAAAGCGCAGAGGAAGCCGCTTTGCGCGAGGCTTCAGAAGAAGTGGGGCTCGAGCCCGAGCAGGTGGAAATACTGGGGCACCTGAACCCCACCCTCTCCCCTTTTGGCTACCGGGTATTCCCCCTGCTGGGCCGGATTACCCAGGAGCCCCGTCTTACCCCCAACCCCGAGGAAGTGGACGCGCTGCTCTGGGTGCCCATTGAGGAATTGCTAACCGCACCCGCCTATGCCGAAGAACGCACCCCACCCCCAGGCAACCGCTTTCCCAGCGGCTTGGGCGGGGAGTTTTCCGAAATAGAGGGCCGACTGAGCCGCAAGGTCTGGCACTATCCCTGGCGGGGCTACGACATCTGGGGCGTTACCGGCAATATCGTGCACGATTTCCTCGAGCGCATTCGAGCGGTGCGCTTCTAGGGGCGCCATTGCAAGGCCCTCTCTGCCAGGCTCGAGGTTTTTGTCAAGGCCACCCATCGCACCCTTCACAGACGTGGCCTCCCATCCGGGAGACCACTGTGCTGTGCAGGACGCAGCCATCAAGTTGTGAGCGGCTCAATAGTTGTGACGAGCGCTCTAATCTGCGGCGGCTGAAGCCAGCTCAAATACCGGGCGGGCTTGCCTGGAAAGCTGGTCGTAGAGGGCTAAAAACTGCTCCTTGGCCTGCTGCCCCAGGAAGCCCGGGGGGGTGAGCTCGGGCGGCAGACCCGGGTCGAGGAAGAGGTTTTTGCGGGCCTGGTGCACCATGTGGGTCAGGCGCACAAAGGCTTCCTCGGGGTTTTGGGGACGTTCTTGTTTTTGTGCCAGAAAGGCGCGGTAGCGGGCCTGGGCGGCTTTGAGGTTGAAGGATTTTTCGATGAGCTCGAGGGGAGGCGTACTGGAAAAGCGCTCGGCTTGGAACAGCTCCACATAGCTTTGCAGGCCGTAAAAGCCCACCAGGTCGCGGGCGGCCTCGAGGGAGCCATTGGGGCTGACCCAGACCCCCGGCGCCGGCGTCCCGAAGCCCAGCAAAATTAACTCGTTGCGGAAGCGGTCGCGCACGGTGCGTTTGGCCTCCGGTACGGCATACACCAGAATGCGCCACCTGCCATCCCAGGCCGCACCGTAGGTGTAGAGCCGCTCGCGCACCTGCTCGACCTGCCAGGCCACCCGCGGCGAAAGCCGGTAGTAGGCCCGCCGTCCGTCCTTTTCGGGGATAATCCAGCCGCGCTTAACACTACGCGAAACCGCCGCCCGCACGGCCGGCTCGCTGAATTTGAGCAGCTCCATCCAGCGGATCAGATCCCCTACCCAGGCCCGGTTTTCTGGGTAGAGATATTCCATGTAGAGCGTAAACAAATAAGACCGTGCCCGCATTGGTTCCAGTATAGTACGGATTTTTACATTCCCAGCTAAAAAGCGTTTCGTTTGGTGGGCACGTCGAGCAGTTTCAATCTGTAGCCAAGGCTTTGGCCCCACGATCCAGTCGGAACCACTGCCCACCCCGGTAGCGCCACAGGAACATGGCGATGCGCAGGGTTTCCTCGCCCAAAAGCCGCCCCAGGAAAATACCCCACAATCCCAAACCCAGCGGAAAAGCCAGCAGCCAGGCCAAGGGCAGGCCCAGCAAAAACACCGTGGCAAAATCGGAGAACAGCAAAAAGCGGGTGTCGCCACCGCTGGCCAGGATGCCAAAAAAGATGAAGTTGGAAACCTTGATGGGTTGAAACAGGGCGTTCAACAGCACTGCCCAAAAAGCCCACTGCTGGACTTGCGGGGTGGTGTTGGGATAGAGCAAGGGCAGCAGGAAAGCAAACAGCGCAAAGGCCAGCCCAAAGATGACCGCCGAGATTAGGCCCATGCGCCAGATCAGCCGCGAGACCCTCCAAACACCTGAGGAATCGGCCCGCCCGATGGCCTGTGCCACGAGCACCGTGGCTGCAAAGTGCAGGCCCGCCGAAGCGGTAATGAAAACCATCTCGAGGTTGCTCACAATCTGGAATACTGCCAGCTCCTGCGTGCCCAGGCGCTCGAACAGCAGTGCAAACAAAAAAACCCCGCCGCTGAATACCACCTCGGTAATAAACAGCGGTAGCACCAACGGCACGGCCTGGGCCAGCAGCGGCCGGATTTGCGTCAGGTCGGGCCAAGCCCAACGCAGCCCCCAGCGGCTTGCAAAAAGCAGCCCCAGTAGCAGAACCGCCCGGATGCCCTGCGCCAGCAGGGCCGCCACCGCCGCCCCTACCACGCCCATGCCCAGCGGAAACACCAGCAGCCACGACAAGAGCGGTATCAGGGCGATGGTGGGGATGGTCACCAGCATGGGGATGCGGGCCTTGCCCATACTGCGAAAAGCGGCGCTGCTGACCACGCTAAGGGTGATCAGGGGCAGAGAAAGTGCCACCAGCGAAAGGTACGGCCCACCGATGGTGGTAATCTCGGGATCGGCCGCCAGCAGTCTTAAAAAAGGCGTGGCCCCCAGCCCCAGCGGTAGGGCCAGCGCAAGCGCCAAAACCGAAGCAAACCCAATGAAAAAACTCACGATGCGCCGCACCGCGGCTTCGTCCCCCCGGCCCCTGGCCCGGCTGGCCAGAATGGCGCACCCCGCACCCAGGGTGTTGAGGCAGAGGATGCCAATAAACAGCACATTGTTGGCCAGCCCCACCGCCGCAATCGTGGCCGTGCCCAAGACCCCCACGATGACCTGGTTGATAAAGCCCAGGCTTAGTTGAACGGTGGACTCGAGGCTTACCGGCAGAGCAATTTTGAGTATTTCGCGCTGGGTATCGGCAGTCACAAAGGCCAGCATACTACGCGACAGGTAGTCGGCTACTTCGCCATCCCGCCCCCGTGCGCCGTGGGAGGAGGCAGCTCGAGCGCCCGGTTCGTGGCCCACCTCTGCCAGGGGGTAAAATCTGGAGCATCATGAACACCCTTATCTGGAACACCGAGCGCCTCATCGAGCTGGACATGGCCCATCACCTGCACCCCGTCACCAACCTGCACCGCCACAAACAAAGTGGCCCGTTGGTGCTGGTCGAGGGTAAGGGCTCTAAAGTGCGCGATAGCCAGGGCCGGTGGTACATTGACGGATTCGCCGGACTTTGGAACGTGAATGTGGGCTATGGGCGCACCGAACTGGCCGAGGTGGCCCGCGAGCAGATGGCCCGGCTGGCTTTTCAGCCTACTTTTTTTGGGCTGGCCACCCCGCCCGTCATCGAGCTAGCGGCCAAGATGCACCAGCTCCTGCCGCACCACTCCCACTTCCAGTTCACCTCGGGTGGGGCCGAGTCCAACGAGACCGCCATCAAGATTGCCCGCTATTACTGGGCCCTGTCGGGCAGGCCCGAAAAAACCAAGATCATCTCGCGCCGCATGGCCTATCACGGCATTGCCATGGGCGCGCTGGCGGCCACCGGCATACCGGCCTACCACGCCGATTTTGGTCCGCTACCCCCTGGGTTTTTGTATCTGAGTGCACCGCTGGCCTACCGCAACAATCCGGGGCTTTCGGAGGCCGGGTTTGTGGCCATGCTGGCCCAGGAGCTGGAAGACCTAATTGCCCGAGAAGGGGCTGAAACCATCGCGGCCTTTATCGGGGAACCGGTGCAGGGGGCGGGGGGCGTGGTACCACCCCCCGAGGGTTACTGGCAGACCATTGTTCCCATCCTCAAGAAGCACGACATTTTGCTGATTGCCGACGAGGTGATTACCGGCTTTGGCCGCACCGGCCAGATGTTCGCCCAGACCACCTATGGCTTCCAGGCCGACATCACCAGCTTTGCCAAAGGCATTACCTCAGGGTATGTGCCGCTGGGTGGGGTGGGCATCAGTCCGCAAATTTTTGAGCGCATCTCGGCCCCCGACCGCATGTTCATGCACGGCTTCACCTACTCGGGGCATCCGGTGGCCTGTGCGGTGGGGCTGGCCAACATTGACATTATCGAACGTGAACAGCTCTGGCTCAATGCTGCCGAGCGAGGTGAACAGCTTTTGCAGCGGTTGCGTGAGCTCGAGGCCCACCCCCACGTGGGCAACGTGCGCGGCAAGGGCCTGATGGCTTTGGTCGAGGTGGTGGAGGACAAAGCCAGCAAAAAAACCTTCGATGCAGCCAGAGGCATTGGGGCACAGTTGATGAAGGTAAGCCGGGAAAAAGGCGTGATTGTGCGCTGCAACGATACCGGCTTTGCTATGGCGCCGCCCCTGGTAATTACCGAGGCCGAGGTAGACCAAATGGTAAACGCCCTGGCGGAAACCCTGGACGAGGTGCTGGGCCCCTGAGCTGCACCGTGGCCCCGTTTGGGCTTTTACCAGGCAGGACACCGCCCCTTCCAGTTGGGTCAAGCCGGCCAGGCAATGTGCCGGCTTCACACACCACCCACCAGGGTGGATTGTGCCGGGGAAGGCGGCCTCGCGGTGGGCGGCTGTCTGCCCAGCGGTAGCAGTACCCACAACCCATCATTCAAAAAGTGGGCTGGCCAGATGCTGCGCCTGGAGCAGCCGCAGCATCTGGCCTACCAGGTACAAAGAGCCTGTGACCAGGACTAAAGCGCCGTCCTGCTGGGCTGCTCCAACAGCGTGATGCAGGGCCTCGAGCGGATGTTCGAAGTAGGGTGCAGGGTATTCTTGCAGAAGTTCTTCTGCCCGCAGGGCACCCCTGGCGGCATAGGTGTACCGCACGCTTCTGGCCTTAGGGAGCAGGGTTTGCAGCATGGTGTGGTAGTCCTTGCGGGGGAAAGCGCCAAACACCAGATGAAATTCTTCAAGCTCCTCTACCAGCGCCCGGACCGCGGGTGGGTTGTGGGCTCCGTCGAGCACCACAGGGGTGTTCTGGTAGGTCAGGTACTGCATGCGGCCCGGATGGACGGCTGCGGATAAACCTGTGGATAAGACCGGCTCGCCATAACCCAGCAGACGCAGAGCTGCCGCTGCCAGACGGGCGTTCTGTAGCTGAAAGCGGCCCCGCAGCGAGGGCTGGACAGGTAAATCGAAAATAGGGCTGCCTTCGGAAAGCACATACAAAGGCGCCCCCCGCTCGGCGGCGATGGCGCGAATAACCGCCAGTCCAACCCCCTCGGCCCCCGTTACTACCGGAACCCCGGGGCGGATGGCCCCCCCTTTGTCCTTAGCGACCCCCTCGAGCGAACCCCCCAGGGTTTCCAGATGGTCTTCACCAATGTTGGTAATGACCGTCACGCGAACATCGGGCAGGGCGTTGGTCGCATCCAGCGCACCACCCACCCCTGCCTCAACCGCAGCCATGCGCACCCCTACCGAGGCGAAGTGGCGAAAAGCCAACGCGGTGGTGAGGTCGAAGAAGGCCACGGGTTCTTGCAATTGCTGCTGCTGCGCCCACTCCACAAAGCGCACCACCTCCCCCTCGGGAATCGGGCCCTGGTGGGTACAGATGCGCTCGCGGAAATCCAGCAGGTGCGGGCTGATGGTGGCCCCGTAAGGTTCCCCGGCAGCCCTAAAAGCCGCCGCCAGATAGGCCACCACACTGCCCTTGCCGTTGGTGCCAATCACGTGAACGGCAGAAAAAGCGGCTTCCGGCTGGCCCAGGCGTTGCAGCAGCGCGCGAACCCGCGCCAGACCCCGGGGAGCCCCGGCCCGGCTTTGGGCAAACAACCATTCCACTGCTTCTTGGTAAACCACACGCCTAAGTCTACCGCTTTCGCCTTTTATTGCCCCCCTGTCCGGCAGGCATAAATCGCACTCTTCACAGGCGTGGTCTGTCCTGTGCAGGACGCAGTAGTAATGCTGGTGGGGGCTCAAGGAGTATGTAGAGTGCTCTAGATTACCTGGCGGCGCAGGTTCGATACCAGCAGGCTCGAGGCCAGCAAAAGCCCAGCGGCCAGGCCAAACAAACCGCTCACCTCGGTGCGCTGGGGCTTCCAGCCCACCACCCGGCCCAGGCTGCGGTAGACCTGCCTTAAGGCTTCCGCAGACTCTGCAGCGTAATACTGCCCCCCCGTGGACTCGGCGATGGCCCGCAGGGTTTCTTCGTCAAACTGCATCCAGTAACCCCCCCACTGGGGGTCGGGGTCGTTGGGGTTGCTGCGGCGGCCCAGCCCAATGGTATGCACCACCACCCCCATGTCCTTGGCATAGGGCGTCACCTCCAGGGGATCGATGCCCCGGTTGTTGCGGCCATCCGAAAGCAACACCACAGTGGCGGGACCCAGTAGCTTGCCGTTTTCGTCTGTGGGAAAAGCTTTGAGGCTTTCCAATAGACCGTCGCCGATGGCGGTTCCACGGGCCATCTGGAGCAGTTCGATCTGGTCTATGATGCGCTGGTGGTCGGTGGTCGGTTCAACTTCCAGGGTGGCATACCCGGCAAAGCTCACCAGCCCCACCTTGGCTCCATCCGGCAGGGCACGCACAAAGCTCTGGGCTTCTTTTTTGGCCGCGGTAAAGCGATCCGGCTCAATGTCCTGCGCCCGCATCGAGCGGCTGATATCGATGGCAACCATGACCGTAGCCAGGTTATCGGGAGCCGGAACAACCGCCTGGGGTCGGGCCAGCGCCAGTAGCGCCAGCACCAGCGCCAGGCCATACAAAAAAGCACTCAGGTGCCGTTTCCAGCGCGGCTCCGCGATACCAGCCAATTGCGCCAGGTTGGGATAAAGCACGTGGGCACTGGCATCTCCACGCTGCAGCCTGCGCCAATAAACCCATACCAGGAGCGGTATCAGGAGCAGCAGCCAAAGCAACAGCGGAAACTGAAACCCCACAACCCACCTCTCACACCAGCAGCCTTACCGACCCAACTTCGGGAAATAAACTACCCCTCGAGTTTGAAGGCTAATCGCCCGGCAAAAGGTAGGCCTATTTACGGTTTTTCTTCAAAAAATTCACACCCCAGCAGCCAGGCTGCTGGGGTGCTGCACCAGGATTGTCGGCGGATGCAGGCGGTGCTTGGCGGGTTAGCCGTTTGCCATCATGTGCTGGACTTCTGTCCGGGGCACAGCCGCTTCTCCCAGCAAGTAGGCCACCACGTCCCGGGCGCTGTACTGGGTGCCAAACCGGGCCACAAAGCGGCCAATGCGCTCGAGGTCATCTCCGCTGGTCACCAGCGGCAGCTCGAGGTCGCCGTTTTTCTGCACCTGGCCCTGCCCCACCGCTGCCAGAAGGGCATTGCACAAGCACTTGCGGCCCTCGGTGTTGGCCAGTTCACCCCCTTTAGCCAGGTACTGCTCGATGGGTTCGGAAGCACAACGGAAGCCAATTTTCCCCTCGGGCGTCTGGTAGGCTTCGCGCAGATAGCCCAGGTCACAGACCCGCTTTCGACGCCGATAAACCTCTGGCTCTGAGAGCGTTCCTTCTACCTCGGCCACCTTAAAAGGAAAACCGGTGGGCGAGGCTTTGGGGTCGGTAAAAACCTTCACGGCCCCACGGGCGGCACGCTCGAGGATGCCCTGCTTTAGCTTCGCCTCAAAGCCCGATTCCTGGCTATAAGCAAACAGGGTTCCTACCTGAATGCCGGCTGCCCCCTGCGCAAGCGCCTCTTGCAGGGCCTCGGGTGAACCCGTACCCCCTGCCAGCCAGAATGGCAGACCCAGGGCCTTGATCTGCTCGAGGTCCACCACATCCCGCTCGCCGTAGACCGGTTGCCCGCGCTCATCAAAAACCGGGGTGCCTCTGGGCGGGGCGTTGTGTCCGCCTGCAGTGGGGCCTTCGATGACAAAGCCCTGGATGGTGCCGGTTACCTTGCGGGCCAGCAAGGTAGCCAGCGAGTTGGAGGCGATGATGGGCAAAAAGTTGGGGCGCTTCAGCGCCTGGACACCCCCCAGCACCTCGCGGGGGTCGAAGTGAAGCCGGGGGGCTTCTGCGCCCGTCCAGCCGGTTACATCTATTTTGAGCGAGGCGGTTTCACCCGCTGCCAGCCTGTCTAGCACTTCGGGAATTTCACGGGGAATGCCGGCCCCCATCAAGACATAATCTACCCCGGCCAGCATGGCCCCATATAGCGTGCCCATGGTGGGAATTTGCAGCTTGGTCAGAAGGTTGATGCCAATCAGGCCCGAATGCCCTTCCTTGGCCAAAAATACCTCTACATAACCCCCCAGCACGTGCATAATTTGCGAGGCTGTATCGCCCAGGCGGCTGGGCATGGGAATACGCAGGTAAGGCTGGCCCTGCCGACCCTCGGGCCGAAAGTATTTGTCCAGCACAGGCTTAACCCAGTGTTGCACCGGAAACGCCGACAGCGCACGGCGCACCAGGCCAGCGGGGTCGCCATCCTGCAACCGCCGCACCATCACGGTGTCCATAGCGGTACCCGAAACAACCCCCAGCTGCCCCAGCAGCGAAACCGTTTTGGCCAGACGCCAGTTGGAAACAGAAACGCCCATCCCGCCCTGAATAATGCGCGGTAAGGCTAAACCAGTAACACTTTGCACGTTAACAAACCTCCAGAAGAGCAAAACAAGATAACGAGAAGATGGTTGATTGTACGGGTATAAAGGGTGAGAACTGAAGACATATACCCAATCGCCGCCACATCTGTACCAAGTACAGAAAAGCTAGGGCCGTGTTGAGAGGTGTTCGCATCGTGGCAGAACCGCCCCAGCTGATGGTGTAATGGCAGTTGCATGAGCCTCGAGGCCCTCCACTCCCAGATTGCTGCCTGCCGGGCCTGCCCAAGGCTGGTGGCCTGGCGCGAACAGGTCGGACGGGAAAAACGCGCAGCCTACCGGAGCGCCACCTACTGGGCCAGACCCGTGCCCGGCTTTGGCGATCTCGACGCACGAATTCTGATTTTCGGGCTGGCCCCCGGCGCCCACGGCTCCAACCGCACCGGGCGACCTTTTACCGGCGATGCCTCCGGCGACTTCCTGTACCCGGCCCTGTACCGCACCGGACTCTCCAGCCAGCCGACCTCGAGCCACAAAGGCGATGGCCTGAAGCTTCAGGGCGTTTACATCACCGCCGCAGTGCGCTGCGCCCCACCGGAAAATAAACCCACCCCCCTCGAGGTTCAGGCCTGTGCCAGCTGGACCAAACAAGAACTGGCTTTTCTAAAACACCTCAAGGTCTACCTGGCCCTGGGCCAGATCGCCCATCATGCGCTACTGGACTACCACGGCCTGCGCAGGTCAAAGTATCCCTTTGCCCACGGCCTCGAGTACCCTCTAGGCGAACGGATCTTGCTCTGCTCCTACCATGTGAGCCGCCAGAACACCAACACCGGCAGGCTGACCGCCGCCATGTTCGAGGCCATTCTAAGGCGGGCCAAAGCCCTGGCTGAAGTCGGATAAAAGTTCGCCTGGAGGAGATGTCCCCCAGGCCAGCGGTGCACTTGCGAGAAGCCGCCTATCGCACTCTTTACAGATGCCTCCCATCCGGGAGGCATCTGTGCTGTGTAAGTTGCGCCAGGGCAGATTGGCAAAACCAGCGGAATGAGTCAATGCATACCTGGCGCAATTCCTAAAGCGAACTTTCGGTACGGCATCTTGCATTTCGCTTATGGAGACACTTAGGACAAAGCCATCAAGTTCTGAGCGGCTCAACAATTGCGAAGAGCACTCTAGCTTTCAGCTTTCTTGCTGTACAAAAAGTCGTAGAGCAAAGCCGCCAGGCCGGCCCCGACCAGCGGGCCGACCCAGTAGACCCAGTGGGCCGTCCACTCGCCCCCGATGATGGCGGGGCCCAGCACGCGGGCTGGGTTCATGGCCGCTCCCGAGATAGCACCCCCGGCCAGGATATCCATCGTGACGGCCAGGCCAATGGCCAGGCCCGCATAGCTAAAGTTGTTGAAAACCGCCACACCAAAAATAACCGAAACCAAAAAGAAGGTCAGGAAGATCTCCATCATGAGGGCCTGGATGGCAGTGTGGTTTGCGCCGGGAAGCGGGGTTCCCTCGGCCACAGCATTACCGCCATATAGCGCGCCGATAAAGAAGGCTGCCACCAGCCCGCCCAAAAACTGGGCCCCCCAGTAGCCCGCTGCGCCCACCGGGGTGATGCGCCCGGTGATGAGCATGGCGAAGGTAACGGCTGGGTTGAAGTGCCCTCCGGAGATAGCCCCTAAAGCCACTACCGAAAGGCCGATAGCCAGACCGTGGGCCAGTGCGATCGCCATCAGATCGCCCCCCTGGGTGGCCGCAATGGCCCCAATCCCCACAAAACACAGGGCAAAAACCCCCAAAAACTCTGCAATAAGCGCGCGTATGTTCATGTTTTCCTCCAGCCCATACCTTACCCCAGCCCAGCGAAATCCTACAATTGGCCGGATCTGACACGACAAACAGGCCCAAATGCGTAGGATAAATTGGTGTGGCTGCGACTCAAGCGTTTGTATAAAGCCTTTGTTCCAGCCCAGGCCGAGCCGGACGACGCCTGGGCCCTGGCCGAACTCAGCATTGAAGAGGCTCATCTGTACAAGGCCATGGATGTGCGGGATCGGGAGCACGCCGTGCGGGTGGCCAAACGACTGCTGGAGCGCTACCCCGACGCCCCCAGCTTTGCTGTGCGGGCGGCCCTGCTGCACGACAGCGGTAAAGCCCTGCGGCCCTACCGCCCCCTCGAGCGCATCCTGACTGGGTTAATCAGCCTGGATGTGCCCATCGAGCCCCTGGACAAAGGGCTGCGGGGGGCCTGGCAGATTCGCCAGCATCACCCCGAATACGGCGCCATGCGCATCCTCGAGCCCCAGGTGGCCCAGATTGTGCGGGAGCACCACCAGCCCGTGAGCCTGTGGGCCAGGCGGCTGCACGAGGTAGACGAAGAGTTCTAAAACCGCTCCGTAACGCTCTTCATCTGCAGGAAGTTGAGCAGGTAATCGGGCCCCCCGGCCTTGGTATCGGTGCCCGAGAGGTTGAAGCCGCCAAAGGGCTGCACCCCCACCAGGGCCCCGGTAATCTTGCGGTTGAAGTAGAGGTTGCCCACGTGGAACTCGCGGCGGGCCCGCTCGAGGCGCTCACGCTTGCGCGAGAAAACCCCGCCCGTGAGGCCATAGCGGGTGCCGTTGGCCACTTCCAGGGCAGTGTCGAAGTCGGGCACGCGAATCACCGAGAGCACCGGGCCAAAAATCTCTTCCTGGGCAATGCGGGCATCGGGGGAAACTTTTTCGAACACGGTGGGCGAGATGAAGAAGCCGCCGCCCTCGAGCTTGCGTCCGCCCAGCACCAGGCGGGCCTCCTGCTGCCCAATCTCGATATAAGACAGCACGGTTTTTTCTTGCTGGGCGCTGGCCACCGGCCCCATGTCGGGGTTTTCCTCGGCAGGCCCCACAATCAGGCTTTCGGTGCGCTTGAGCACCTGCTCCATCAGCAGGTCGTGTACCCCGTCCACCACAATCAGCCTCGAGGCCGCCGAGCACTTCTGCCCCTGGAAGCCAAAGGCGCTCTGCACGGTGGCCTGCGCCGCCGCAGCAATATCAGCGGTTTCGTCCACGATCAGGCCATCTTTGCCGCCCAGTTCCAGGAAAACCCGCTTGAGCCAGATCTGCCCTGGCGAGAGGCGGGCCGCACTTTCGTTAATCTGCAGGCCGACCTCGAGGGAGCCGGTAAAGTTGATAAACCGGGTACGGGGGTGCTGAACCAGGTAGGCCCCCACCTCACTGCCCGACCCCGGCAAAAAGTTGGCCACCCCCGGCGGAAGACCAGCCTCCTCCAGAATCTCGAAGAGCTTGGCCGCAATCACCACGGTGTCTTCGGCGGGCTTGGAGACCACGCAGTTGCCCACCGCAATGGGGGCCACGGTCATGCCGGTCAGGATGGCCAGGGGGAAGTTCCAGGGCGCAATCACCACCCCCACCCCCAGCGGGATGTAAAAGGCCTCGTTGTCCTCGCCCGGATAGGGCACCACCGGGGCTCCGTCTTTGTACTTGAGGGCCGAGAGGGCGTAATAGCGGATAAAGTCGATGGCCTCGGCCACGTCGGCGGCGGCCTCCACCCAGTTCTTGCCGATCTCGTAGACCAGCCAGGCCTCGAGCTCCCGCTGGCGGCGCTTCATAACCTGGGCGGCCTTCAGCAAAACCCGGCTGCGGTGCTCCTGGGGCCAGTCCCGCCAGGTCTGAAAAGCCCGCCAGCCCGCATCCAGGGCCGCGTCGGCCTCGGCAATTCCGGCCTTGGCGCTCACCCCCACCACCTCCGCCGGGTTGGAGGGGTTGGTAGAGGTGATGGTGGCCTGGGTATGCACTTTTTCACCCCCGATGATGAGGGGGTAGTGGCGACCAAACTGGGCCCGCACCTCGGCCAGGGCTTTACGCATGGCTTCAAAGGCTTCGGGGCTCTGGAAGGTTTCGATGGGTTCGGGGCGGTAGGGTTCTGTGGTCATACTTGCTCCTTTCGGCAAATCACTAAACATGTACTCGGTGGCCAGCCTGGCTCAGGGCCATTATTCCCTGATTCAGGCTCGCAGATTTGATCAACACGTAGTCGGTATTGTAGGTCGAAACGGCAAAAACACCCACACCCGCCTGGGCCAGCGGGTTCAGCACCGCGGCCAGGATGCCGGTGAGGGCAAACTCGAAGGGGCCGACCAGGCGAAAGCAGCGCCAGTCGCGCTCGGCTTTGACCTGAGGGGGCACGCGCTGCTGGGGGCAGACTATCGTTAACTCGTCACTGGCACGGCTGATGCTTAGAAAACCCTGGCCTTCGGCCCAGGCCGGAACCTGTGCGGTGGCCTCGAGCTGGCAGACCGCATAGGGGCCTTCCAGAAGGTGCAAATCCAGCGTCGCCGCCATACCTACCCTTGAATCAGGCTCCGCGCCACGAATAAGAGGTTCTCGGGCCGCTCGGCGATACGGCGCGAAAAGTAGGGATACCAGTCGGTGCCGTAAGGCACATAAGCCCGCACAGTGTAGCCTTCGGCGGCCAGCTTTTTTTGCTCGTCACGGCGCACCCCGTACAGCAGTTGAAACTCGAAGCGGTCGGGCCCAATACCCATCTGCGCCGTCCAGCGCTTCATCTCCTGGATGATCTGGGGATCGTGGCTGGCAATCGCGGTGTAGAGGCCGTTTTCCAGGGCCTTCTTGCACAGCAGCAAAAACTGCCCATCAATGATGCGCTTGTCCTGAAAGGCCACCTCGGGCGGCTCTTTGTAAGCACCCTTCACGATACGTACTGGTGTTTTGAGCGGTATCAGGCTTTGCAGGTCCTGTTCAGTGCGCTTGAGGTAGCTTTGCAGCACCACCCCCACCTTTTCAAAGCCGGCCTGGTGCAAACGCCGGTAGACCCGCAGGGTTGCGTCTACCCGGGGGCTGTCTTCCATGTCGATCCGCACAAAACAGTCCACTTTGCGGGCCTCGCTCAGAATCTCGTGCATAAGGGAATAGGCCAGGTCCTCGGAGAGGTCCAGGCCCAGCTGGGTGAGCTTAATGGCCACATAGCGGGGGTACGGAAGGGCCCCAAAAGCCTGTACCAGTCGCACCAGCTCGCTCTGGAACTTACTCGCCTCGGCCTCAGAGGTAACCATCTCGCCCAGCAAGTCCAGGATGGCGTGTATCCGGTCGCGCTCGAGGGCCTCTACGGCCTGCAAGGCCTCCTCGAGGGTATCGCCAGCAATGAAGCGGCGGGCAAAGTTGCGGCCACGGGTCAGAATCAGGTTTTTGATGCGGGGGTTCTGGGCCATGGCCAGCACAAACGAGCGGTAGCTTTGATTGAGGTCCATGTGAGCTCCTTTATTGCCAGACCTGCGCCTGGAGGCTCTGCATAACCAGGTCGCGGAAATAGTGCACGTGGGCCCGCGCAGCCTCGGCAGCGCCGGCGGGGTCATGGGCCTTGAGGGCCGACAGAATGGCCTGGTGCTGCTGGCGGGTTCTGGGGTGCTGGGAAAGGGTTTGCTGAAACGAGCGGATGAGGGTCAGGCTCGAGCGCAGGTCGGCGTAGATGCGGGCCAGGGTTTTGTTGTGGGCGGCCTCGACCAGGGCGGTGTGAAAGTCGAAGTCTACCTGCATCTGCTGGGCATGGGCTTCCCTGGGTAGGGCATCGAGCGCCTGGAGCAGCCGCTCCAGCCGATTCAGTTCGGCTTCCGTGGCGTTTTGCGCCGCCAGGGCCGCCGCTTCGCCCTCGAGCAAGGCCCGCACATCGTAGACCTCGCGCACCTCCTCCGCCGAGAGCACCCGCACCCGCGCCCCTTTACCCGGCAAGAGCTCCACCAGCCCTTCCTGGGCCAGGCGCTGCAAGGCCTCGCGCACAGGGGTGCGGCTAATGCCGAGCTCCTGCGCCAGCCCTGGCTCGGAAATGCGCGCCCCCGGCAGCAAAGAACCCGCCAGAATGGCCCCCCGCAGGTGGGCATAGGCCGCCTCCCGCACCGAGTGGGGTCGCTGGAAATGGGCCATAAGGTGTATACAGTATACATCATTGCATTCTAGGGTCAAATCAAAAAGGACGGCCCGCAGGCCGTCCAGAGCGGTTACAGGGCACTACGGCAGTAGCTTGCGCAGCTCCTCGACCTTGTCGGTGTTTTCCCAGGGGAAGCCTTCGCGGCCAAAGTGCCCATAGGCCGAGGTGGGGGTGTAGATGGGGCGCTGCAGGTTCAGGTTTTCAATGATGGCCCGCGGGCGGGCATCAAAAACTTTTTGCGCCACCTCGGTAATTTTTTCGTCGGGCACAACACCGGTGCCAAAGGTCTCGACCCGCATCCCTACCGGACGGGCCTTGCCAATGGCATAGGCCAGCTCGATCAGGGCGCGCTTGGCCAGGCCCGCCGCCACGATGTTCTTGGCGATGTAGCGGGCGTAGTAGGCCGCCGAGCGGTCTACTTTGGTGGGGTCTTTACCGCTAAAGGCCCCTCCGCCGTGCGGTACAGCCCCGCCATAGGTATCTACGATAATTTTGCGCCCGGTCAGACCGGTATCGCCATGCGGCCCCCCAATTACAAACTTACCCGAGGGATTAACCAGGTACTGGGTTTCCTTGCTCAGGTACTGCTCGGGGATGGCCTTCTCGATCACCTTGGTGCGGATGTCGTGGTGAATCTGGTCGGCCTCGACCTCTTCGGAGTGCTGGGTAGAGACCAGAGCAGTACCCACATACAGGGGTTTCTGCCCCTCGTAGACCACCGTCACCTGGGCTTTGCCATCGGGGCGCAGGTAGGGAATTTCCCCGGTCTTACGGGCTTCGGCCAGGCGGCGGGTCAGGCGGTGGGCCAGCGAGATGGGCAGCGGCATCAGTTCGGGGGTTTCGTCGGTGGCGTAGCCAAACATCAGCCCCTGGTCGCCTGCGCCTACTTGGTCAAGCGCATCTTTAGAACCCAGCACCCGCCACTCCCACGACTCGTTGACCCCACCTGCAATGTCCGGCGACTGCTCGTCTATGGCGGTCAGCACCGCACAGGTATCGCCATCGAAGCCGTATTTGGCCCGGGTATAGCCCACCTCGAGCACGGTCTGGCGCACCAGGCGGGGGATGTCCACATAGCTTTCGGTGGTAATCTCGCCCGCCACCATCACCAGGCCTGTGGTCACCAGGGTTTCGCAAGCCACCCGGGCCTTGGCGTCCTTTGCCAGAATCGCATCCAGCACCGCATCCGAGATGCGGTCGGCCAGTTTGTCGGGGTGGCCTTCCGTCACCGATTCCGAAGTTACCAGTCGTTGCAACTTTGTCCTCCTCTAAAAGCGGTCGGGCCGCGTCAACCGACAAAGTATAGCACTTCTATATTTTCCGTTGGGCGAAAAATTCTCCCCCACCCAACGCATCGGCAGGGAGTTTACAGCCAGTCGGCTTTTAGAGCGCTTCGGATGGAGTTATTCAAAAACGCCCAACCCGTGCCGCATCTACCGATCACTTTCTAACCCGGCTGGTTATCACCTCGATAAACGCCTGCACAATGGAGGCATCAAGGGTCTGGCCGGCTTGCCTACGCAGCTCTTGCAAAGCTCCCTGGTGGCTCCAGGCGGCCTTGTAAGGGCGGGAGTGAATCAGCGCATCGTAAACATCTACCACCGCAAAAAGGCGGGCCTCGAGGGGAATCTCGTCGCCCTTGAGGCCAAAAGGATAGCCCGATCCATCCACCCGCTCGTGGTGGTAGCGCACGATATTTAGTGCAGTTTGAGACAAAAAGCCCAGGTTTTCCAGCATGCCAAAGCCAATATCGCAGTGGCTTTTCATAATGCGCCACTCGGCATCGGTAAGGGTTCCGGGTTTGAGCAAAATGGAGTCAGGAATAGCCAGCTTTCCTAGGTCGTGCAGGTAGGCCCCCATACGTAGCCCCTCGAGGTCGGGGAAAGCCAGGCGCTGCCCCAAAGCCGCGGTCAGGGCCACCACCCGGTCGGTATGACCGCTGGTCTCCAGATCGCGCAGCTCCAGACCCAGGCCCAAAGCCCGCAGCGCATCCTCACGGGTACGGGTAATCTCCTCGAGGTGCGCCACCCGCTCCAGTGCCCGCTCGAGCCGCCGCGCAACCGCCTCTAATAAAGCCAGGTGTTCTTCTGATATGTAGGCCTTATGTTCAAAGCTGGCCAGCGTAAGGGCTCCGTAAGGCGCCCCCCGCACAAACAAAGGCGCTGTGAGCAGGGTTCTCAGCTTGTAAGCCACCAGCGAAGGCCAAGCCCCATCCCAGGTTTGGTAATCCTCAATTAGCTGGACTTTGCCAGTAGCCAGGGCCTTGCCCATGAACCCACTTCCCAGCGACACCGGCAGGCTGGCAAAGTGCTGCAAGCGGCCCTCTTTGTCCCGCTCATGCCCCCGAACAAGCTGCATTAAGCCGCTGCCTTTGCTGGTATCTTTGAGCTCCAACCGGTAAAAGCCACCAGCCGAAAGCCCCGTAAGGTCGATAAGCGTCTCCAGGGCCCGCTGGGCCATACAGACAGGCTCGTCCAGGGTCTCGAGGTCGGAGGACATCAGCACCAGCCTGCGGTAGCGCTCGGTCTCCCGGTTGGTCCGCTCGAGGGCTTGCAAGCGTGAAAACATCACCCCAGCCACCCGAGCCAGTGCCTCCAGGGCATAGCGGTCCTGCGGCTGTATCTCCCCCCCCACCCCCGCTGTGTCCACCGACAGCACCCCCACCATCTGGCCCTCGGGGTCACCCATCGGCACCCCCAGGTAGGCCGCCCGGGCCCGATTGCCCGAAGTAAACACAGCGCTGGGCTCACGGGAAGCGTCGGGCAGGTACAGTGGGCTGCGCTGCCCCAGCACCCGCCAGGCCAGCCCCTGGCCCCGCTTGTGCCGGGTACCGGCTGCCTTCTCGGCAGCAAAGCCCGCCGCCGCCACCACCTCGAGCACATCGTCTTTGGGCCGATAGAGCACTACTAAACTGGTTGAAGCCCTGGTCTGCCCCAGGGCTTCCTTAACAGTGAGCTGCAGCAGCTCCTCGGTGGTTTGCGCCGCTGTAAGGCGCTGGCTGGCCAGGGTAAGGCTTTGCAAACGGGCCAGTTCACGCTGCTGGCCTGCTTGGGCTTCCAGGCGGGCCAGTACCTGCCCCACCCCACGGCCAAAGGCCTCCAGCACCGACGCATCGTCCGGTTCAAAAGAGGCCTGGGCGTAGGCCACCACCACCCCAAAGCCCTCGCCATGGGCATCCAGAAGGGGAACAAAAGCCGCGTACTCCTCAGGGGCAACCGAGGTATTATGGTACAGCCGAGGATCATCAAGGCCCACCATCTGCACCCGACGCTCCTCCAGGGCCAGCCAGGAAACCCCGTTCCCTCGAGGCACCGAAAAGCCCGCTGCTTCCCAGTTCACAGCAGCGCATACCCGCAGCTGGTCCCCCTCGCGGCGCAAAGCCAGTGCGCGTTTCCCCCCTAAAATCTCTAGAATCAGATGGGGCAGCGATTTCCAGAGTGTGTCGGCCTCGCGAAAGGTGGACAGCACCCCCAGCACACGGGCCAGGCCTTCTTCCCGCTCGAGGCGGGCCTGGGTTTTTCTTCGCTCTTTGAGCATTTGCAACACCACACCCAGGCTTAGCCCGAGTTCCTGGGCCAGCGGCAAGGCTTCTGCCGGAAAGGGGGTGGCCTCGAGGCGATCCAGGCTTAGCCAGGCCTCTACCTTATCCCCCAAGGGTATCGGAATGTTTAGCGCCCAGTTAACGCCCTGCAGGGACCGGCGATCCTGCTGCGATAACCCACTGAGCTCAACCTTGGCCTGGGTTATTTTGGGGCGGGCCGACAAGGCCTCCTGCAAACTGCCCCCGTACCAGCGCAGCTCATCTTGCAAGCTCAGGGAATACCTGGGCAGGGCAATGTTGTGCCCCCGCATAGCCACAAAACGGTATGCGTTTCCTTCACGCAGCAAAGACGAACCGGCCTGAGCCCCCGGAATCAAGCGCAAAGCCCCTTCCAGGGCCTCTGTGAGCAGGGCTTCCTGGCTGGGGCTGCCCACCAAATCGCGCAATAGGGCCAACAGGCCCGGATAAGACCCCTGCATCTCCAAATCAGCCTAAGGGCAAACTGGTTTCAGTAAAAGTTTATGTGTCACAACTTAGAGCGGTCTTCAGAAAGAATGGTGCAGTCCCAATCAAGAGAAGGGCTGCTCCAGCCTTTTTTTTGTAACGGTACAAATGTCGAATACTGCGATATATCAAATAAAGTGCAGGTCGCCCGTCGCCGTGCAACCGACAGGCAACCTGCCTGTAGGCCTAGCCGCTGTAGAAAGCGGGGGGCCCAAGTGTCTCCATAGTTGAAATGCGAACTGTCACTCTGCAACACCCGCAGGGAATTGCGCCAGGTATGCCGGTGCTGCGTCGGGCGATCTCGCAAATCTATCCTGGCGCAACTTAGACCCTTACCCGTAAAAAGCTGTCCACGTAAAAGGGCCCTTCCCAGCGCTGGCCCCGGGGCTCGTTGAGGATGGTAATACGGTTCTCCAGGCGCGGCTCCCAGGAAGGCTGGGTACGCAGGTACTCAATCAGCACTTCAGCATCGCTAAAGCCTGTATCGACCCGGAAGCCCCTGGCATCCCGCAAGACAGCAAAGCCGTCACCGCCGCCAGCGATAAAGCTGTTGGTCACCACGCGGTAGGTGGCGCCCGGGTCGAGGGGCTGGAAGCCCGTAGGGGTCTGCACCTGAACCTGGGTGACCCGGCTTCCTGCCGGACGACCCAGATCGAAGGTATAGCGGATACCCGCCACCCCCGACAAGAAACGGCCCGCAATCTGCTCCCACTGGGAAACGCCGTTTTCCAGTGCAGCCAAAATTTCGCTGCCTTTGAGCTCGAGCACCGTCAGGGTGTTGCCGAAAGGCAGCACCTCGTTCACCTGCCCCACCGTAATGTTACCTGCCGGAATGCTGGCCCGAATGCCCCCACCGTTTTGCAGTGCAATGGTAGCACCGGCCTGACGGGTTTTCCACAGCATCGCATCGGCAATCAGGTTGGCCAGGTTGGTCTCGCGGCGGCGCACGTCGTTGCGCTCACCGTTGAGGGACACGGCTGCCCGAGAAACCACCTGGGCCCGCAGTGCCGCGATGGGCAGGCCATAGGCGGCAATGGCGTCGAGGGCGAAGCGGTCTTCGGGCAGGTTGGCGGTCATGGGGATTACCTGGCCCTGGTGGGCCACCAGCTCACCCCGGTCGTTGAAGGTAACCTGCAGGCGGCCCACCACCTTGGCCCACTCCCAGGCCTGTACCACCAGCACATCTTTGTTCTCGGGGTTCTTAACGATGGTGGGGTAGGCCCCGCCCGGGCGCAGCTCTGGGAAAGGGGTCTGACCCAGCAGGGTATGGCTGTGTCCGCCCACGATCACCTGCACGCCCGTCACCTTGCGGGCCAGCTCCTGGTCTTGCAGATAGCCCAGGTGCGAGAGCACCACAATGTACTTCACGCCTCTAGCCAACAGCTCCACCACGGCTTGCTGGGTAGCCGCAACCGGGTCGGTGAAGCGAACGTTGGGGCCGGGGCTCGAGAGGATAGAGGTTTCGGGGGTGGTGAGGCCAATGATGCCCACCTGTTGCCCCCCCACACTCACCACCGCGTAGGGCTTAATGCGCCCCGCCAGTTTGGGCTCCCTCGAGACATCGGTATTGGCCGAGACCACCGGGAAGCGCACCCCATTCAAAAAGTTGGCCAGCCCATCGGGCCCCAGGTTGTACTCGTGGTTGCCGGGGGCCATAGCCCGGATGCCCATGCGGTGCAAAAGGTGCCGATCGGCCAGCCCCTGATACTGGTTGAAGTAGAGGGTGCCCTGGAACACGTCACCTGCATGCAAAAACAGGGGGTTGGTAGCCGTACCGCGCAGCCGGTCAAAAAGTGAAATCACTCGAGCAAAGCCACCAAGGCGCTGGTTTGCCTGTCCCCCCAGGGTCAGCCCGCCGGTGGGCTCGAGCCGGGCGTGGGTATCGTTGATATGGACGATGGTCATGGTAAAGTTGCCGCCCTGGGCCCGGGTCAATCCGGCCAGGGCCGCTCCGCCAACCAAGCCTGCTTTGAGTACATCTCTACGACGCATGGTTCCTCCTCTGCTAAACTGCCAGGTTATTCTATACCGGCTTGTCAAAGCCAAGTCACGCACCCTAGTGCGTACGGCTATCACTTTAAGCTGCAGCATCCCGGCTTTGTCAAAGCCGCGTGTGGTATGAACCCCCGAAGCGTTCCAAAAGCCGATTGGGTGTGGGTACTCCTCCTTGTGAGTGCTTTGGGTGAGGAAGCTCCGCCTTGAAACACCCGGCCAGCCCTTAGGTTGCCTAGGACAGTGCCGCCTTTGGTTTCCCGGTGTTCCTGCCACCGCTTCGTCTTCAAGCCTCTTACTGGTGTTGCTTTTGATGGCTCGAGCTTGAAGCTTTTTTCAGCAAACCCTCAGCCCACCCGGATAGCCTCATTGCATAACCCGCTCACAAGCATGCGTGCGCGAAGGAGGGTTTATGCGCTATTTAGCAGCTTTTCTGGTAACCGCGGCGGCTAGCTGTCAGGACATGCCTCCCAATCCCAACCCGCCTCCTACGGGCGAGCCGCAGCTTCAGCTGAAGCTGGTTGTTTCCTCCGGTCTGACCCAGCCGCTTTACCTGACGCACGCCGGGGATGGTAGCGGCGATCTATACGTGGTGGAAAAAGCCGGTCGAATACGCATCATTGAGGGCCGCACCCTGCGCACACAGCCCTTCCTCGACATCACCGGAAAAACCGCCAAGGGCGGTGAGCAAGGCCTGCTGGGCCTGGCCTTCCATCCCAACTACCGCAACAACGGCTTTTTTTATGTGAACTACACCAACGCCTCTGGCGACACCATCATCGCCCGCTACAGCGCCAACCGCAGCACCAAGCTAGCCGACCCCAGCACCGAGCAGGTCGTTCTGAGCGTAGACCAGCCCTACGATAACCACAATGCTGGCTGGCTGGGCTTTGGCCCCGACAAAATGCTCTATATCCCCCTGGGCGACGGGGGTTCTGGGGGCGATCCAGAAAACTATGCCCAGCGCCTCCTTCCCCAGGATGGGAACCGCCACATGCTGGGCAAGGTGCTGCGCCTCGACGTCAACGGCAGCGAAACAGGCCTCAACTACCGCATTCCTGCAGATAACCCCAGCCTGGGCGGGCGGGTTTCGGAACTCTGGGCCCTGGGCCTGCGCAACCCCTGGCGGGCCAGCTTCGACCGGCAAACCGGCGACCTCTGGATTGGCGATGTAGGTCAGAGCACCCAGGAAGAAATTAGCCTGGGCCCTGGCGGCGGCAAGGGCCTCAACTACGGCTGGAAAATCATGGAGGGCAACTTCTGTTACGACAATAGCGTTGCTCCTGGTTGCAACAGCGCCAGCCTGACCCCGCCCGTACATGCCTATGGGCGCAGCGATGGTTACTCGGTTACGGGGGGATATGTTTACCGGGGTTCGCGTTTCCCCCGTATGCGGGGCCGCTATTTTTTCACCGACTTCGGCTCCGGCCACCTCTGGAGCCTGCGCCTGGTAAACGGCACCTGGACACGCAAAACCGAGATTAGCTCTGCCGGGACGGGCCTGGCCTCCTTCGGCGAAGACGAGCAAGGCGAGCTGTACCTGATTAGCTTATTTGGAGGGCAGGTCTGGCAGCTCGAAGACCAGCTCTAGGCAGCAAGCGCAGCGCCGGTCGGCCACGAAACTTGTAGTCCACACACATCGGCCTCAGAAAAGGCCTGGCTACACTGTGCTTATGCAAAAGATGGTCTGGTTTGCCCTGCTGTGGCTTGGTCTGGCTTCTGCCCAATCCATCAACCTGGTTCCAATCGCCAACAACCTCAGCCGTCCGTTGCTTCTGACCTACGCACCCGACGACACCGGGCGGCTTTTTATGCTCGAGCAAGGCGGCACCATCCGCATCTGGCAGAATGGGCGGCTGTTGGCCGAGCCATTCCTGGATGCGAGCAACCTGGTTTCGTGCTGTGGTGAACGGGGTCTGCTGGGGCTGGCTTTTCATCCCGACTTTCGTCAGAACAACTTCTTCTTTATCAATTACACCAACCGCAATGGCAACACCGTAATCGCCCGCTATCGCGCCAATGGCAACCGTGCCGAGGCTGGCTCTGCCCAGATATTTCTCACCATCGAACAGCCCTATGCCAACCACAACGGCGGCATGATCGCCTTTGGTCCGGATGGCATGCTGTACATTGGCATGGGTGACGGGGGTTCGGGCGGCGACCCCCTCAACGCCGGGCAGCGGCTCGACACCTTGCTGGGCAAGATCCTGCGCATCGAGGTAAACCGCAGTGAGGGCAACAGGGCCTACGCCATCCCCGCCGACAATCCTGTGCTGGCTGGGCGTCGCAGTGAAATCTGGTCGTATGGCTGGCGCAACCCCTGGCGCTTCAGCTTCGACCGCCAGACCGGCGACATGTGGATCGCCGATGTGGGTCAGAATGCTGTGGAGGAGGTAAACTTTCAACCTGCCAGCAGCAAGGGAGGTGAGAACTACGGCTGGCGCATCATGGAAGGTGACCGCTGCTTCAATCCTCCGCAAAACTGCAACCGCGAAGGTCTGGTCATGCCCGTGCTGACCTACACCCACGACCAAGGCCGTTCCATTACCGGGGGGTACCGCTACCGGGGCAACGCCATGCCGGCCTTCAGAGGCGCTTACTTCTATGCCGATTACGTGAGTGGGCGCATCTGGGCTGCTACGCCCCAGGGCGACCGCTGGCAGAGCCGGGAAGTTCTCAAAACCGACCTGAACATCAGTTCCTTTGGCGAAGACGCTGCCGGCGAGCTGTATGTGATTGACCACCGCGGCACCGTCTACCGCATGGCCCAGCGTTAACAAAAACTGCCTCCCACTTGGGAGGCAGGCCCATTAGGCAAGCCCATCTCAGGGCAGGTAGTTACCGGGCGTGCCCAGGGTCTCGGGTTTTTCGGTCCACTCACCGGCAATCCCCAGCTTCCAGGCGCCCGCCACGCCGCTAACGTTGGTATAGCCCCCATACACACCCAGCCGCACCCCGCGCACCACGGTGTAGTAAAGCGAAGCGGTTACATCGTAGCCCAGACTGAGACCGAAAGGATAGCGCAGGCCCCCTTCCAGATAGGCATTGAGGTCACGGCTGAGTTCCAGCTTGAGGCCCGCATAAGCATTGGCTGCTGCGTTCAGCGAGACCGATGGCACAACCACCAGGGTGGCATCCAGGCCTGCACCCCCATAGAGCACCGCAGCATCAGCAACCCGCTGCGTGATGAAGATTTCCCCGCCCGCATCAAAATCGAAACTGAAAGGGCCAGGCACCATAATCTGGTTGGAGCCAAAGCGGATGGCCCCCTCCACATAGCCGGCACTGGATTCATTCAGCTTGGCAACCCCCACCAGGCCAGCGCGGCTTGCCAGCACAAGCTGGCCTGCAAAAAAGCCTGGGCGCAGGCTAGCGCCAGCCAGAAAGTTGTCGGTCAGGTTGAGGGTGTAGTTAAGCGCCGTACCCCGGTAGGTGCGGTAAGGGGTTATGAACTGGCCGCCCACCACCCCAAATTCGGGCAGCAACTGCAGGTTTGCGGTGATGGAAAAGCCATCGGCCAAAGCGGCACTACCGATACCCAGCGAAGCCATTGCTGCCAACACGGTTTTTTTCATATTTCCTCCAGCTGACAAAAACGCTACAAACGGCCCAATGATAGTGGCTGGGCGCGCCCTTTAACTGAGAGGGATTGAAACCCCAATTCGGAAAAGCCACCAGCCACATTTCCCCAAACTGCGCCAACAGGAGGCGC
>NZ_JBEVAL010000035.1:0-29093 GCF_051297115.1 Meiothermus cerbereus
ATCCCATGCCCCTCTATCGCTGGCTTAGTGGATGTATATGATAAAAGCCTGCTTTCTGGAAAAAGAAAAAAGGCCTACTATACCGCAGTATAGTAGGCTTGCTTGGCCAACAGGACTAACTGGCTTCGCCCAGGGCTTGCTCGAGGCTCGCTTCCAGAATGGCCAGGCCCTTGCGGGCTTCCTCTTCGCTCACCACCAGCGGCACCAGGCAGCGGATCACGTTGGCGTGCATGCCGGCCTTGAAGAGCAGCAGACCCTTCTCGCGGGCAATCTCCAGCAGGCGGTTGGCGAGCTGGGGGTCGGGGCTTTTGGAGCTGGGGTCTTTGACCAGCTCCATAGCGATCATGGGCCCCAAGCCGCGCACATCGCCCACGGTTTGGGGGAAGCGGGCTTGAATCTGGCGGAACCCCTCGTGCAGAACCTCCCCCAGCTTCTGGGCTTTTTCCAGCAGGTTTTCCTCTTCGAAGATGTCCAGCACCGCCAGCGCTGCCGCACACGAGAGGGGGTTGCCGCCGAAGGTGCTGCCCAGTCCGCCCACCAGGGGGGCGTCCATGATCTCGGCCTTGCCCAGCACCCCGCCGATGGGCATCCCGCCGCCGATGCTCTTGGCAAAGCAGATCAGGTCGGGCTCCACTTCGGCGTGCTCGATGGCCCAGAACTTGCCGGTGCGGCCAATGCCGGTCTGCACCTCGTCGTCAATGAAGACGATACCGTGCTTCTGGGTGAGGCTGCGCAGGGCTTTGAGGAAGGGTTTGGGGGCCGGAGTGAAGCCGCCTTCGCCCAGCTGTGGCTCGATGATGATGGCGGCCACCCGCTCGGGCTGGATCTGGGTATCGAAGACCTCGTGCAGCCCCTCCAGGGCCTTGCGGGTGTCCACCCCGTGGTACTCGCTGGGGTAGGGGGCGTGGTAGACCTCGGGGGCAAAGGGGCCAAAGTTCTGGCGGTAGGGGTTGGACTTGCCGGTGAGGGTCATGCCCATCAGGGTGCGCCCGTGGAAGCTACCGCGGAAGGCAATCACCCCAGGCCGGTTGGTATAGGCCCGGGCAATCTTGATGGCGTTCTCGGTGGCTTCCACCCCGGTGTTGATAAAGAAAGCCTTTTTCTCGCCGCCAATGGGCGCGGTGGCTGTGATTCGCTCGGCCAGCTCGATGTAGGGCTCGTAGGCCACCCCGGGAAAGCAGGTGTGCAGGTAGCGGCGCAGTTGTTTTTCCACGGCTGCTACCACTTTGGGGTGGTTGTGCCCCACGTTGAGCACCCCAATGCCACCGAACCAGTCCAGGTACTCCTTGCCGTCTACGTCCCAGATTTTCCCCCCTTCGGCGCGCTCTATCACGATGGGGTGTACCTGCGAAACGCCTCTGGGGACAACCTTGTGCCGCCGTTCGATCAGGGCCTGGTTTTTGGAAGGGGTTTGAATCATGGGTTCCTCCGATAGTCCGACCTCGAGTGTATCCCGCTTGGGGTTGCTTGTGTACCCCTTGCAATAGCCCTGGCTTGGTTTTCAGCAAAGGCAAGTTTCGCTAAAGACCCACCTCGAGCCAGCTCGATGGCTCGAGGTGTGGCTAAGGGAGCGGAAACTGCGAGGCAAAGGCTTTTACCTCGGCCTTGAGCGTTTCGGGGTTATCGCCTTTCAGGGCCCGGTCAATAAACTCGGCGATGAGGGGCATGTGCTCTTCGGTCATGCCGCGGGTGGTGATGGCCGGTGTGCCGATACGAATGCCGCCCCCGTGGATGATTTTTTCGCTGTCGTAGGGCAGGGTGCTCTTGGAGATGGTGATGTGGACGGCATCTAAGAGCCGGGTGGCCTTGCTGCCGTTGAGGCCCTGCGGGCGCAGGTCTACCACGAAGAGGTGGTTGTCGGTGCCGCCCGAAACGATGCGATAGCCGCGCTTTTGCATCTCCGCGGCCAGGGTTTGGGCGTTTTTGATGACCTGGGCCGAGTAGGTTTTGAAGGAGGGCTGCAAAGCCTCCCAGAAAGCCACCGCTTTACCGGCGATAACGTGCTCCAAAGGGCCGCCCTGGGTTCCGGGGAAGATGGAGCGGTCCAGGATGGCGGCCACCTCGAGGTCATTGGACAAAATCAGGCCCGCGCGCGGCCCCCGCAGGGTCTTGTGGGTGGTCGAGGTGACCACGTGGGCATAAGGTAGGGGCGAGGGGTGCAGACCTGCTGCTACCAGCCCTGCAATGTGGGCGATGTCGGCCATCAGGTAGGCCCCGACCTCGTCGGCAATCTCGCGGAAGGCCTTAAAGTCGAGGATGCGGCTGTAGGCGCTGGCCCCGCAGATGATCATTCTGGGCTTGTGCTCCAGGGCCAGGGCCCGCACGTCCTCCATGTGCAGCAGTTCGTCTTCCTGGCGCACCTTGTAGCCAATAAACCTGTAGTTGATGCCCGAAAAGTTGACCGGGGAGCCGTGGGTGAGGTGGCCGCCGTGCGACAGATCCATGCCCAAGACGGTGTCGCCGGGTTTGAGCAGGGCGGCGTAGACCGCAATGTTGGCGCTAGAGCCAGAGTGGGGCTGTACGTTGGCCCAGGCCGCCCCAAAAAGCTGTTTGGCCCGCTCGATGGCCAGGGTTTCAACCTGGTCTACAATCTCACAGCCGCCGTACCAGCGCTTGCCGGGGTAGCCCTCGGCGTACTTGTTGGTGAGCACGCTGCCCACCGCTTCGCGCACCTGGGCCGAGGTGAAGTTTTCCGAGGCGATGAGTTCCAAACCATTTCGCTGGCGCTCTTCTTCCTGGCGGATCAGGTCGAAGACCAGCTCGTCGCGGGGGAGAGTTTCGGGCGCCTTGGTCATTCTCCAAGTATAGCAATATCAAATCCCTCGCCAAATCCGGTAAACTTAGGCCATGAGCGTTTTGGGTCGCATCTCCTTAATTCTGGGGCTGGTTCTGCTGTTGGTAGCCATTATCCTGGCCACGATGAATTTCATCACCATCCGCGACTACCTGGTGGCCCTTACGGCCCAGCGCAGCCGCGATTTTTATAACGTGAACCCCCGCCTCTGGATTACCTACCTGGTGGTGTTTGGCTCGGGCCTGTTTTTGGGTCTGGGCCTGGTCTGGAGCTGGATGGCCCGTCGCTCAGGCAGTGCCGCCGAGTAAACCGCCTTGGTGGGCTACCTTTATGTGCTGGCCGCCGCCTGTCTGTGGGGGCTTCTGGGGGTGGTCTCCCGATTCGCCTTTGAGCAGGGGGTGGGCCCGCTCGAGGTGGCCTTCTGGCGGGCGGCTTTGGGTGCGGTGTTGTTTGGCGCACAGGCCGCTTTAATACAAAAAGTTCGCCTCGAGCGCGCCGATGCTGGGGCGGTGCTGGGCTTTGGCCTGGTGGGCATCTCGCTTTTTTATGGGGCCTACCAGCTTGCCATCGAGAGCGGGGGCGCAGCCCTGGCCGCGGTGCTGCTCTACACCGCCCCGGCCCTGGTGGCCCTGCTCTCCTGGCTGTTTTTGCGTGAGCCCATGGACGCCCATAAGCTTTTGGCGGTGGGGCTGACCCTGCTGGGGGTGGCCCTGGTGAGCCTGCAAGGGGGTGGGGCCCGGGTGACGCTGGCGGCGGTGTTCTGGGGCCTGCTCTCGGCCCTGACCTATGCCACCTACTACCTGTTTGGCAAGCTTTATTTGAGCAAATACGCCACCCCTACGGTGTTTTTGTATGCGCTTCCGGTGGGGGCGCTGGGGCTTCTGCCTTTTGTGGATTTTGTCCCCAAAAATGCCGAGGCCTGGGCTGCCATCGCTTTTTTGACGGTGGCCTCCACCTTTTTTGCCGTGACGCTGTACTTTGCCGGACTCAGGCGCCTCGAGGCCACCCGGGCCTCGGTGGTGGCGACCATAGAGCCGGTGGTGGCGGCTTTGGCGGCCTGGCTGTGGTGGGGCGAGCGCTTCAGCCTGCTGGGCTACCTGGGGGCCGGGCTGGTGCTGGCGGGGGTGGTGTGGATGGTGCTCAGGCCGCAGACTGGCGCTTCACCTATTCGTCCGACTGCAAGGCCTGAACGTCCTCGAGGTCTTTAGGCCGCCCAGCAGCAATTTTGGAAGCGACCAGATCGTCGAGTGATACCACGTAAAACCTTTGGCCTTGATAGGTCATGGTGGTTTTGCGCTCCCAGGCGGTATCAAAGTGCAGGCCCGGTGTGTGGGTTTGTACGTCAATGCGGATGCGGTCTTTGAAAACGGTGATGTCGTTGCTCAGTATTTCTTCTGGGGAGACGAGGGCAGCGGAAGAAATCTCGGCTTCATATAGGGCATCCAACAGTTTTGCCGCATTTTCCGGCGTTGCCTGTATCAGTAGGTCGAGGTCGAAGGTGGCCCTGGGAACGCCATACAAAACCGCGGCGATTCCACCGATGACCACATACCTAACGTCGTGGGCGTTCAACGATGCGAATACGTTTTTGAGGAGATTCAACATTGTCTTGGGCCGCCTTGGCAAGTGCGCCGGGATTATTTTGCAGGATGAGATCGGTCATCATCACCAGGTAGTCCATCCGCTCCTCGAGCGTCAGGGAACGGAACCAGCGGACCTTGGCCTCTAGGGTTTCCTCTCTGCGGTCATGGGAAACGCTCGCCCTCATAGGTCTTATTCTACTCATGTTTGCGGGTTGCTCTCTAAGGTTGTGTAGTCTGGGTGCAAGCGGAGGTTTGACGTGCAAGGACTCAAGCATTGGATATGGCTGTTGCTGCTGCTTATGGGCTTCTCGTGGGCCCAACAAAAGGTGGCGGTTACCTTCACCTACGACCCCCCCTATGGCCTCGAGGTGCGCTCGGTAAGCCTGCGGGGCAGCTTTAACAACTGGGCCGAGCTGCCCATGCAGAAAACCGAGGAAGGGGTCTGGCAGGTAACGCTAGAACTGCCGCCGGGCCCGGTGCAGTACAAGTTTGTGGTCAATGGGCAGTGGCCCAAAGACATGTGCGAGGACGAGACCTTTGGCACGCCGCAGCTAGACGCCGAGGCCGAGGGCTGCGTGGACGACGGCCAGGGTGGCAAGAATGCGGTGCGCGAGGTGGGCCGGACTGCTGAAGCTCCAGCCGAGCCGGAAAAAGCCCTGCTCGAGCACGACCCCGCCAACCCCCGCTTCCTCTCGCAGGTGGCCGGGCAGCTTTCGGTGCGCTTCTGGACAAGCGAAGAAGTGCGCTCCGCCACCTTGCTGGCCGACCGGCCCTACCCCATGCTGTTGCAACTGAGCACGCCCGAGGGGGCCATGTGGCGGGGCACCCTGCCGCTGGGCGTGCAGCAGTACCGCCTCCTTGCGGTAGACCAGGAAGGCAAAGCGCAGACCTTTGGCCCCTACCAGGTTCCGGCCCAGCGCTTTAGCGCGGTGGACTGGGTGGCGGGGCGGGTGGGGTACCAGATTTTCCCCGACCGCTTCTGGAACGGCGACCCCCGCAACGACCGCCTGGCCCTGGAGACCTCCCAGGCCCGTTTCGATAAAACCTGGAGCGGAAAACCCCCCTACCTCTCGCGCTGGACCGACCCCCCCGGCGACTACCACTGCTGCCAGCAGTACTACGGCGGCGACCTGGCCGGGGTGCTAGAGCGCCTGCCCCACCTGCGCGCGCTGGGGGTGAACCTGATTTACTTCAACCCCCTCTTCGACGCGGGCTCGGCCCACGGCTACGACACCCACGACTACGTGCGGGTGGCCCCCCGCCTGGGCGACAACGCCCTCCTCAAGCGTCTGCTGAGCGAGGCCCGGCGCCAGGGCATCCGGGTCATCTTCGACTTTGTGCCCAACCACACCGGCCTGGGGCACTGGGCCTTCCAGGACGTGGTGAAAAAGGGCCGCGAGTCGCGCTACTGGAACTGGTACTTCATCCGCCAGTGGCCCTTTACCCCTGGCGATGGCCGCGCGTATGTGGGCTGGGCCAACCTGGGCAGCCTGCCCAAGCTCAACACCGCCAACCCCGAGGTGCAGGACTATTTGATCCGGGTCTCCAGGTTCTGGCTCAACTTTGGCTTCGATGGCATCCGGGTGGATGTGGCCAACGAGATCTCCACCGAGTTTGTGCAGAAATGGCGGGCCGAGCTCAAGGCCCTGAAGCCCGAGGTGTACCTGGTGGGGGAGGTCTGGGATCTGCGCCCGGAGTACCTCCAGGGCGACCAGTTCGACTCGCTGATGAACTACACCCTGGGGCGCGGGGGGTCGCCGCCGGCCTTTGGGGGCATTCTGGGATTTGCGCGGGGTGGGCCCTTGCAGAACGGGCGGCGCGTGTTGGGCGAGCTGGCCCGGGTCTACGCCACCTATCCCGAGGCCGTAGCCGCGATGGGCTTTAACCTGATTGGCTCCCACGACACCCCGCGTGTCCTGACCGAGCTGGGCGGGGGTGGCCTGCGCGATACCCCAGGCCCGGAGGCCCTGGCCCGGCTGCGGCTGGCCTCGGCTATGCTCTATGCCCTGCCGGGGGCCTCGGTGGTGTTCCAGGGCGAGGAGTGCGGGTTTACCGGCGAGCGGGGGCAGTGGCCGGTAAACGAGCTGTACCGCTACCCCCTTCAGTGGGATAGGTGTCGCGCCGAGGTGCTCCAGCACTACCGCTTGCTGGGCCGCCTGAAGGGCCAGCTCAAGGCTTTCCAGAGCCCGCTGTTCCGCACCTACCTGGGCGAGGGGGCCCTTATGGCCTTCCTGCGCGGTGAGCCGGGGGTGGGGGAGGTGCTGGCGGCCTTCAACAACAGCAGCGAGGCCCTCTCTTTGCCGCTGCCCGCGGGCCAGTGGCGCGACGTGGTGGCGGGGCAGCTCTACCAGGGGCAGGTGCGCCTAGCCGGGCTGGGGTGGCGCTACCTCGAGCGGGTTCGCTAAGGTGTTGAAGCCCATTTCGAACTTGTCTAAGTACCAGAGGTGTTGCTGAGGCCGGTATTCCAGTACCGCGTAGCCCAGGTCGGCAAAGGAAAACCGCAGGCCCCCCGTACTGCCCAGCGGGGGAATCCCGAAGATGGACCAGAGCGCGCAGTTGAGAATTTTCCCGTGGGCCACCACCAGGTACGACCCCGCCCCCCGGTTCACCAGATTTTGTACGGCTCGAGCGGCGCGGCAGTAGGTTTCCCACTCGCTTTCACCGGTGCCATCGAACGGTCTGGTGTAGGGGTTGCGAAAAGCGGGCTGGGGGAAGAGCCGATCGCCTTCCTCATAGGAAAGTCCAGCAATTTTTCCGTTGTCCTGCTCCATCCAGTCGGGGTCTAGCTCCAGCGGCACCTCTAGCCCTTCGCTCATCAGCTCTGCTACGGCTCTGGCCCGCTGGAGGGGGCTGGAGATGATTCGGTCAAAACGCAGGCCCTTTGCTCGAAACTCCTCCAGGCGCAGCTGAGCCTGGGCCCGGCCCACCTCGGTGAGGGGGGCATCGAAACGGCCTTCGTGGACGCGCAGGTCGTCGGCCAGGGAACGGCCATGCCGCAATAACGTGACCAGAATCCGACTCATGGAAGACAGGCTACCAAAACTGGGGCCACTGTGCTGTGCAGGACACGGCAATCAAGTTGGTGTGCGGCCCAATGATTGTGCAGGGTGCTCTACTGAAAAGCCCGGATGCTCAGAGTGAGCAGTAGTCTCCAGGATTGAGAACTGAAGTGGGCTGCCAGGCTGGCGTTTAGCTCATGCTCGGCTAGGTTGTAGCGGTAGCCGCTGCCTAGCTGAAACTGCCAGGGATTGGAAAGCAGGAGGTAAGCGGTCAGGCTCCAACTGGCCTCCTCCCCCTGTGGAATGATCCACTGCCCCGCCAGAAAATGGCTCGCAGGCAGTAGCGGCAGGGTGGTGGCATAGCCCCCCTCGAGCGTCCAAAAACCCTCGCCCAGGCTGCCGCTCAGGCCCAGCGCGTAGCGGGCCTCGAGGGGCTTTAGCAAGAGCCAGCCTTCCCCGTACACCACCAGCCCTGCCACAGTACCGCTGCCGCCCAGGCCCAGCACCCAGCGGGTGGGGTAGAGGGCGTGGGCCTCGAGCTCGAAGTTGCCAAACTCCCGCCGCAGGCTCAGCACCGGCAGCAGCCGGCCTGTATCCTCCAGCAGCGCCAGGCGCAGCCGGGTTTCCTGGGGGTTCCAGCCAACCCTGGCCCCCCAGCGGCCCAGCCGGTTGCCCAGCAGACTAACGGCCTCGAGGCTATAGGGCAGGCTCAGGCGGGCCACCTCCAGGGGCAGCCGCTCGAGCCCCGCGCTTAGGTCCAGCGCGCCCTCGCGGTACAGCAGGTACAGCTCGCTCAGGCCGGCATCGGTGGTGGGCCTGTGGGAAAAGCTCACCCCTGGGTTCAGCACCAGTTGGAAGCGCCAGGGGTTCAGGTCGTAGCGGGCCTCGAGCTGGGCGCCCAGGCCCCAGCTTGCACCCGGCGGGTGGCTGAGGGCGAAGGCGGTGGAGAAGCGAAGCTCGAGCCGGGTCTCCAGGTTTTGGGCGTGCACAGGCTGAGAGCAACTTAGCATGGCCCACAGCCCCAGCCCAACCAGCCAGATGCGGTCAGGCCGCAACTTGCCCATCCTCGAGGCGCACAATCCGATCCACCCGCTCCAAGAGCCGGGGGTCGTGGGTGCTGAAGACAAAGGTGATGCCCTGCTCGCGGTTGAGGGTTCGCAGGTGCTCGATGAGGGCCAGGCCGGTTTTGGAGTCGAGGTTGGCGGTGGGCTCGTCGGCCAGGATGATTTTGGGCTGGGCGGCCAGGGCACGGGCCACCGCCACCCGCTGCTGCTGCCCTCCCGAGAGCTGGTTGGGGCGGCGATGGGCGAAGTCTTTGATGCCCAGGGTTTCCAGCGCCTGCAGGGCTTTGGCCTCGCGGGTTTCCCGGGGTTCGCCCCGCAACTCGAGCACGAAGGCTGCGTTCTCCAGGGCTGTGAGCACCGGGATAAGGTTGTAGGCCTGAAAGACAAAACCCAGGTTCCATAGCCGCAAATGGGCCAGTCGGGCTTTGGAGAACCCATCTATGCGGACACCGTCCAGCCAGACCTCGCCGGCGGTGGGTTTGTCCAGGCCGCCCATCAGGTGCAGCAGGGTGCTCTTGCCACTGCCGGAGGGCCCGGCCAGCGCGACAAATTCTCCCGAATGCACCGACAGGTTCACCCCCCGCAAGGCGGGGGTCTCGATGGAGCCGACCCGGTAGATTTTGCTCAGACTATTGACTTGTAAAACGGGCTTCATGCCTCACCTCTGTTTAAGCCGTAAAACGCATGGCCTCGACGGGCTCGAGCCGGGCCGCTACCCTGGCCGGCCACCAGGCTGCCAGCAGGCCGGTGGCCAGGGTGTAGACCACGGTAACCAGCGCATCCTGGGTGCGCAGGCTCAAATAAAGCACCTCGGGCAAGCCAAAGGCCCCGATCGCCTCGCCAAACAGCGCCTTTAGCGAAAGGCCCTCGGACAGGGCCGCCAGCGTAAATAGGCCCAGTGCCGCACCCACCAGGGCCCCGCTCAGGCAGAGCAACAGGCTTTCCAGCACGACCATGCGGGTGACCTGGGCAGGCCCGGCGCCCAGGGCCACAATCACCCCCAGCTCGCGGGTGCGCTCGAGCAGGCCCAGGTAGATGGTGTTGAGCACCAGAAGCCCCGCCAGCCCGAAAAAAATAGCAGCGAAAATCAGAACCAGGGGGGTTAGCAGGTTGAACACCTGCGCGATGGCCGGACTGGCCTCCTTCCAGCTTTCCAGGCTCAGGCCAGGCCCCAGGCTCTGGGCCAGCAGCGGTTGCAGGACGCCAAGCTGGGCATCCTGGGCGTAGCGGGTAAAAGGAAAGTGCAGCTCGATGCGGGTAGCGCTGCCGGGTGCGGCCAGCTCCTGGGCGGCGGCCAGCGAGAGGTAAGCGCTGCGGGCTTCGGCGGCGGGGTCGGAGAAGCGCAGCAGCCCCACCAGTTTGTAGACCCCGGCCCCCCGTCCTTCCGTCCCCGGCGCATACACATACACCGGCTGGCCCAGCCCTACCTTGAGGGCCCTGGCCAGCGCCTCTCCCAGGGCAATGCCCTCGAGGTCGCCCTCCTGTGGCAAATCCCCTTCGACCAGGTGTTGCTTTATGAAGCGTTCGCGCAGCGGAGGGGGACGCCGGTCGCCAATCAACAAGACCCCTCGGGAGCGGGTCTCGCCTGCTACCAGGGCAGGAATTTCCAGGGCCACCACCCGCTGGGCCTGCGTCTGGGTGGCAAGCCGGCTTTCTACCTGGGCTGCACCCGGAATGAGCAGGTCGCGGAACTCACGCTTTTCGCGGTAGCCTTCCACCCGCACCTGCAGGTGCCCCACGGAGCTGGTAAGGTTGTTGTAGATACCATTTTCCATGGCCCCCAGAAAGCTCAGATATAGCAGGGTGAAAAACACGGCCAGGCCTACCGCCCCTGCCGTCATCAGGCTGCGCCCGCGGTGTCGCCAGATGTTGCGCCAGGAAAGGCTAAAGAGATTGAACATGGGCATCCTCATCTCCGCTGGGCTAGCAGCCGGCCTCCAGCGCCCGCACCGAGAAGCAGCTTTCGGGTACAGCAATTCCAAAGCGGTAGTGGCTGTAAACCACCTGGGTGCGGTGGCCTGGACGCAGCAAATCCTCCACGGTGGTCTGGGTGGGGAAGCTCTGCCCACCCACCTGGACAAACTGGGCAAAGGTTATTTTTCGCACCGCCTGGCCGCGCTGGTCGTAGTAGCGCACCTCGCGCGGGACAAAGCCGGGTTTGCTGGCCAGCAACACCAGCTTGCCGTAGGGGGTGGGGGCCTGGGGTTTGGGGATGAGTTCCAGGGTGATGCTGCTATCGCTTTCGGCCTCGACTCGCGGGGTGAAGTCTTGCTCGAGGTCGCGCCCGGCCAGGTCGCTATAGGAAAGGTCGGAGCCCAGGAAGCTGTCGCTGCGCCCGCTGGGGGGGAGCCGCAGCACCCGCTTGAGGCTGGGGTTGTAAAGCTGAATGTTGTCCCCTACCCGCAAAAAAGCCTGCCCGGCTTCTCTGGGCGGGGCCTTGACCCAGATGATGGCCCGTTCGTTGCCGTCCGAGACCACCTCGAGCACAAACTGGGTCTGGCGGTCTGGGCGGGTTATGCTCAGGGTCAGGGTTGCCCGCAGGCTTCCCCCGCGCTGGTTGTCCAGAATGGCCTTGAGCACGGCCTGGGGGTCGGTGGCTGCGCCCGCAGGCCCCAGGCAGAGCAGGCCCAAGAGCAGCAAAAGTCGTAGGTTCATGGGGTTCCTCCGGACTACTCTGTTCGCATGGCCTCGGCGGGGTTGAGCGCCAGCACCCGCCGGGCCGGAATCAGGATCGAAAAAAGCGCAGCCAGCACGATGGTTATGGCTGCAAAAAGGGCATACCAGGGGCTTTGGGCTGTGTAGATTTCGCTGCCGGTGCCCAGGATTTCCCAGGCGGCGCCATAGCTGGCAAAGACGGGCCCTAGCACGTTCTGGACAGCCATCCAGTAGTTAAGGGCATAGCCCAGTACCAGCCCCGCCCCCCAGCCGAGGGCAGTGGCTAGAACCGTTTCGAGCGTGACCATCTGGGCCAGGCGCTGAGGGCTCATTCCGATGGCCTCCATGATGCCGAACTCGCGGGTGCGCTCGAGCACGCTTACCAGCACCGTGCTGGTTACGGCCAGCGCGGCAAACAGCGAAAACAGCAACCCAATCAAAAATACCGAGCCTTGCCGGGTTTGCAGGGCCTCGGCCAGGCCACCCAGCAACTGGCTGAGGTCGTAGGCCCGCAGGCCGGGGGGTAGCTCGAGGTTGAGGGCCTGGGCCAGGCGAGACTCCTGCCCGCGCGGCACATCCAGGGCCACGGCTGTGGCGGTTGCAAGCCCGGTAAGCCGACGGGCGTCGCCCAGGTGCACCAGCACCGCACCGCGATCCACAGGGGCCACCCCCGACCTCACCAGCCCCACCACCTGCAACCCCAGGGCCTGCGGCCCAGCCAGCGCCGAGGTGTCGAGTACCACCCGTTCACCCAGCCGCACATCCAGGCGCTCGGCCAGTTGTTGCCCCAGCACCACCTCGCCCGGCTTCTCCAGCATGCGACCTTGGGCAATGGCGCTGGGGATGTGGCTTACCCTGGCCTCGAGGGCCGGCTCGACACCCCGAACCCGCACTGCTTCGGCGGTGTAGGCAGAGCGAACCAGGCCGGGAAACTCCAGACGTGGGGCCGCAGCCCGCACCCCCGGCTGGGCCTCTACCTGAGATAAAAAACCCAGGCTGGGCAACCCCTGTTCGGGGTCGGGGTCCTGAAAATATGCGGGCGTGGTGATGAGTACCGGCGCACCCAGGTAGCGCGCGTTTCCGTACAGGATGGACTGAATAAACCCATCGTTGATGCCCCAGAACAAGACGATGGTGAGGGTGGCATAGGCGACTACCAGCATCAGCAGCAGGGTGCGCCGCCGATGCCGCCAGAGGTTGCGCCAAGCCAGCCTGGGTAGTGTGCTCGAGCTTTTAAGCATTTGTGCCTCCGCTCAGCCTTTTCGCTTACGCTTCTTGCGTTCGTAGCGCTCAAACAGCCCCTGCAGTTCCTCTTCAAAAAAAGCGTATAGCTCCCGCATCTCCTGCAGCCGTTCGCTGCGCTCGGGTGGGGCGTTTTCCAGGAGCCGCAACCCTTTCTCGGCCAGGCTTTTGTACAGGCTCAGACCGGCCAGGCCGTTTTTGACCCGCTCGCTCCAGGTGCCTGGCCGGATGCGGAAGTAGTCTTGCCTCGAGCCCCGCCTGGGCACCCGCTCAATCAGATGCATCTGCACCAGGAGCCGGGTCATGGTGCTGACGGAGGCCTTGCTGGTTCCTAGGGCCTCCATCAGCTGCGAGGCGGTTTGCTCGGGTGGGTCGCAGACCATTAGCCAGCCCAGAATGCGCCCCGCTGTGCGGGGAATGCCAGCAGCTTCATAGGCCAGGGCAAACTCCTCCACGAACTGGTGCAGGCTGTCGGACATGCTTAAAGTTTATTAGATTTTGTAAGTTTAGTAAATACTGAACAAAATGAATACAGTGTGATTTCTAGCAAAAAACAAACGGGGCGAGCTTGGTTTCGCCCCGTTTCGGATGCCTTGCTGGCTCAGGTAGCGGTTCTGGGTGTGCCCAGCCAGTCGTAGATCAGTACCACGGCAGCAATCAGGTTCACCACGGTGTTCCAGCCGCCGGTGGGCAGGCCCAGGAAGCTGCTGCTGAAGAACCCGATGATGGCCAGGGCAGCATAGACCAGACCAATCACAGCAGCCATCATGTGGGCCAGCCGATCACCGGTAAAATAGCCGTACAGCAAGGCTACCGCGGTAATCAGGTACACGATGGCCAGGCTGGTATTGCTTGGAATAAGCCCCAGAATCAGCCCATTTGGAGCGAAAAACAGCCCCAATACCGCCAGCAGGGCAAACACCAAGCCCATGAAGAGGTCAATTCTTTGTGCCGTCATATTTCCTCCCTATACCTTCGCGGGGATCTTGATCGGGATGGCCTTGGCTTTGGCGACCTCGCTCTTGGGCAGGGTAAGGGTGAGCACCCCGTTTTCAAAGACCGCCTCGGCCTTATCCGTCAGCACCTCGCTGGGTAGCGTTACCGAGCGCTCAAAGCGGGTGTAGCGGTGTTCGCGCAGGTGGTAGTTGCGCTCTTTTTTCTCTTCCTCCTTTTTGGCCTCGCCGTAGATCCGCAGCACGTCGCCACGAACCTCAATCTTGATGTCGTCGGGTTTGAGGCCGGGAATCGAGGCTTTAACCACGAGGTTGTTGCCCTCTTCGTAGATGTCGAGCGGCATGGCCGCTACCTCTTTATCGAGGAACGGAAACTCACGACGGAACAGGCTTTCGTCAAACAGGCGCTCGATTTCCCTCCGCATGTTATCCATTTCACGCCAAGGGTCGAAACGAGCCAACATACACCTACCTCCTTGGAGTTTTTGGCGTGGGTGGCGGCACGCCGGACAGGGGCTTGGGCCTACCCTCTGGTGCCTCGAGCTGCCACCGGGCCCGAAACCCAGAGGTTTTCCTCATCAGACACGGGCTTATTTAGTTTTGAGCAGCAGGACTTTATGGAACCTGATTGCCTCAGCACCTAAAAGCTAACCCAGGCCCGTTACCAAAGCATTACCAGCGAGGCAGACCGGCCAGACCACCAAAGGCTTTGTGCAGGCGTTCCTCGGCAGGCCCCCGCACGAACTCGAGCCGGGTTCCATAGGCGGCGGCCAGCTCGGGCAGCACCTGCTTGAGGTCGACATCCTCGATGCGCCCGGCCCCGTGGGCCACCGCCCCCTCCATGCTGCCCCCCACCCAGCCATCCGGGGCGCGGTAAACCTTGCCCTGGGGGTTCCAGGGGGCCACCAGCAGGTGTAGCCCACCTTGCTGCAAGAGCTCGAGGGTCTGGTCCAGCCCGGCCACCCCCCGTTCGGCCAGCTCGTCCAGGAGCTTGTTTTCCCGTTCGCGCTGGAGGGGTTCCAGCACCTCCTGCACCAACTTTAGCACCTCGCCGGCCTGGGCGCCTGGGGTGGGCAGGGAGGGCAGGGTGGCCATCACCCGCTCGCGCAGCCTACGGGGCAGGAGCTCTTTGAATAGCTCCACGTCGGTTTTGGGGCCCATTAGCACCAGCCGTTGTATGCTGCGCTCGTTGACGGTCTGCTCCAGGAGCCCGGCCAGACGTTTGTAGAAGCGGTGCGTCCAGGCATCGAGCCGACGCTCGAAGCGGTCGGTGTTGGCCGCGGCCCGGTGGATGCCGCCCTGGGTGTAGCGCCGACCCGAGCCGTCCTGGGTGAGCTGGTTCCACTCCTGGGTGGCTACGGCCCTGAAGGCCCCCGGTAGCTCCTCAATCTCGCCCAGGTATACCTCGAACATGCGCCACTTTTCGCTATCAATATAGACCACCCCCACCCGGTCGTACTCGTCGAGCACGTACAGAATAGGGGTCAGGTAGGGCTCGCCCCAGCGGGCCTCGGCCCCCTGAACGAGGGGCAGGTCTACCTGCAGGTCGTAGATTTCCATCCAACCCTCTGCGGCAAAGACCACCCGGCTTTTGGCCTGGGGCAGGCTGCGCTCGAGCGCCTCCAGAACTTTTTTGCCAACCTCCGGCGGGGTCTGGGTGGCGGCGATGGCCTCGCGGGCCCGCAACAGATAGGCCTTGCCCTGATTGTCTGGGTTGGCCGGGTTGACATCCAGATACAGCGACAACACCGGTGCAACCCTTGGGGCCACGAACTCGCGGATATAGCGGGTGACTTCCTGGGTCAACATAGCAACCTCCTTACTCGATGGGTGTGGTTGGGGCAGGTGCCGCCTCCTATCTCGATTCAAGGTTTTACCAATTACCTGGGCATTACAGGACGAATGGGGCTTGGTTTGCAGGCAGCCCTGGCGCGGGCCCGTCAGGCCACATGGCTGTAGAGGCTCGGCATCTCGGGGTAGGGCAGGAGGGGCTGGTTTAGCTTGATGTGTTCGGCCAGGGCCTGGGTCTCGGGCATGGGGGTGTCCCCCAGCTCTTCGTGTAGGAATTTCACAAAGCGACGGTAGTGCTCGATGGCCCCGTAGCGATCCCCTGCGGCGGCCAGGCACCACATCAGGCGCTGGTGGTAGTTCTCGCCCAGGTAGGGGTCGGCTTTTAGCGCCCGCTGGAGATAGGTGGCGGCATTCCCCCAGTCGGTGCGGTCGTGGTAGATGAGGGCCACCTCGAGCAGGGCCTGCACGTAGGCGGTTTTGTGTTCTTCGCGGGCCTGCGAGACCCAGTTGGTCGAGAAACCCGGCAGATAATCGCCCCGGTACAGCGCAATGGCCTTGTGGTAGCTCTCCAGACGGGCTGTATCAGAGCTGGCCCGGTGGCCCTCGGACAGCGCCTGATAGAAGTTGTACAGGTCGGTGCTTTGCAAAACGACCTTGCTCAGGCTATAGCGTCCGTGATCCTCCTGAATGGCCTGGGGGTTCTGCAGGGCGCTGCGAACCCGAAAGAGCGTTACCCGGAAACGGTTGTTGGCTACCGGGTCGGGGTCGAGGCCCCACAGGGTCTCGAGGATTTCCGCCTTGCTTTTGCCCTCGGGGTACGAGAGCAGGTAGAAGAAAAGTTCCTCCGCTGTATGGGCATGCCAGATAGCAGGACGGCCTGCAACCAAAACCTCCACCTGGCCCAAGGTGCGTACCTCGAGCGCAGGCGCAGCCTGTTCTGAACGGTACGACATCCTTTTCATGGCTTAATTTTGTTACAAAACCATTACCGCTTCATCCGCCAAAAGGAGTAGAGGCTTCTGGAGTAGCGGGCTGGGAAAGTGCGTGATTTGCGGGCAGGGCAAGGTCATACGGCCAGGTTTTCCTGGGGTTGCTCTGCCCGCGCACGAGCGTTATAGCTGGTAACAGCCTGGTAATGCCTGGGATTCATCCTGGTTTCGAGTTTGGGAGGTGCTTGTGTTTCGTCACATCTTGGTTCCGGTGGGGCTGGGGGCGGGCAGCCTGGCGGCTGTTCAGCATGCCCTCAACCTTTCCCGCTGGTTGGGCTGCAAGGTGACGTTGCTGCATGTGCTCGAGAACACCAGCGCCTCGACCCCCGAGACCTTTGCCAGGATGGCGCAGGGGGCCCGCCACCCGCCGCGGGTGGTGCTGGTAGAGCCCGGCAGCCAGAACATTGGCGCAGTGGTAGCCCAAGCCGCCCAGCAAACCCACGCCGACCTGATTGTGATAGGCAGTCACGATCTTGCCCGGCCAGCCCCGGAGGTGCTGGGTTTGGTCGCCCAGAGCATTCTGGCCAACGCTACAGTGCCCGTTCAGGTGGTGCCCACGGGGATGCAGGCCCAGCGCAAGCCCTGGTTGCAACGCTTTTCGCTGCGTGAGGTGCACGAGGTTTGAGGCCTGCGTTGCCACTTGAGGACACTGCCTTTTGATGCCTCCTGCTGTCATCCGCTGGGAAAGGCCCGGCCCTCGAGGGTCTTTCCAAAAAGCGGCGAACACGGGCTTGGGAAACCGGTAAACTCTTTCTTGTGCGTCGCGGCCAGCTTTTAGGACTAATCTATCTCAACCTGGCTACACTGTTTTGGGGTAGCACTTTTGTGCTGGTGAAGGACAGCCTGGAAAGCCTGGAACCCGGACAGATCAACTTCGTGCGCTTTGCCATTGCCACGCTGGTTTTTGTGCCGTTTTTGTTCCGGCGCGACCCCAGGCTGTGGGTGGCGGGCCTCGAGCTCGGGGGGGTGTTGTTTGTGGCCTACCTGACCCAGACCGTGGGCCTGCAGCACACCACCGCCAGCCGCAGCGCCTTCATTACCACGCTGTACGTGGTGGCCCTGCCCATGCTGCTGGGGGTGCTGGGGCAGCGCCTGGGCTGGCCCATCTGGTCGTCGGCGGGGCTGGCTATTCTGGGGGTGGGGCTCCTGTCCTACGACGGCTCGCCGCTCAACCTGGGTGATGCGTGGACGCTGGGAACCGCCCTGTCGTATGCGGTGTATATCTGGCGCCTGGAGCACTTTGCCCAGCGTTTTTCGACCCTTGCCCTCACCGGCGTGCAGATGCTGACCGTCGCCCTTCTTTCGCTGGTCTGGATGTTCTGGGAAGGGCCTGTCTGGAATGCCGCCGGCTTTCCCTACTTTTCGCTTTTGTACCTGGGTCTGGTGGCCTCGGCGCTGTGCATCTGGCTACAGGCCCTGGGACAGCGCCTGGTTCCGGCGCCCCAGGCCGCGGTGATTTTTACCCTCGAGCCCGTGTATGCGGTGGCTTTCGCCTACGTTTTGCTGGGCGAGCGGCTGGGATTGCAGGGGTTGGTGGGGGCCGGTCTGATTATTGCCGCGACCCTGATCAGCCAGCTCAGAAGCGCAAAACCCCACCCCGAGCAGGTTACCCCGGAGATGTAGCCCCCCCTCGAGTTTGCGGGAGGCCCTGCCCCCATCCTTATTCGAGTTCAGACCCAGGCCGGACACGACCTGGGCAAGCCCACCCGGATGCTGAGCGAGGAGCAGGCCGACATCTACGCCTTTACCCTGCATCAAATGGGACTGGCCTGGCCGAAGCACCGGACGGGCGGGCGGCTTGCAGCAAGGCCAGCACTTCCTCATCAGAGGTCTGGGGAAAGTGTTCGTACCACAAGCCCACCGCCTGGAAAAAAGGCGGGGTGATCAGGCAGACCACCTCGTCCACCAGGGCCTGAATTTCCGCCACCGTATCGGGCGGCGCTACCGGCACGGCTACCACCAGCCGGGCGGGCTTTTTTTGCCGGGCCGCGGCGATGGCGGCCTTCATGGTGGCCCCGGTAGCCAGCCCATCGTCGACCAGTAAAACAGTCTTGCCCCTTAGGTCGGGGAAAGGCCGGTGGCCGCGGTACAGCTGCTCGCGGCGCTGTAGCTCGGCCAGCTGCTGCTGTTCGACGGCGGCGATGGTCTGGGCTGAAATCTGCAAACTGTCCACAATCTCCTGGTTGAGCACCCGCCCTCCGCCCGAGGCAATGGCCCCCATGGCCAGCTCTTCGTGGCCGGGGGTGCCCAGCTTGCGTACTACCCAGACCTCGAGGGGTGCCCCTAGTCGGCGGGCCACCTGAAAGGCCACCGGAACACCCCCTCGAGGCAGGCCAAACACCAGCAGGTTGGGTTGTTGATCATACCCCAGTTCCACCAGCCGCTCGGCCAGCAGTTCACCAGCCTGGCTGCGGTCTTTAAAGGGCCTCATGCTGACCTCCTGTTTAGCCATACCCAAAGGAACCCCTTGCTCCGCCCACCCTACCACCCAGGCATTACCGCTTGATTACAAATTTGGTCTGGCGCTGCTGGATGGCTACTTGACGCCTTTCGTCGGGCTATACTGCTTCAGGTGAGCCAAATTCGGGCCGAAAACCTCTCCAAGTTTTATCCGGTGGCCCTCAAAGAGCCCGGTTTTGTGGGCACCATGCGGCACTTTTTTAAGCGCAAATACCGGCAGGTAGAGGCGGTCAGAAACGTATCGTTTCAGATTGCACCGGGCGAAGTGGTGGGCTTTTTGGGGCCTAATGGGGCTGGCAAGACCACCACCCTCAAGCTGCTGTCGGGCCTGATCTACCCCAGCGCGGGGCGGGTAGAAGTGGCCGGACACCAGCCCTTCAAGCGAGAGTATGCTTTCTTGCGCAAGATCACCCTGGTAATGGGCAACAAGCAGCAGCTCATCTGGGACCTGCCGGCAGCCGACAGCTTTCGGGTGAACGCTGCGGTGTACGAAATTCCCGAGGTTGAGTTCAAAAAGCGTGTTGCCGAGCTGAGCGAGATGCTTTCGCTGGAGGGAAAGCTAAACCAGCCTGTGCGCAAACTGAGCCTGGGCGAGCGCATGAAGGCCGAACTGCTGGCGGCGCTTTTGCACCGGCCCCAGGTTTTGTTTCTGGACGAGCCCACCCTGGGGCTGGATGTCAACGCCCAGGTAGCGGTGCGGGAGTTTTTGCGTGCCTACAACCAGCGTTACCAGGCCACCATTCTGCTCACCAGCCACTACATGGCCGACATCACCGCCCTATGTGAGCGGGTTTTGATGATTCACCGGGGGGGTCTGATCTACGATGGGGGGCTGGAGGGGCTGCTCGAGCGCTTCGCCCCATACCGCGAGGTGCGCCTGCAGCTGGGGCAGCCTATAGCCAGAGCGCGGCTGGAGCAGTTTGGCGAGGTGCGGGCCTGGGAGGGGCTCGAGGCCCGGCTTTTAGTACGTAGGGAAGACCTGGTGGCCCTGGTGAGCCGGATGCTGCACGAGCTACCCATAGACGACCTGGAAGTGCGGGAGCCCGCCATCGAAGAGGTAATTGGACAGGTGTTTGCCAACTCCAGCCTGATGGCTGAAGGCTGAGGCAGCGGCTGGATTTCCCGGTGCTGGGCTTTTAGTGGTCAATCATTGGTGTAAAAACCCGGCCTGGCACAGACCAATGACCCTTGGTGGCCTTCTGCTGCCTGGGTTAGGCTATTGCGTAGAGCTATGGAACGCACCGAACTGCTGAAAAGGCTTGCCTCGGAAACCTTCGACCTATTGGTAATCGGTGGAGGTGCCACCGGGGCAGGGGTGGCCCTTGAAGCTGCGAGCCGGGGTCTGAAAACCGCCCTGGTGGAGCGCTACGATTTTTCCGAGGGCACCTCGAGCCGCAGCACCAAGCTGATTCACGGGGGGGTACGCTACCTGGAGCTTGCCGTCAAGACCTTTGACAAAGTGCAGCTCAACCTGGTGCGCGACGCGCTGCATGAGCGGGCCACCATGATTAAGAACGCACCCCACCTGGCCCGCCCCCTGTGGCTTCTGACCCCTTTGTATAGGGTCTGGGAAGTGCCTTACTACTACACCGGACTGAAGCTGTACGACCTTCTGGCCGGCGGAGCCCGCCTGCAGCCTGCACAGTTCATCAATGCCCAAGGTACCCTGGAACGTTTCCCTTTGGTTAAACCCAAGGGTCTCAAAGGTGCGGTGGCCTACCAGGATGGGCAGTTCGACGATGCCCGCTTTAATGTGGAACTGGCGCTGACTGCTGCTCAGCAGGGGGCGGTGGTGCTCAACTATGCCCAGGTAACAGCCCTGCCCAAGCAAAACGGCCGCCTGGTGGGTGCGGTTGTACAAGACCGCCTGGGTGGTGGCGAAGTGGAGGTGGCCGCCAGGGTGGTGGTCAACGCCACCGGCCCTTTCTCCGACGCCATCAGGCGCATGGACGACCCCAGCACACCGCCTTTGCTGAAGGCCAGTTCGGGAATTCACATCGTGCTGGACAAAAAATATAGCCCCTCCGATACAGGCCTGCTGATTCCCAGAACCGAGGATGGGCGGGTGGTGTTCGTGCTGCCGTGGCAGGGTGCAACCCTGGTGGGTACTACCGACCACCCTGCCCCAATCGTAGACCACCCCAGGGTGAGTGAAGAGGAGATCGGCTACGTGCTCAGGCAGGTTAAGCCCTACCTGGGTGAGATTCCAAGGGAAGCCGTGCGGGCCAGCTGGTCGGGGCTGCGCCCTTTGGTCTCGCGCCCCGAGGCCGACACCGCCCGGCTGGCTCGAGACCACCTGATTCAGCAAAGCCCTTCGGGGCTACTGACCCTTACCGGCGGCAAGTGGACCACCTACCGCAAGATGGCGCTGGATCTGGTCAACTATGCCGTGGGGCAGTTTGGCCTGCAAGCAGGCCCCTCCTGCACTGAGCAAATCCCGCTTCTGGGGGGGCAGGGTTTTGTGCCAGATGGAGCCAAAAAGCTAAAGCAGATGGGTTTTCCCCCGGATGTTGCCCAGCACCTCCACCAGGCCTATGGCTCCCGTGCCCCGCTGGTGGCCCAGATTGCGGCGCAAGGTTACGACCATCGGCTGGCGCAGGAGTGGCCCTACCTCGAGGCCGAGGTCATTTATGCCGCCCGCTACGAGATGGCCCAGACCCCCCTCGACGTGCTGGCCCGCCGCACCCGTCTGGCCTTCCTCGATACTTCAGCGGCACTGGCGGCTGTGCCTCAGGTAGCTGAACTGATGGGCTGTGAACTGGGATGGGATACAGATCGGAAGTTGCTCGAGCAGGAAAAAGCCAGAGCCCAGATCCTCGAGGCCATCTAGCGCTTTATCCGCACAATAGCCCAGGCTGTCTGTGGAAGACAGCGTACTGGAGCGCTTGTGAGAATGGCAACAAATTGAAGTATTAAGAATGGATTCTGTATACAAACAAAAGTGGTTGCACGAATAAGGCACTACCTAAATTTACAAGCCCTCATCTCACCATTTGATTTGCTCGTTCTGGATAGGATTAAGCCCGGATGCCAGAAACAGAAAAAGCCACCCTGTACTACCAGAACAAAACCATCCGCTATACCATCCGCCGCAGTGCCCGCCGCCGGACGGTGGGTATTACCATTGACGTTCAAGGGGTGCGGGTTGCTGCACCCAAACGCATGCCCCTGGAGCAGGTCGTTGCCCTGGTCAATACCAAAGCCCGCTGGATTGCTGAAAAATACAGCGAGTTTAAGAGCCGCCTGGAGCCACGAAAGCGATTTGTGAGTGGGGAAGAATTCCTGTACCTGGGCCGCCGGGTTAGCCTGCAGGTGCAGACTGAACCTGTGGCCGGAAGCAAGCGCTGTCCGGATGCCCTCTTTCAGCCCGAGCTCTTCGACTTCGACTTTTTGCCCAGGCCCAGAAGCCAGGCCGCGGTGGCCCTCAAGGGCAATGTTTTGCTGGTGCAGGCCGGGACTCCAAACGTGCACAGCGAAGAGGTGCGCGAGATGCTGGAAAACTGGTACAGGGTTCGCGCGGAGGAGGTTATTACCCGGCGGGTAAAGCACTACGCCGACGAGCTGGGCTGGCCCATGCCCAGGGTGCTCATCCGCAACCAGAAAAAGCGCTGGGGGAGCTGTAACGCCAAAGGCGAGCTGCGCTTTAACTGGCGGCTGGTCATGCTGCCCCTGCGGGTGCTGGACTATGTGGTGGTGCACGAGATGGCCCACCTGAAGGTGCTCAACCACAGCCCCCGCTTCTGGGCCCTGGTCGAACAGATCATGCCCGACTACAAAGCCCGACATCAGGCTTTGCACGAACTGGGCCTGGGTCTGTACTGGTAGCCAGAAGCCGGTATGACCTGTGGGCTGCTCACCCCCGGGGGAGTTCAGGCCTCACAGTTGCGCCAGGGCAGATTGGCAAAACCAGCGGAATGAGTCAATGCATACCTGGCGCAATTCCTAAAGCGAACTTTCGGTACGGCGTCTCGCATTTCGCTTATGGAGACACTACTGCCTCAGGGGGCCAGCCGCTCAATGTTCCAGCTGCCATCCGGCTGCAGGCGGTAGACCAGCCGGTCGTGCAGGCGGTTGGGGCGACCCTGCCAGAACTCAAAGGTGTCGGGCTTCAGGCGGTAGCCCCCCCAGTGGGCCGGGCGGGGCACGGTTTCGGGGTAGCGGGCCTTAAGCTCGGCGATGCGCTGCTCGAGTACCTCCCGGCTGGCAATCACCTCACTCTGGGGGCTGGCCGCCGCCCCAATCTGGCTGTCGTAGGGGCGGCTGGCAAAGTACTCGTCGGAGAGCTGGGGTTCAACCTGCTCGACCTGCCCCTCGACACGCACCTGACGCTCCAGCGGGGGCCACCAGAAGTTCAGGCAGGCCCAGGGGTTGGCCTCGAGCTCCCTACCTTTGCGGCTGTGGTAGTTGCTAAAAAACACCAGACCCCGCTCATCCAGCCCCCGCAGCAGCACCACCCGGCTGCTGGGGCGGCCATTGGCCCCCACGGTGGAGAGGGTCATGCCGTGGGGCTCGTAGAGGTGGGTCTCGAGGGCCTCGGCCAGCCAGCGCTCTAGCTGCCGGAAGGGGCTGGGGTCGGCGTCCTGCTCGTTCAGGGTGCCGTAGGTGTAGTCGCTACGAAGGTCGCGCAGCATGCCTTTATTCTGCCCTTTCCCCAGGGCCGCAATTGGGGGCCTTACTCACCTCGAGGGTACACGATATAGCCCCCCGAGCGCTCGTCGCGCTCGAGGCGCAAAAGCCCCCGGCGCTGGGCTTCCTCCAGCAGGGCGCTAAAGGAGCGGAAGCCATAGGAGGCCTCGTTGAAGCCCGGTTTGCGCCGCTTGAGGGTCTGTTTGACCAGCGAGCTCAGGATGCGCTCCTCCCCACCGCGCTCGGCTTGCAGGGCCAGAAGGGTCTCGACCGCCAGCTCGAGGGCCTCCTGCTGTTTATCCTGCGGCGTTTCGACAGCTTTGCTCCTGGCGCCTGGTTTGCTGGGCTTGGCAACCCGTTTTTGGGCCAGCTCCTCTTGCACCAGGTCGTCGTAGAAGATGAACTCGTCGCAGGCCGCGGTCAGCAAGTCGGAGGTGGATTTTTTGACCCCCACCCCAATGACCAGCCGGTTGTTTTCCCGCAGCTTGGAGACCAGCGGCGAGAAGTCGGAGTCCCCGCTGATGATGACAAAGGTGTCCACGTGCGACTTGGTGTAGCAAAGGTCGAGGGCGTCGACCACCAGCCGGATGTCGGCGGAGTTTTTGCCCGAGAGGCGGGTGTGGGGAATCTCGATCAGCTCGAAGCCCGCCTCGTGCATGGTGGCTTTGAACTCCTTGTAGCGCTCCCAGTCGCAATAGGCCTTGCGGACCACAATGCTGCCTTTGAGCAAGAGCCGCTCGAGGATTTTCTGGATGTCGAAGCGGGGGTACTTGGCTTCCCGCACCCCCAGGGCGATGTTCTCGAAATCGCAAAACAAGGCCATGTTTTTGATGTCGGATCGGCCTGCCATGATTCACCTTGCTCAAGTATAGGGGTCATACCAGATTCGGTTAGTTCGTCACCGAATGGTGGCGAACTAACCCGACCAAAGGGAGTGCTCTAGGATTCAAAAAGATAGCCTCTTAGGATTTTTTGTTTGAAGACTATCTTTTTGAATCCGGTATCAGGTGCTTTTTTCTGCCCCCCACAACCGCTGGTAACGCCCTGGTAATTGGCCGGGTTCAGTCTTATCTGGAAGAAGCGCCTACCCCAGGCTGTTGAGCGAGGTTGACCATGACGACGCCGCAAACCTTCCCCTGCGAACCGGTTTTTATTCCCCTTGGTTCTGTCGCCGTGCTGGCGGGTGATCTCTGTATCCCCCCGGGGGCCAGTGGGGTGGTGGTTTTTGCCCACGGCAGCGGCAGCAGCCGGCACAGCCCGCGCAACCGCTATGTGGCCCAGGAGCTACAGCACGCTGGGCTGGCGACCCTGCTGCTGGACCTGCTCACCGAGGCCGAGGAGCAGCGGGATATTCACACCCGGCAGTACCGTTTTGATATTGGCCTGCTGGCCGAACGCCTGGTGGCCTCGAGCGAGTGGCTGGCCCAACAGCCCACAACCCGGCAGCTCGAGCAGGCCTATTTTGGGGCCAGCACCGGGGCTGCGGCGGCCCTGATGGCGGCGGCGCGGCTTCCAGAGCGGATTCGGGCGGTGGTTTCCCGTGGGGGGCGGCCCGACCTGGCTGGGGATGCCCTGGAAAAGGTCAGGGCCCCCACCCTGCTGCTGGTGGGGGGCTGGGACGAGGGGGTGCTACAGCTCAACCAGCAGGCCTTCGAGCGGCTTTCCTGCGAGAAAAAGCTGGTGGTGGTGCCGGGGGCTACCCACCTCTTTGAGGAGCCGGGGAAGCTCGAGGAAGTGGCCCGGCTGGCACGGGGCTGGTTTGTGAAGCATCTGGGCCTGGCCAAGGGGGCGGAACATGCTTGAACCCACAAGCCTGGAGGCCAACCTGCTACCGGTAGACGCGCTGCGCAACTCCTGCGATCCCCAGCGCTTTGCCTTTCGCACCACCGCCGAGCTCGAGCCCCTGCAGGAATTTCCCGGCCAGGAGCGGGCCATCCGGGCCTTGCAGTTTGGGCTGACCATCCGCCATGAAGGCTACAACCTGTTTGCCCTGGGGCCCATGGGGGTGGGCAAGCTCAGTCTGGTGCGCCACTTTACCCAGGCCCAGGCCGAGCTCGAGCCCCCCGCCCAGGACTGGGCCTATGTGCACAACTTCCTCGAGCCCCACAAGCCCCAGGCCCTGCGCCTTCCTGCCGGACGGGGTGCCCAGCTCAAAGCCAGTATGGAGCGCCTGGTGGAGGAGTTGCGGGTGGCCATTCCGGCAGCTTTCGAGAGCGAGGACTACCGCACCCGGCGGCAGATTATCGAAGAGGAGCTCAAGCAAAAACAACAGGCCAGCTTCGATGCCCTCCAGGCCGAGGCCAACCAGCAGGGCATCGCCATCATCCGCACCCCCATGGGCATGGGACTGGCCCCGGTGCGCAACCGGGAAATCATCACCCCCGAAGAGTTCGAGAAGCTGCCCGAAGAAGAACAAAAGCGTATCCAGGAAGCCATGGAGACCCTGCACCAGAAGCTGCAGGCCATCCTGCAGCAAGCCCCACAGTGGGAGAGCGAGCGGCGGGCCAAAATCCGTGAGCTGGGCCGCGAGGTAACCCGCCACGCCATTGCCCACCTGCTGGGCGGGGTGCGCGCTTTTTACCTCGAGCTGCCCGAGGTGCTGGGGTACCTGGAGATGGTCGAGCAAGACCTGATCGAGAACGCCGGGCAGTTCATGGCAGCCCCGGGCGACGCGGAGAACCCCCTCGAGGCCGCTTTGGGCAAGATGCTCGCCGACAGCCGCAGCTTCGAGCGCTACCGGGTGAACCTGCTGGTGGACAACTCCGGCAGCCGGGGGGCCCCGGTGGTGGAAGAAGACTACCCCTCGCTGGCCAACCTGCTGGGCCGCATCGAGTACCGCGCCCAGTTTGGCAACCTGGTCACCGACTTCACCCTGATTCGCCCGGGGGCCCTGCACCGCGCCAATGGGGGCTATCTGATTCTGGATGCCCGGCGGGTGCTGTTGCAGCCGTATGCCTGGGAGGAGCTCAAACGGGCCCTGCGGGCCAAAGAGATCCAGATTCGCTCGGTGAGCGATGTGCTGGGTCTGAGCAGCACCGTCACCCTGCAACCGGCCCCCATTCCCCTGCAGGTCAAGGTGATTCTGGTGGGGGATCGGCTGCTCTTTTACCTGCTCTCGGCCTACGACCCCGACTTCCTCGAGCTGTTCAAGGTGGCTGCCGACTTCGAGGACGCCCAGGAGCGCACCCCCGAAAGCGAAGAGGCCTATGCGCGGCTGATTGCTTTGCTGGCCCAGCGCGAGCAGCTGCGGCCCCTGGAAAGAGAGGCGGTGGCCCGGGTGATCGAGCACGGGTCGCGTCTGGCCGCCGACGCCCACAAGCTCTCGACCGCGCTCGAGGCCCTCCTGGATCTGCTGCGCGAGGCCGACCACTGGGCCGCCCAGGCCCAGCACCCGGTCATTACTGCCCAGGATGTCGAGCAGGCCATCCAGCAGCAGGTCTACCGGGCCAGCCGCCTTAAGGAACGCCTGCAGGAGGCGGTGCGGCGGGGTGTCCTGCTGGTGGACACCCGCGGGGCCAGGGTGGGGCAGGTCAACGGGCTTACCGTGCTTAACCTGGGGGGCTATAGCTTTGGGCACCCCACCCGCATCACCGCGCGGGTACGGCTGGGCAAAGGCGAGGTGGTGGACATCGAGCGCGAGGTGGCGCTGGGAGGCCCCCTGCACTCCAAGGGGGTGCTGATTCTGGCCGGATTCCTGGGCGAGCGCTACGCCCGCGAGCGGCCCCTCTCGCTCTCGGCCAGCCTGGTCTTCGAGCAGTCGTATAGCGGGGTGGAGGGCGACAGTGCCTCCATGGCCGAGCTGTGCGCCATTCTTTCGGCTCTGGCCCAGGTGCCCATCCGCCAGGGGATTGCCATTACCGGCTCGGTTAACCAGCACGGCCAGGCCCAGCCCATTGGTGGGGTCAACGAAAAAATCGAGGGCTTCTTCGAGGTTTGCCGCGATGCGGGCCTGAATGGCGAGCAAGGGGTGATTATTCCCCGGGCCAACGTTCAGCACCTGATGCTAAGACCCGAGGTGGTGGCAGCAGTGGCGCAGGGGCAGTTCAAGGTCTGGGCGGTGGACACGGTGGACGAGGCCCTTTCGATTCTCACGGGCCAGGAGGCGGGTGAACGGGGCGAGGACGGGCGCTTCCCCCAGGGCAGCCTGAATGCCCGGGTGGAGGCCCAACTGATGGCCTTTGCCGAGCAGGTACGGGCCTTTGCTGCGCCGCCTGCAGGGGGGGGTGCATGAACCGCATCCGCCGGGTCATTCTGGCCCTGGATGTGGCCGCCCGCGACGCCCAGAGCATCGCTGCGGCGGTGGAGCTGGCCGCCCGGCTGGGGGCCGAGGTGCTGGGGCTTTTCCTGGAAGACCCCCGCCTCCTGCGCTGGGCCCGCCTGCCGGTGGCCCGCCAGGTCAGTCCCTGGGGCGGCGGGGTAGACCCAGCGCGGCTGGAGGCCCAGTTACGGGCCCTGGCGGCCCAGGCCCAGGCCGAGCTCGAGCAGGCCGCCCGGCGGCTGGGGGTGGCCTGGCAGGCCCAAGTTTTGCGGGGGGAGCTCGAGCGAGCCCTGAACGAAGGGGTGGCGCAGGAGGATTTATGGGTGATTGGCACCGCAGGCCGGGTGATGGGCCTGGCGGTGCCGACCCCCGCTGCGCTGCGGCTGGTGCTGCCCCAGGCGGCGCGCTGGGTCTTGTTGCAGCCGCGGGGGGTGCCGTTTTGGCATCCGATGGTGGTTCTGCACCCCCAGGCCAGCAACCCCGAGGCCCTGCTGGAAGCAGCCCGGGCCTTCATGGAGGACCCCTCCCAGCCCCTGACGGTGGTGATACTGGGCGAAAATGGCCTGACCTCTGCCGTGCAGGCCTGGCAGGTGCGACAGGGCGCCCTGATCCGGCCCGTGCACCTGTGGGAGGTTGGCCTGGAACAACTGCTCCAGGTCTTTGCCCGCAGCGGCTGCGATGGGCTGGTGGTCGGGGCCGACCTGCCCCTGCTGGCCGGGGAAGGCTTGGAGGATCTGCTGGCCCGTTTGTCGGCGCCGCTGCTGGTGGTGCGATGAAAAACGCCGAAGTTGCTCGACTATTGGCCCAAGCTGGGCTGGGAGGAAGGACATGGTTTCCATTTGCCTGACAGGTGATCTGATGCTGGGCCGCCTGGTGAACGAGGTCCTGCTGCGCTACGGGCCAGCTTACCCCTTCGGAAACGTGCTGGAGGAACTGCACCAAGCCGACCTGCGGGTGGTCAACCTCGAGTGCGTCATCTCCGATAGGGGCAGGCCCTTTAGCCGCTGGGAAAAGGCCTTCCACTTCCGCGCCCATCCCCGTGCCCTCGAGGCCCTCCAGCTGGCCCGCATAGACTGCGTGGTGCTGGCCAACAACCATGTGCTCGACTACCAGGAGGAAGCCTTCTTGCAGATGCTGGAACTGCTCGAGCAGGCCCGAATTGCCTATGTGGGTGCGGGCAGGAACCTCGAGCAGGCCCGTCGCCCGGCCATTTTGCAGGCCGCGAACTTGAAGGTGGGTGTGGTGGCCTTCACCGACAACGAACCGGGCTGGAAAGCAGGCCAGGATGCGCCGGGCACCCATTACCTGCCGGCTGTCCCTGAATCTGTTGCGGTGTTGCGTGAGCAAATTGAGGAGGCCCGAAGGCTGGGCGCCGGGCTGGTGATGGTTTCGGCCCACTGGGGGCCCAATATGCGCCTGCGCCCGCCGCCTCTGTTTCGTGCCTTTGCCCGGGCGGTGATAGAGGCCGGGGCCGATGTTTTTCACGGCCATAGCGCCCACGTCTTCCAGGGCATTGAGGTCTACCGTGGCAGGCCCATCCTCTACGACTGCGGCGATTTTGTGGACGACTACGCGGTAGACCCCCTTTTGCGCAACGACTGGGGCCTTTTATACCGGCTTCCTAAGTACACGACAAAAGTTGAAAAACATGGACAGGGACACGGAGGGAACGATTTCTA